>WQZX01000077.1 GCA_009780515.1 Nocardioidaceae bacterium | reverse complement strand
CGGATCGCCGCCGTCAGCGACATCCCCACCGGCAAGCAGCTCACGGTCCAGCACACCGTCGAGATCGAGGGCGCCGACAAGCCCGCGATGATCGCCGAGACGGTCGTCCTGCTGCTTCCCTAGGTGCGCGAGCGTGTCGCCGCCCACGCTGCCACGCTCGCACTCGGGCGACGGAGGCCGGTCGACCTGCCGGATTCCGTCAGGAGATCCGGTCGAGGACCAACGGCACCGGCTGGTACGTCGTACCGGCCGATGCGACGTCGTACCCACCGTCGAGCGCGGCGAGCGCCCGCTCGAACCGCTCCGGCGTGTCCGTCTCGAGCGTGAGCAGCGGCTGACCGGCGCGGACCGGGTCGCCGGGGCGGGCGTGCCAGGTGACGCCGGCGGCGGCCTGCACCGGGTCCTCCTTGCGCTCGCGCCCGGCACCGAGGCGCCAGGCCGCGACGCCGACCGACAGCGCGTCGAGCCGGGTGAGGACGCCATCGGCCGGCGCGGTGACGACGTGCGTCTCGCGGGCCGTCGGCAGCGGGGCGGACGGGTCGCCGCCCTGGGCGGCGACCATCCGGCGCCAGACGTCCATCGCGGACCCGTCTGCCAGGCGATCGGCCGGGTCGACACCCTCCACGCCGGCCGCGGCGAGCATCTCGCGAGCCAGCGCGAGGGTCAGCTCGACCACGTCCGCCGGCCCACCGCCGGCGAGGACCTCGAGCGACTCGGCGACCTCGTTCGCGTGACCGGCGGTGTAGCCCAGCGGCGTGCTCATGTCGGTCAGCAGCGCGACGGTGCGTACGCCGGCATCGGTGCCCAGGTCGACCATCACCCGCGCGAGCTCCCGCGCGCGCTCGACCGACTTCATGAACGCGCCGCTGCCGACCTTGACGTCGAGCACCAGCGCTCCGGTGCCCTCGGCGATCTTCTTGCTCATGATCGAGGACGCGATCAGCGGGATCGCCTCGACCGTGCCGGTCACGTCCCGCAGCGCGTAGAGCTTGCGGTCCGCCGGCGCCAGACCCTCCCCCGCGGCGCACACGACGGCACCGATCTCCTCGAGCTGGTGCAGCAGCGCCTCGTTCGTCATCGACGCGCGCCAGCCCGCGATCGCCTCCATCTTGTCGAGCGTTCCGCCGGTGTGGGCCAGGCCGCGGCCGGACAGCTGTGGCACCGCGACGCCGCAGGCCGCCACCAGCGGCGCGAGCGGTAGCGTGATCTTGTCACCGACGCCACCGGTGGAGTGCTTGTCGGCCGTCGGGCGCGAGAGCGAGGAGAAGTCCATCCGCTCCCCCGACACGATCATCGCCGCGGTCCAGTCGCCGATCTCGCGACGGTCCATGCCGTTGAGCAGGATCGCCATCGCCAGCGCGGACATCTGCTCCTCGGCGACTGCCCCGCGCGTGTAGGCGTCGACCACCCAGCCGATCTGGTCGGTGCTCAACGCTCCGCCGTCCCGCTTGGCGGTGATCACCTCGACGGCGTCGTGCGGCTCCGGAGCAGTAGTCACGGAGTGGACCTTACGTGGTGGTCACGAGTTCTCCGCGTCCGCTCGAGTCGGCGGGCCGCGCCGAATCGGCCCGTCAGCTCGATCAGTCGTGGTGCTCAGTGGTTCGCCAGATCAGGCCCTGCGGCGCGTGCCACTTGCCGTACGAGCATGACTGGTTTGACACGTTTGAAAGGCACACACGAATCTTCCACGTCTGCACTTCAGTCCCGCGCAGGCAGTGCACCGTGGTGTGTGGGGGAACTGGCATCTTCGTGCTGACGCCGTTCTCGGTCGCCTCGGTCTTGTCGAAGTGAGCGCCGATCTTGACGCTGACCTTCGCGAAGATCCACGCGCTCCCCTCGGCAGAGATGCTGGAACTCATACCCCAGGCAAAGCTGCTCGTCTTCTTGATCGAGCAGGTGAGCGTGTGCCGCTGCGGCGTGCGGTTGTCTTCACCGTCCGATCCGGTCTGGTGGAACTGTGTGGACAGGTGCTTGATCACTTTGACGCACTCCATAACGCTGTTGTGCTCTACGCGGCAGGTGCCAGAGCCGCTGGCGGCACGGGCGGCCGGCGCGACGCTCAGCGCCGGAACCGTCACACTCAGCAAGGCGCACAGTGCCAGTCCGATCAGTCGACGCATCGAAATACTCCCTCGGGTCGTCCCATCTGCCGCCCAGCCGAATCCGAGTGGCCGATGACGCCTACCCCGGCGCTCACCGAGCGAAACCACGAGGCCCCACCGCTTGGCGGAGCTACGCCCCGGACGACACCTGCACCGCCCGGTGCCCACGCAACACGAAGGTGCCTCGGCTCTCCGGCACCCCGTCCAGGGCCAGCCGGGGGTAGCGGTCGAACAGCGCGGTGACCGACTCGACCATCTCCATCCGCGCCAGGGGCGAGCCGAGGCAGAAGTGCACGCCGGCACCGAAAGCGAGGTGCGGGTTGGGATCGCGATCGGTCCGGAAGTCGGCCGGCGCATCGAAGACCGCCGGATCGCGGTTGGCCGACCCGAGGAGTGCCGCCACTCGCTCGCCCTTGCGCACCGGCACACCCGCGATCTCCGTGTCGGACGTGGCAGTGCGCTCGAAGAGCTGGAGCGCCGAGTCGAACCGCAGCATCTCCTCCACTGCCGATGCGACGTCCTCCCCTGGCGTCAGGTCACGGGCGAGCATCCCGACCAGCCCGTTGCCGAAGACGTTCACCGACGCCTCGTGCCCCGCGTTGAGCAGCAGCACGACAGAGGCGACGACCTCGTCGTCGGAGAGACCCGTCGCCGCGAGGTCCGACGTGAGGTCGTCAGCCGGGCGCTGCCGCCGCTCGGCGACGAGATCACGCACGAGCGCGTCGAAGTCCTCGGCGGCGGCCACCGCGGCAGCGACCACCTCGGCGGTCGGATCCACCTCGTACATCCGCACGATCGCCTGCGACCACACGCGCAGGTCGGCCACCCGCTCGCGGGCCACGCCGAGCAGCTCGGCGATGACCATCACCGGCAACGGCTCGGCGTACGCCTCGATGACGTCGAACCGGTCCCCTGCGGCATCCAGCAGCTCGGCGGCAAGGGAGCGCACCCGTGGGCGCAACCGCTCGACGTGGCCGCGATTGAACGCGGCGGCGACGGGACGGCGGAGACGCGTGTGCTCGGGCGGCTCGTTCTCCATCATCTGGTTGCGATGAAGGAGGTTGAAGGGCTCCAGCGCCGCGGCCGGCTCACGGTCGTGCCACACGCGGCCGAGCGCGCGATTGCGCAGCACCGCGCCCGCTGCCGCGTGGCTGAACGCGAGCCACGTGCCCGAGGGCAGGTGCCTGGCGAAGCCGTGCCGTGCCCGCTCCTCGGCGAAGGCAGGGTACGGGTCGGCGACGAACTCCGGCGCGGTCAGGTCAAGCGAGGTCGTCGGCACCGAAGGCATCCGGCAGCACCTCGTCCATCCGCTTGACGCCCGAACCGGTGAGCAGGAGGAGCTCGGGACCGCCGTTCTCCCACAGCAGCTGGCGACAGCGGCCACAGGGCATGAGCAGCTCGCCGGCGCCGTTGACGCACACGAAGTGGCTGAGCCGCCCGCCCCCGCTCCGGTGCAGGGCGCTGACGAGCCCGCACTCGGCGCACAGGCCGACGCCGTAGGACGCGTTCTCGACGTTGCATCCGCTCACGACCCGACCGTCGTCCACCAGGGCGGCGGCTCCCACCGGAAACGAGGAGTACGGCGCGTACGCACACTCGGCCGCTGTCATCGCCTCGGCCTTCAGGGTGTCCCAGTCGAAGGCCATCAGCCCGCCGATCCCTTCCGGTAGGGCTGCCCATCGGCCGCCGGCATCCGCAGGCTCTGGGACGCGACGGAGAGGACCAGCAGCGTGACGAGGTACGGCGTCATGCCGCCCAGGTCGCTCGGGATCGAGTTGGTGAACAGGAACCACAGCAGGAACGCCACGCCGATGACGCCATTGGTGATCGCTGCCCGGAAGCGCCGCTGCCACAGCCGCCACGCCGTGAGCGCGGCGAGGCCGATGGCGAGCAGGAGGAGCAGCGCGTGCAGCGAGACCGGGCTGCGCAGCTGCAGCGAGTCGGCGTAACCGAACAGCGCCGAGGCGCCGAGCGCCCCGAAGGGGTTCCAGTTGCCGAAGATCATCGCCGCCAGCCCGATGTAGCCGTCGCCGTTGGTCTGACCGACGTTGAACGTGCTGGTCGCGACCGTGGACAGGTAGGCGCCCCCGAGGCCGGCGAGACCGCCGGAGACGAGCACGCCGACGTACTTGTAGCGCCGGACATCGACGCCGAGGGACTCTGCGGCGGCCGGGCTCTCACCGCAGGAGCGCAGCCGCAGCCCGAAAGTGGTACGCCGCAGCAACCACCAGCTGAGCACGAACAGCACGATCACCAGCAGCGAGACCACGGAGATGTCGGCAACGAAGGCTTCGAGGAAGCCGGCGAGATCGGATACGAGGAACCAATGTCGACCGTTGAGCGTGGACAGTGCGTCGTCGAGGCCGGGTATGCGCACCGTCGGCAGCGTGAAAAGGCCGGTGAGGTTGCGGGGCCCGCCGTTCGTCGGGATCCGGGAGAAGAAGGCCCGCGAGAGGAACTCGACCGCGCCGCTGGCGATGATGTTGATCGCGACGCCGGAGACGATCTGATCGACGCCGAAGGTGATCGTGGCTATCGCGTGCAGCAGCCCACCGACCATGCCGAGCGCGATGCCGCCCGCGAGGCCCACCCACGGCCCGTAGTACCAGTTGAAGTACGCCGCACCCCACGTACCGAGCAGCATCTGACCCTCAAGGCCGATGTTGACCACGCCGGCCCGCTCGGACCAGACGCCACCGAGCGCGGCCAGCGCGATCGGGCAGGTGGAGAGGATCGCCGCGGTGAAGGTCGTCGTCGCGGTGAGCGGCGCGGAGTCGGTCACCAGCCGGACGAACGGCACCACGGTCAGGCCTCCCAGGATCAGCACCCAGGTCAGCGGGCTCAGGCCCAGGAACCGGCGGCCGATCGCGGTGCGCGTGCGCTCCAGGGTGGGTGTGCTCATGCCGACACCGCCTCGGGCACGGCGGCCGCGACCGCTCGCTGCTCCGCCCGGGCGCGGTAGCGCTGCACCATCTCGTAGGCGACCACCACCGCAAGCACGCAGATACCCTGCGTGATCTCGTAGATCTGTGGGGCGATGTCGGTGCCGATCTGCAGGGCGTCGGACTGCGCGCTGAGCCAGGCGAACAGCACCGCCCCGAACGCCATCCCGACCGCCCGGTTGCGGCCGAGCAGCGCGACGGCAAGCCCGGTGAAGCCGAGGTTCCCCACGAACGTGGACTCGCTGTAGGTGTACGCGTCGCCGAACAGCGCCGGCATCCAGACGAGTCCAGCGACGCCACCGGACAGCAGCATCGCTACGATCGCCATCCGTTTCGCGCTGACTCCGCTGGCCGCCGCGGCCGCCGGTGAGCTGCCCGTGGCCCTCAGCTCGAAGCCGATCCGGGTGCGGTTGAGCAGCAGCCAGAAGCCGACGCCGACGACGACCGCCAGCAGCCCGAGGCTCCAGATCTCGCCGTTGTCCTGGCCCCACGGCGCCCAGCCGCCGACGGTGCTCGACCCGCTCACCGGATGAGTGTGGATGTCGTAACCGGTCTGCCGACCGTACTTGTTCAGGAAGTGGGTCACGATGATCGGCGAGATCGCGTTGAGCATCAGCGTGCTGATGACCTCGCTGACGCCTCGATAGACCTTCAGCAGGGCGGCGATCCCCGCCCACGCCGCGCCCGTCAGCACGGCCAACAGGGTCGCGACGATGACGTTCAGCGGACCCGGCAGGAACATGCCGCCGGCGAACACGGCCGCGACGTACGCCGCGAGACCGTACTGTCCCTCGACGCCGATGTTGAACAGGCCCATGCGGAAGCCGATCGCGGCGGCTACAGCGGCGATGTAGAGCTGCGCGGCGGTGTTGACGATGTCGACCATCGTCTGGTCCTCGGGCTTGGACAGCATCACCCGCCAGAAGTCACCGACGCCCGAGTCGCTCCCGGAGATCATGATGACCAGCGAGGTCGCGATCACGGCGATCAGCACCGCGGCCAACGGCGCGGCCAGCGCGACGACGGTCGCCCTCAGCGCACGGATCGGCCAGCTCATCAGTCGCGTCCTCCCGTCATCGCGGCTCCGAGCTCGGCCGGGGTCACCGTGCCCGGGGCGAAGGTGCCGGCCATCCGGCCGCGCAGGATGACCCGGATGGTGTCCGACAGGCCGATCAGCTCGTCGAGGTCGGCCGAGATGAGCAGCACCGCGAGGCCGCCCCGGCGGGCGGTGCGGATCTGGTCCCAGATCGCCGCCTGCGCGCCCACGTCGACTCCGCGGGTCGGGTGGGCAGCGATCAACAGCACCGGTTCGTCCGACATCTCCCGGCCGACGATCAGCTTCTGCTGATTGCCGCCGGACAGCGCGCGGGCGTTCGTGTCGATCGACGGCGTGCGGACGTCGTACTGCTCGACGATGCGGTCGGTGTCACGCCGGGCGCCGCGGCGGTCGATCCAGGGTCCGCGGGCGCTCGGCGGCCGGGTCTGATGTCCGAGGATCCGGTTCTCCCAGAGCGGAGAGTCGAGGAGGAGGCCGTGGCGGTGGCGGTCCTCGGGGATGTAGCCGATGCCGGCCTCGCGGCGGGCCCGGGTGCTCGCTGTCGTCACGTCCGATCCACCGAGGAGGATGGTTCCGCCCGTCGGCCGGACAAGACCCATGATCGCCTCGACCAGCTCCGTCTGGCCGTTGCCCTCGACGCCGGCGATGCCAAGGACCTCACCCTTGCGGATGGCGAGGTCGATCCCGTCGAGCACCGCCCGTTCTCCCTCGACCAGGGTGACCCCGCGCAGCTCGAGCATGACGGTCTCCTGGACCGTCGACGTCGTCGTCGCGGGAGACGGAAGCTCGCTTCCGACCATCAGCTCCGCGAGCTGATGCTTGGTGACCTCCCCCGGCTTGGCCTCCCCGACGGTCGTCCCACGCCTCATCACGGTGATGTCGTCGGCGATGGCCAGCACCTCATCGAGCTTGTGGGAGATGAACAGAACCGAGTGACCGCTCGCTCGAAGGTCGCGCAGGTTGGCGAACAGGGACTCGACCTCCTGCGGCACCAGCACGGCCGTGGGCTCGTCGAGGATGATGACCTTCGCCCTGCGATAGAGGACCTTGACGACCTCGAGGCGCTGCCGGGCTGCCACACCGAGCTCCTCGACCAGCACGTCGGGGTCGAGGTCGAAGCCGAAGCGGGCACACAGGTCCACGAAGGCGGCCCGGGCCCGTCATCCGATGCCGTGCAGCCGCTCGGCGCCCAGCACGCAGTTCTCGAGCACCGTCAGGTTGTCAGCCAGCATGAAGTGCTGGAAGACCATGCCGATGCCGACACCGATCGCATCGCCGGGCGACCTGAAGGACCGGGCAGCGTCATCGACGACGATCTCGCCGTCGTCGGGGCGCTGGACGCCGTAAAGGATCTTCATCAGTGTCGACTTGCCCGCACCGTTCTCGCCGACGAGTGCGTGGACGGTGCCGGGCCGGATGACGACGTCGACGTCATGGTTGGCGACGACGCCGGGGAAGCGCTTGCCGATGCCGCGCAGCTCGATCCGTGGCGCGAGCGCAGCCGCTTCGCTCGTGACGGCCAACGATCTCTCCTCGACCTCGGTAGTCATGGACAGGACGGGGTCCAGGAGAAACGTATCTCCCGGACCCCGCCGCTCGGAACCTTCTGGGTCAGGTCGTCACTTGACCTTCGAGGGGTCGGTCGGGACCTTGATCTGACCGTCCTCGATCTTCTTCTGGTACTGCATGATCCTGCTCTTGTCCTTGTCGAGGAAGCCCCCGCTGTAGGACAGGCCCACGCCCGAGTTCTTCAGGTCGTAGGCGACGTAGCCGGTCTGCGGCTTGCCCTGCTTCACCGACTGCGCGAAGTCGAAGACACCGGTGTCGACCCGCTTGAGGGCGGAGGTCAGGATGTGCGACCGCTGGTCGGCGGGGACCTGGGTGTACTGGTCGGAGTCGACGCCGATGGCCCACTTGCCCTTGCCCGCTGCGGCGACCGCCTCGAACAGGCCAGCACCCGACTGACCGGCGGCGTGGAAGATGACGTCCGCACCGTCGTCCAGCATCTTCTGGGCGATCGTCTTGGCGTCGGCCGGGTCTGCGTACCCCTTGTCGCCACTCGGCACGATGTACTGCGACTCGACCTTGATCGAGGGTGCGATCGCGTGCACGCCTGCGGTGTAGCCGGCCTGGAAGGGGCCGATCGTCGCACCGGGCACCGCGCCAATGAAGCCGACGATCTTCGACTTGGTCGTGAGCGCGGCCGCGACTCCGGCGAGGAAGGAGGACTCCTGCGGCTGGAACGCGTCGTAGGCGACGTTCTTGTTGACCGTCTTGTCAGGGTCGTAGCCGTCCACGACGAGGAAGTTGATCTTGGGGTACTGCGGCGCGACGACGTTGACGGCCTTCGAATAGAGGTAGCCCACACCCACGATCGCGTTCGGCCCCTGCTCGGCGAGCTGCTTGAGGCGGTCCTCGCGCTGCGCGTCGGACTCGCCCTGCGTGGCCTGGGCCTCGATGCAGCTGGCACCCAGCTTGGACACCGCGTTCTCGGCGCCCGCATACGCGGAGTCGTTGAAGGAGTGGTCACCGCGACCGCCGACGTCGAAGGCGATCGCGAGCTTGACCGGACTGCTGGGCTTGAGACCGGTGCAGACATCGGACGGCGCACCGGACGCGCTGCTGCCCGCGTGCTTCTCACCGCAACCGGTGAGCGCGACGGCGGCGATGAGTCCGACAGCCGCGACCTTGCTGATCCTGCGCAAGAGTGCCCTCCTGTTCCCACGCCGCTGGTCGGCGCGACGCCACGCACCCTAGTTGCGGGAGACGGACGGAGAGGGAACGCCGCGAAGTTGTTACCAAGTCGAAAGCCGACCTGCTGCTCTCCGGCTCAGCGCTCGTCGTCGTACGCCGCAAGGAGGCGGTCGGCGGCGAGGGGCGCGGTCAGCTCGCCGGCCAGCACCTCGGCGCGTACGTCGTCGCGGATCGCCTTGACGCCCGCCGAGTGCCGCAGGCGCTGGTCGAGCTCGTCGCGGACCAGCGCCCAGGTGAACTCCAGCTGCTGCTCGGCGCGCTTGCGGGCCAGGCCGTCGACGCCGAGGTGGTCGCGGTGCTCGAGGATCTGCGCCCAGACACCGTCGACGTCGTGGCCGGTGAGGCCGGACGCCGTGACGACCGGCGGGACCCACTCGCCGTGGCCGCGGACCAGACGCAGCGCGCCGGCGAGCTCGCGGGCGGCGACACGCGCCTGCTGGGACCGGGCCTCGTCGTCGGGATCGGCCTTGTTGACCGCGACGACGTCGGTGATCTCCAGGATGCCCTTCTTGATGCCCTGGAGCTGGTCGCCGGTGTTGGCGATCGTGAGGAAGAGGAAGGTGTCGACCATGCCGGCCACGGTCACCTCGGACTGACCGACGCCCACGGTCTCGACCAGGATGGCGTCGTACCCGGCGGCCTCGAGGACGGCCATCGCCTGGACGGTCGCCCGGGCGACGCCGCCGAGCGTGCCGGCGCTGGGGCTGGGGCGGATGAAGGCGTTCGGGTCGACCGAGAGTCGCGCCATCCGGGTCTTGTCGCCGAGCACCGAGCCGCCGGTGCGGACGCTGGACGGGTCGACGGCGAGTACGCCGACCTTGTGGCCCTGCTGGGTGAGGTGGGTTCCGAGGGTCTCGATGAAGGTCGACTTGCCGACGCCGGGCACGCCGGAGATCCCGACGCGGACCACATCCCCCCTGGGGAGCTCCGCGAGCAGCTCGCGCGCCAGCGCCCGGTGCTTCGGCGCGGTCGACTCCATGATGGTGATCGCCCGTGACACGCTCGCCCGCTTGCCGTCGCGGATGCCGGTCAGCAGGTCGTCGATCATCGGGGAGCGCTCGGTCACGGGCATGATGCTCTCATGTCAACCAACGGTTGACGCGGCATCGGCGTCAACCTAGGGTTGACGCCATGAGTCGCCTGTCCTCCAGCCAGCAGGGCTTCGCCATGGCCTGGATGGCCATCGGGATCTCCCTCGGCACGATCGCGCGATCGCTGCACGGCGTGCTCTTCGGCGCCGCCGTCGGCGCGGGCCTCGCGATGATCCTCACCGCGGCCTACATCCTCGGCGCCGGCCTGCGGAAGCACGACACCGGCTGGCTGCCGAGTCGAGATCGAGACGACAGCCGATGACCGACACGGACGCGCTGACCGATCTCCTCGGCTCCGCGATCCTCACCCGAGCCCCGGAGGCCGGGGACACCCGCGATCCCCTCGAGGTCGTCCGACGCACCGCTCAGGCCGAGGAGATCGTCGGCGACCTCCTCCACCACTCCGTCATCACCGCGCGAGCCGCTGGCCACAGCTGGGCGGCGATCGGCGCCGCCCTCGACATGACCCGGCAGGCGGCCCAGAAGCGGTTCGGCGCCCGGCCGGAGGCGGTGGACGAGGCGGAGCGGCGCACGCTCGGCCCGGTCACCGCGTTCGACGAGATGCACGAGCTGGAGCTCGCCGGCCGGATGGGCTGGCACACGGTCGGTGCCGGGCTGCTCTGTCACCGGATGATCCGCACAGCCACCCAGTGGGAGCACCGACGAGTCGCCTGGGTGAAGTCGCCGGGCCGCTACGAGAAGGAGGGCTGGCGGATCGGCTGCAAGGCGTTCCCCTGGCTCTACCTGATCCGCGACACCGGCCTGCCCGCCGAGGGGTGACGCCGCACCATGCCGGACCAGGACGAGGTGTCCGCGAGCCCGTACCTCCTCGATCGAGACGCACGTGCGGTCACGGCCCCTCCTCGACGATCTCCACGCCACGTGATCGTGCCGCGGTCGCGAGCCTGGCGTCGAAGGTCGCCAAAGGCCATCCGCCCACCTCCGCGAGCAACAGCGGGCAGCAGTCGGGAAGCTTCAGTCCCGTCGAAGCTCGCAGCTCGGCGAGGCGCACGCTCTCGCGTGCGATCAGCTGGTGCGTCGTCACCCCGAGCTCGTCGAGCAGCTGCTCGACCTCGGCAAGGCGCCGCTCCCGAACCCACTTGACCAGCACCTCTGCCACCGTGAGCGGGTGCATGCGATAGCGATCTGCGGTCGCCATCAACTCGATCGCCGAGCGGTGATGCGCGTCGTCCCCATCGAGGAACGCGATCAGCACGTTCGCGTCGAGGACGATCACTCCGGCCAGTCCTTGCGCAGCTCCTCGAGGTACCCCGCCTCGTAGCGGAAGCTGCCCGCCAGCGCCTCCAGCTCGCGGCGGCGCGCCTCTCTGCGTGCAGCGTCGTCGCGCTCGACGGACTTGGCGCCCTCCTCGGCCAATGCCGCCAGCAACGCGCCTCGGGACTTGCCCGGCCACCGTCGCTCCGCGATCTCCAGGGCGCGCGCGACCTCGGGCGTCTCGGTGACCTGGTAACGACGAAGCGCGGTGGGCATGCGCCAAGTGTATCTCCGAGATACTCGGTGCACCACCGCGCCGCGAGGTCAGCCGTTCGTGACGACCTTGCGCGGCGTGATCACCGCGGTGTAGCGCTTGTCGCCGGGCTGGTCGAAGTCGGCGATGTCGGCGTCGTACTTGGCTCCGACCTTGGTCGCCACGGCCTTGTCGTCGTCCGCTGCGAGGGTGACGGTGCCCCGGACCTCCAGCGTGTGGAACTGGTTGCTCGGGTCGACGATCAGCAGGCCCGCCTCCGGGTTCGCGCTGAGGTGCTTGAACTTCACCCGCGCGTCGGAGAGCGAGATCTTCAGCCGGCCGTCCTCGTCATCGGCGAGGTACCAGACGGCGGTCGTGTGCGGCCGGCCCTGGGCGTCGAGGGTGACCAGCGCGGTCGCCCACCTCGCGTCGAGCAGGTCGTGGTGGCTGGCGGGGACGAGCTCCCTGATCGAGGTCATGTCTGTCCCAAGCGTTCGGCGGCGCCGGGTGTTCCCGGGACCGGGGACGACCTCAACGCGGAGGATCCCCGGCACCAGGTGCCGGGGATCCTCCGCGTTGACGCCCTGTGGACTGCGCTCAGTGGTCCAGCTGGTCGCGGAGCTTCGCGAGGAGGTCCAGCGCCGACTCGGCGATGACCGTGCCGGGCAGGAAGACCGCGGCGGCGCCCATCTCCTTCAGGGTCGGTACGTCGTCGGGCGGGATCACGCCGCCGATGACGACCATGATGTCGTCACGGCCCTGCTCCGCCAGCGCCTTCTTCAGCGCGGGGAGCAGCGCGAGGTGGCCCGCCGCCAGCGATGAGACACCGACGATGTGGACGTCGGCGTCGATCGCCTGCTGCGCGACCTCCTCGGGCGTGGAGAACAGCGGGCCCACGTCGACGTCGAAGCCCATGTCGGCGAACGCCGAGACGACGACCTTCTGGCCGCGGTCGTGACCGTCCTGGCCCATCTTGGCGACCAGGATGCGGGGGCGACGACCCTCGGCCTCGGCGAACTCGTCGGTCGCCTGCCGGACCTGGTCGAGCAGGGTGTCGCCGGACTCGGCGGCCTCGTCGCGGTACACGCCGGAGATCGTACGGATCACGGCCTGGTGGCGCCCGTAGACCTTCTCCATCGCCTCCGAGATCTCGCCCACCGTCGCCTTGTTGCGGGCGGCGGCGACGGCCAGCTCGAGCAGGTTGCCCTCGCCGCGCTCGGCCGAGCTGGTCAGCGCCTCCAGCGCGCTGCGCACGTCCTCGTCGTCGCGCTCGGCGCGCAGGCGCTCGAGCTTGGCGATCTGCTGGCGGTAGACGTCGTCGTTGTCGACCTTGAGGACCTCGAGCGGGTCCTCGGCCGGCAGCCGGTAGGTGTTGACGCCGATCAGCTTCTGCGCGCCGGAGTCGAGGCGGGCCTGGGTGCGGGCGGCCGCCTCCTCGATGCGCATCTTCGGGATGCCCTGCTCGATCGCCTTGGCCATGCCGCCGGCGGCCTCGGCCTCCTGGATGTGGGCCCAGGCCTTCTCGGCCAGGTCGTGGGTGAGCTTCTCGACGTAGTAGCTGCCGGCCCACGGGTCGATGGAGTACGTCGTCCCCGACTCCTGCTGCAGCAGCAGCTGGGTGTTGCGGGCGATGCGCGCGGAGAAGTCGGTCGGCAACGCGATCGCCTCGTCGAGGGCGTTGGTGTGCAGCGACTGGGTGTGCCCCTGCGTCGCGGCCATCGCCTCGATCGCCGTGCGTCCCACGTTGTTGAAGACGTCCTGGGCGGTGAGGCTCCAGCCGGAGGTCTGCGAGTGGGTGCGCAACGACAGCGACTTCGGGTTCTGCGGGTCGAACTGGCGGACCAGCCGGCTCCAGAGCGCTCGGGCCGCGCGCATCTTGGCGACCTCCATGTAGAAGTTCATGCCGATCGCCCAGAAGAAGCTGAGGCGGGGCGCGAACTGGTCGATGGTCAGGCCGCTGTCGAGGCCCGCGCGGATGTACTCGACGCCGTCGGCCAGCGTGTAGGCGAGCTCGAGGTCGGCGGTCGCTCCGGCCTCCTGCATGTGGTAGCCGGAGATCGAGATCGAGTTGAACCGCGGCATCCGCTGGCTGGTGAAGGCGAAGATGTCGGAGATGATCCGCATCGACGGCGCCGGCGGATAGATGTAGGTGTTGCGGACCATGAACTCCTTGAGGATGTCGTTCTGGATCGTCCCCGAGAGCTGCTCCGGCTTCACCCCCTGCTCCTCGGCCGCGGCGATGTAGAGCGCGAGGACCGGCAGCACCGCGCCGTTCATCGTCATCGACACCGACATCTGGTCCAGCGGGATGCCGTCGAAGAGGGTGCGGGTGTCGTAGATCGAGTCGATCGCGACACCGGCCATGCCGACGTCGCCGCGCACGCGCGGGTGGTCGGAGTCGTAGCCGCGGTGGGTCGCGAGGTCGAAGGCGACGCTCAGGCCCTTCTGGCCGGCGGCCAGGTTGCGGCGGTAGAAGGCGTTGGACTCCTCCGCGGTGGAGAACCCGGCGTACTGCCGGATCGTCCAGGGCTGCGAGGTGTACATCGTCGGGTAGGGCCCGCGCAGGAACGGGCTCAGGCCCGGGAAGGTGTCGAGCGCGTCGAGGCCTTCGAGGTCCTCGGCGCTGTACGCCGGCTTGATCTCGATGCCCTCCGGGGAGTGCCAGGACTCCAGGTCGCCGTGGACGTCACCCGTGGGCGCGGGGGCGTTGCCGGCGAGCGGCTGCCCCTTGAAGGACTTGGGAATGGTCATGCCAGCGCCTCTCGCGTCCGGTCGAGGAAGGACAACGCGTCGACGCCCATCGAGCAGGAGTCGTCGACGTAGTCGGTCGGCTTGCCCGCGACGATCACGCGCTGGGCGCCGGCCTCACGGAGCGCGGCGGCGGCGTCCGCCCCCCACTCCTCGTACGTCGGATCGGCGCCGGCGAGGCAGACCACCGGCTGGCCGTCGTACGCGGCGATCAGGTCGTCGACGCCCGCGGTGGCGCCGGCGGTCTCGACCGCGACGCCGCCGGCGGCGAACAGGTTGGTGGCGAAGGTGGCCCGGGCGGTGTGCTGGGCGATGGTGCCGAGCGTGGCGAGGAACACCGGCTTCGCGGCCGGCTCGTCGCGCAGCGCCTCGAAGGACGCGCCGTAGCGACGGACGTCGGCGCCGTCGTCGCTCGCCTCGCGGGCGGGCAGCTTCTCGGCGAGATTCGGGAACTCCGAGAGACCGGTGATCGGCTGCTTGCGCTTGGCGATGGCGGCCTCGCGCTTGGCGACGGTCTCCTCGATCGGCGGGGCGATGTCCTCGCCCTCGTCGAGGCGGCCGAAGAGCTCCCACGCGGCGACGGCGAGGTCGTCGGTGAGCCTCTCGACGGCGTACGAGCCGCCGGCGGGGTCGGCGACCTCGTGCACGTGCGACTCGTCCATCAGGAGGTGCGAGACGTTGCGGGCGATCCGGCGGCCGAAGGCGTCGGGCTGGCCGAGCGGGCTGTCGAACGGCAGCACCGTCACGGCGTCGGCACCTCCCACGCCCGCGGCGAACGCGGCGACCGTGGTGCGGAGCATGTTCACGTACGGGTCGTACTTGGTGAGCATCGGCCGCGACGTGATGGCGTGCTGGCGCTGGCCGACGCCCCCGGTGGTCGAGCCTGTCGAGACCCCGGACAGCTCCAGCACCCGCGCCCAGAGCCGGCGCGCGGCGCGCAGCTTGGCGATGGTCGGGAACTGCTCGTCGGCCGCGGCGTAGCGGAACTCGATCAACCCGGCCGCATCCTCCACGGAGAGGCCGCCATCGGTGAGCGTGCGCAGCGCGGCCGCGCCGATCGCCAACGAAGCCGCCAGCTCCTGGACGTCCGAGGCTCCGAGGTCGTGCACCGCGACGGCGTCGACGACGACACCGAGCACACCGGCCTTCTTGGCGAGCCCGGCGACCTCGACGAGCTGCTCGGGCGTCGCGGTGGCCGCGTCGGCGCCGAGGTTGGTGCCCGGGTGGAGGTCGTCGTACGTCGCGTGGTCGAGGAACGCCTTCGCCACGGCGACCGGGTCGCCGACCGGCTCGAGCGCGACCGGCGCGAGGTCGAGCAGCACCTTGTCGAGCAGCACCTTGAAGTCGGTGTCGGCCGATGCCTGGACGAACAGCGACGTCACGCCGCCGTCGAGGTCGACGAGGGCGTGCTCGTTGAGCAGCCTCTCCCCCGCCCCGGCGTACCGGGCTCGGATGTCCCACGCGCCGGCCCGGGTCGGCCGCCCGGCGGTCTGCAGACCGTCGAGGTCGGCTGGCAGGCCGAGCGGCGTGATCGCGATGCCGTCGAGCGTGGTGCGGGTCAGCTTGTCCCACACCAGGCTGTCGGCATCGTCGTCGGAAAGGCGACGCGACTTGCGGAGGACGGCGGCCGTCGCGGCCTCCCACTCCTCGCGGGAGTGCGCGTCCTCGGGCTGCGCGAGCGTCAGCGGCGAATCAGTCACGAACGACCACTTTATCCGTCCCCCACCGCCCCGGAGCCACACGCCCGAGCAGTGGAGTCCGTCACTCCCTTGCCGCCGGACCTCGGCCGACGGCGCGACGGGTCTTGTCACCTATCCGTGCAGCAGTCCCCCATCGGGTTGTTCTCGGAGTAGGTGTAGGGGTTGGCCGACAGCGGGTCGCCGGGGAACAGGAGTGGGTCGGGGGTGGTGGCCTGGTCGAGCTCGGGGGTGTAGTCCCGCTCGTCCAGACGCAGATCACCGGTCGGGTCGAGCTGCTTGTCCAGATACCCCCGATTGCCCGGGGTGCCGAGGGTCCCGTCCTGGGTGTACTGCCCGTAGGGG
>WQZX01000076.1 GCA_009780515.1 Nocardioidaceae bacterium | reverse complement strand
GCCTGGCCAGCGCGGCGACGTAGCCGAGCACCAGGCCGAGCAGCGCCCCGCCCAGCAGGTTGCGCTTGTAGTTCGGCGACGACGGGCTGGTCGGGAGCGAGGCGTCCTCCAGCGGCACGACCCTCACCACCGGCTGCTCGCCCTTCGCCGACTGCTCGCGCGCGATCGAGGCGCGCTCCAGGTCGGCCGCCACGGCCGCGATCGCCTTGACCGCGGCGTCCGCCACGTCGCGCGCGGCCGTCGGCGACGACGCCGTCGCCGACACGGTGATCTCCGGGCTGATCTGGTTGGTCGTCGCCGTCAGCGTGTACGCCGGCACCGAGTCGGCCTCCTCGTGCAGCAGCTTGACGATGCGCTGCTGGACGAGCTTGCCGTCGGCGTACGCCGCATAGACCTGGGACTTGCTCACCGCCAGGCTCAGGCCGGTCAGCGCCTCGCCGGTCGAGGTCGCGCTGCCGGCGTACACCTGGCCGGTCGCGGTGGAGGTGTAGAGCACCGGACGCGTCCACGTGTACGCCGCCGCCGCGAGCACGCCGACCACGAGCAGGGCCAGGATCAGCCTGAGGTGGGCACGCGTCAGGCGGACGAAGTCGAGCAGGGTCAAGTGATTCCTCGCGGTCGTGAGTCGGCCACCAGTATGGACCGTCGACCCTCCGGAGCCACCCCGCTCGCCGCTTGGGCTGGATCCGCCAGTTCTAGGCTGAGCACCGTGATCGAAGCCGAGGTCCCGCTCGCCGCGCGGATCCGGCTGGCGCACGCCGTCGTCGACGCGCTCGCGACGGAGGCGGCCGTCGACCTGCTGCACCTGAAGGGGCCGGCCGCCGACCCGGCGTGGTACCCGCCCCACGGCGGCAGCGACGTCGACGTCCTGGTCCGGCCGAGCCACCTGCCGGCGCTCGAGCGACGACTGCTCGCCGCCGGCTGGGAGCAGCGCGGCGACTACGACGACAGCTCGGCCTGGGCGCACTCCGCGGCCTGGTGGCACGACCGCTGGGGCTGCCTGGACCTCCACCGCTCCTGGCCCGGCCTCGACACCGACCCCGAGGCGGCGTACGACGCGCTGGCGCGCGACCACCGCAGCACGCTCATCGCGCACCGGCCCTGCCCCACACCGCGGGTGGAGGCCGAGGTGCTGGTGCTGGCGCTGCACGAGGGCCGGTCGGGCCCTCACCGCGCGAGCACCCGGCACCTGCGGGAGACGTGGACGGCGGCCGACCCGTCGCTGCGGGCCGCGGTCGAGGCGCTCGCCCACGAGCTCGGCGCCGAGGTCGGCCTCGCAGCGGGGCTCGGACGGCTCGACGACTTCCGCGACCACCCCGACCACGACCTGTGGGCCGTCTACTCCTCCGGCGACGCCAACCGCTGGCGCGAGTGGCGGGCCCGCCTCCGCTCGGCCCGCGCGCACGGCGTGCTCGGCGCCACCCTCCGCCGGGCGCTGCGACCGACCACCCCCGACGGCCCGGCCGACCGCGGGATCGCGGCGGTCCAGACGGCGCGTGCGTGGCACCTCGTCCGCGACTCCCTCCGGCGGCGGCCGTGAGGATCGCCGCGGACGTCGCGTGGGTCGACGACGAGCGGGCGGCCTACGTCGCCAAGGTGCCGTACGGCGACCCGCTGGTGCTCGAGGGCTCGGCAGCGGCCGTGTGGCGGGCGATCGCCGACGGCTGCGCGGACGTGGACGCGATCGCCGCGCGGGCGGCCGCGCTCACCGGCGCCGATCTCACCGAGACGGTCGCGTCCGACGTCAGGACGTTCGTCCAGCGGCTGGTCGCCGGCGGGCTCGTCGTCTGAGCAGCCCCGCGAGCAGCACGCCCACGACCGCGCCCGTGGCGTTGCAGACGACGTCGCCGACCTCGCCCTGCCGGCCGACGAGCTCCTGCGTCAGCTCGGTGGCGACCGAGACCGCCACGCAGACGAGCAGCGCACCCCACCAGCGCAGGCGGGTGCCGGCCAGGAGGAACGCGGGCGGCACGTAGAGGAGCACGTTGAGCAGGTCGCCGTACTGCTCGGGGCCGGCCCAGCCGGGTGCCACCGGGACGTCGTACCTGAAGAGGACGTAGAGGCGGACCGTGAGCCGGTTCAGCCGCCAGCCGATCGGGGCCAGGGTGAGGCCGGCGAGGGCTGCGGCGTACCCGCCGAGGGCGACCCACCGCCACCGGTCACCGTCGGCTCGCAGGCCCCCTGGGGACGACTCCACGTGTGTCACACTAGGCACCGTGGCACGGGGGAGCCGGAGCGTCTGGGCTCGTTCGCACACCGGATCGCATCCGCGGTCGCACCACCGGCCGCGCACCCGGCTGGAGAGGACGACGGCGTTCCTCGGCCGCCACAAGGTCGTCACGACCTTCGTCGTGGTGCTGGCCCTGCTCGCGGGCGGCGTCTTCGGCTGGGCGTTCTACCTCAACGCCGAGCTCGGCGCGATCAGCCGCTTCCCGATCACGCACGACGGGGCCGAGCCCTCGCGCGTCCCGGGCCAGGCGATGAACATCCTGCTCGTCGGCGCCGACGACCCCGACGACAACCCCGCCAAGGGCCCGAACATCCGCCAGGAGCTGGCCGACGGCACGTGGACGCCGGGTGCCTTCCGCAGCGACACCACGATGGTGCTGCACCTCGACCCCGACCACCACTCCGGCCAGCTCATCTCGATCCCCCGCGACTCATGGGTGCCCATCCCCGGCCACGGCAGGTCGAAGCTCAACGCCGCCTTCTCGTGGGGCGGTCCGTCGCTGCTCCGGTCGACGGTCGAGAACCTGACCGGGCTCTACATCGACCACGTGATGGTGATCGACTTCTCCGGCTTCGCCCGGCTGAGCGAGATCGTCGGCGGGGTCGACGTCTACGTCCCCCAGACGACCGTCGACACCGCCCGCGACATCACCTGGAAGAAGGGCATGCACCACCTCGAGGGCGAGAACGCGCTGTTCTACGTCCGCCAGCGGTACGGCCTGCCCAACGGCGACTTCGACCGCATCCAGCGCCAGCAGAACTTCCTGCGCGCGATGCTCGACAAGATCGCCAGCAAGGCGGTGCTCACCAACCCGGTGCGGGTGACCCAGCTGGCGAGCCGGCTGAGCGACACCATCGCCGTCGACGACCAGCTGACCACCGGACGGCTGCGGTCGCTGGTGCTCTCCATGGTCGGCTTCCGTCCCGAGGACCTCCGCTTCCTGACCGCGCCGACCGGCGGCACCGGCCGGATCGGGTCTCAGGACGTCGTTTTCCTGGACAAGCCCAAGCTGCACTCGCTGTTCGACGCGGTCGCGCACAGCGACTTCGAGGGCTGGTACGCCCACCACAGCATCGGCCTGCTGCCCGGCGGGCACGACATCAACTGACCCGGACGACCGACCCGAGCGGGTCAGCGGCGGAAGTGCAGCCCGACCTCGGGGTCGACGACGAGCTCCTGCGTGGCAGGCAGCCGGTGCACAGACCATCCCACCCACTACAGCTGCGTGTGCTCTCCCTTCGCGCACGCAGATCAACGCCACCTCCGTCACCATTTGGTCCGTTTCCGCCATTGACAGGCTGACGAAGCGAGGGATTCACTTCACTCAAGAGTGGACCGACACTCGGCGACAGAGTGGTGATCGCAGATGAGACCAACGGTGGCAATCTTCACATCCTTGTTGCTCGCGACCGGAGCTGCGGCTTTGTCCGGCCCCGGCGCTCACGCTGACGGAGGCGCCACCGCTCCTCCACTCACCTATGACACAGATTCTCCGTCACAGGCGAGCGTTACGGCCACCCGCAACGGCGGGATCCAGCCAACGGCGGCGACTACAACCACGACGCCGCGCGGCACAGCACAACGCCGAAGGACGGCGCCGACCCTCGACTACGATGCTGATGCTCCATCTAGTACGACGATCGTCGCGCGCGCCACGCCTACGGCTAGGCACAAACGCATCGCTGCCACGGACGGCGCCATCTCGTGTCAAATCACCTACGACTACCCGCACGCGTCAAGCACGGCGACGCCACCGAAGACCACGATCAACGCGCATTTGGTGGCTGATTGTGACTATAACCCTGAGACAATTTCACTGGCCAGTCAAATGTGTCATTCCAACCTAGACGCGCGCGGAGCCCTGACAACGCGTACTAGTTCACCATACAGCAACTACCTACGCGTTGGCGGAGATATGCCCTGCGGCCCACTCGCGCGCTACTACCAAGCCTTCGGCTCCGTGGATATCGTCTTTGGGCCAGGCTACACACCTTCGAACTACACAGACTTCTTGGCGAGCCAGAAGCGGCAATTTCAATTGTCCGCTAACGGCATTTGCGTGTTGTCTTAAGCATCCGTAGCACCATGTCGCTATTGAGTCACCTTGGGGCGCCCTCCAACCGCCAGATCGCCGAATTGCTATCCTGGAACGGGTTGGGTTGGAGAACTCAACGTTATCCCCATACCATCATAACCCTTAACCCATTTGAATTGCATAAATCGGGCCCCAACGGCTACGAGGTCGAGCAGATGAGTTGGCGCTCCGTAGCCATGAGCGCTAGGTGGAGTGACGAGGACTGGCGCAACTTCCTACAAACTCCGCCAACTCCCACGGATCTGATCGCATCAGCAAACGCGATCTTCGGCGGCCAACTGAACGGGCCAGTCGAGGGAGCGGTGGCCCGTTCGGTGCGGGCCGAACTACTGCCCCACCTTTCGGCCGCGCTAACCGAGCCGAACGGCGCCGTCGCCGCCTACCTGGGGTATGACAACTCAAACAAGCGACTCGCAAGATTCCCAATCGTCAACGTGGACTCTATGCCTTACGCAGTTCTTGGCGGCGACCTCCAGTCGGCGATGACGCTGTGGGCCCAGGATGAATTTACCGAATCATGGTGGACGAACATCGTCGCATTTATGTGGCCGAATGACAATTCTTGGTTTCTGCGAGTCGATCCGGACGCCACATTCGCTGCAATCGGATGCGGCGAAAAGACTGCTATCGCACTGCTATCAAATAACGAGATAGAATGCTACGAAGCGGCCGGGTAAAATCCGGCCGTTCCTCGTCTTTATGGAAGTCGCGAGTGCATATTTGGAGTCTAATTAACCTGCACGGGCCGGCGGCACGGTGGGGGAACTGTGAGTTCTAAGCGCGGCACCGCCCCTTTACAGGTCAGCGGCGGAGGTGCAGCCCGACCTCGGGGTCGACGACGAGCTCCTGCGTTGCCGGCAGCCCCTCGACCTCGAGCTGGAGGTCGGCGCCGGTGTTGCGCTTGACCAGCGCCAGTGCGATCGGGCCGAGCTCGTGGTGACGGCCGCTGGAGCCGACCCGGCCGACCGTCCTGCCGGCGGAGGGCTCGACCACGTCGGTGCCGACGGCCGGGAGGCGGTTCTCGGAGCCGTCCAGGTGGAGCAGGGTGAGCCGACGCGGCGGGCGGCCGAGGTTGTGGACCCGCGCCACCGTCTCCTGGCCGCGGTAGCAGCCCTTGTCGAGGTGGACCGCCGACCACTCCTGGCCCGGCAGCAGCCCGACCTCGTTGGGAATCGTCCGCTCGTCGGTGTCGATGCCGAAGCGCGGCTCTCCGCGCTCGATGCGCAGCGCCTCGAACGCCCAGAGGCCGGCGGCCGGGCCCGCCGCCTCGGCGTACTTCGACAGCTGGTCGCGCGGGACGAGGTCGTAGCGGCCGGGGTCTCGAGACGGTCGCTGCGCGGCCTCCTCGACCACCGCGGACGGCCGCCAGCAGACGGCGAGCTCGGACGTCAGGTCGGAGACCTCGACGCGCATCATGAAGCGCATCCGGTCGAGGAAGTCGATCAGGGCGGCGCCGCGGCCCGGCTCGGTGTGGGCGCGGAACGTCTCGCCGTCGTCGACGCCCGCGAAGGCGTGCTCGATGTGGCCCTGGGGGCTGAGCACCAACGCGTTGACCCAGACGCCGGGCTCGATGCCCTCAAGGTGCTGCGTGGTCAGGGAGTGCAGCCAGGTCAGCCGGTCCGGGCCGGCCACCGCGAGCACGTCGCGGTGGGAGAGGTCGACGAACCCCTCCCCGCGGGCGAGCTCGCGCTGCTCGCCGTACAGGCTGCCGTAGTGGGCGGCGACGGCGGCGTCGATGCCGTCACCGGCGACGGCGCCGGGAAGGCTGAGCAGGGGTGAGTTCACGATTCCTCCTGGCAGTCCGAGCAGGTGCCGAACACGGTGAGGTGTCCCATGTCTGGTGTGAACGCGTGGCGGGTGGTCAGGGATTCCACGAACGCGGCCGCGTCCTCGGCGTCGACCGAGATCACCCGCCGGCAGCCGCGGCAGACGAGGTGGAAGTGGGTGTGCCCCTGGGTCGAGTGGTACGTCGGAGCGCGGTCGCTGAGGTGGGCGTGGCGGACCAGCCCGAGCTCCTCCAGCACCTCCAGGGTGCGGTAGACCGTCGAGGCGTTGACCGCCGACACCTTCGCCTGGACGTGCGCGAGGACCTCGTCGGGCGTCGCGTGCCCGAGCTCGTTCACCGCCGCCAGGATCAGCTCGCGCTGGGGCGTGAGCCGGTAGCCCTTCCCGCGAAGGGCCTCCCGCCAGTCGTCGGCCGGGTCAGGCACGCTTGAGCCTCGCCCAGAGGTGGGGCTGCAGCTCCTGACCCATCGCCTGCATGTCGTAGGCGTAGAGCAGGTCGCCCTCGACGTTGCCGTACATGCGGGTGCCGGCCTCGACCGGCTTGGCCGTCTCGGTGTAGCCGACACCGGCGGTGTGCAGCTCGAGCTTGCCGCCCTCGGCCTGGCCGTACCAGACCTCGGTGATGCCGGTGTTGTGCGTGAGCACGAGCTCCAGCCTGCCGCCGGGCAGGGCGCGCAGGAAGCCGGTCTCGAGGTGCGCGTCGCGGATCCTCTCGCCGTCCTCGTCGGTCAACCAGGTGCGGGAGAAGTAGTGGAAGAACGGCCGGCCGTCGTGGGTGAAGATCAGCTCCTCGGCGTACTGGAACTTGTCGATCGTCGGGTAGTCGCCGTGGCCGTTGCCGCGCCAGGTGCCGAGCAGCCACGCGATCGGGCCGCAGTCGGGGTGCAGGTTGTCAGGGAGCTCGAAGACCACGATCAGCCAGTCTAGGCGGGTCCAGGACCACGGCGCCGCGAGCAGGCACACTAGGGGCCGTGCTGACCCCTGCCGCCGTCTCGCTGGTCCGGCGGGCGACCCGGTCCGCGCTCAGCGGCGCACCGTGGGGATGGCAGGAGCAGGTTCCGGCGCAGGACTTCGTCGACGCGATCGCCCGGCACCGGCTCGCCCAGCTCGTCGACGGAGCCGCGGAGCGCTTCCGCCTGACCGGCGACCTGGCCACCGTCGTCGCCGCGATGGCCCGGCGCGACCGGCTCGAGGCGATGACCGCGATCCGCGCGCTCCTCGACGTCGACGACCACCTCGCCGGCATCGACCACCTCTTCGTCAAGGGCGCCGCGCTCGCCGCACAGACCACCGGCGACCCGACGTCGCGCGGGCCCGGCGACGTCGACGTGCTGATCTCCCCCGACGACGTCGGCGACGCCCTCGGCCTGCTCGTCGCACGAGGATGGCGGCCGGGGCCGTCGTACGCCGTCGACCGGGGCAGCTGGGCGTGGCGCCACCAGGTGCGGGCCGGCAACGAGATCTCGCTCACCGGGCCGCACGGCCACCTCGACCTCCACTGGCGGCTCGACCCCACCCACCACGGGCTGCCCGGCTTCGACGACCTCTGGGAGCGTCGTACGACCGTCGAGGTCGGGTCGCGCGAGGTCGCGACCCTCTCGGGCGCGGACGCCTTCCGCCACTCGGTCCGGCACGCCGCCAAGGATCGCTGGGACTCCCTGCGCAGCCTGGTCGACATCCACCGTCTCGCCGCCGACCCCGGCCACTGGCCCGAGCGACCCACCCGGCTCGAGCGCGCGTCGCTGTCCGTCGTCGCCGCGACGATCGGGCTGCCGGCCACGGCACCCGCACTCGACGAGACCCCGTCCGGCCTGCCCACCGCGCTCCTCGCCCAGGTCGGCGAGGTCCGCGAGCGCCGGTTCGCCGGCGACGACGCGTGGCGGCACGCGTCGTACGTCCTGCAGTCCAGCCGTACGCCGCGCGACCTGGCCGACCTCGCCGCCAGCGTGCTGCTGCCGCCCCAGGTCGTCGCCGAGGTCCCCGACGCCCACGCCGTCACCGCCGTGCCGCGGGCGCTGCGCCGCCGGCTGAGCCACGCCCTCGAGTTCCGCCACCGGAGCCCGCGGTGATCGCCCGCGCCCGCACCTACTGGACCGCCGCCGTCGACGCCTGCGGCCGTGGCGCCGTGCTGCGCCTGGAGGTCCTCCAGGTCCTCGCAGGGCTGCTCGAGGGCGCGGTGCTCGCGCTGGTGATCCCGCTGGTCGAGGTCCTGGCGGGCTCCGACGACGTCACCATCCCCTGGATCGGCTGGCACCTCCCCGCCGTCGCGGCCGTCGGCCTGCTCGCCGGCGCGGTCGCCCTGCGGGCGCTGGTCCAGTGGGGAGCGGCGGTCAGCGCCAGCGACGTACGCCTCCGGACCACCGACAGCCTGCGGCTGAGCGCGCTGGAGGGCGTGCTGCGCGCGGAGTGGACCTACGTCGCCCGGCAGCGACGCAGCGACATCGTGCAGGCGACGACGACCGAGATCGAGCGGGTCGACTCGGCGATCGCGCTGTTCCTCCACATGGGCGTGGACGTGCTGGTGATGGTGGCAACGGCCCTCGTCGGCATCGCCATCTCGCCGCTCATCGGCTGCCTGGCCTCGCTCTCGCTGCTGGTCGTCGTGGTCGTCGGCCGCCGGTCGGTGCGCCGCAGCACCGAGCTCGGCATCGAGTGGAGCGAGCGCAACGCGCTGTTCGGCGCCACCGTCACCGACTCGCTGTCCTCGCTCCGCCTGATCCGCGCCCACGACGCCGCCGACGAGTGGGCCCGGCTGCTGCGCGGCGCGGCCCGGGAGGGTCGCCGCGTCGAACGCCGCTACATCGAGTCCACGGCGGGGCTGCAGGCCGCGATCGGGATGCTCGGCGTGGTCGTCGCGCTCGCCCTGGTCCTGGTCGGCCGTGCGCTCGGGCTGTCGGTCGCCCAGCTGATCACCCTCGCGGTCGTCGCCACCCGGCTGCTGACCATCGCCCGGAGCCTGCTCCAGCAGGCCCAGGCGTTCGCCCACTTCTCCCCC
The DNA here is from genome assembly GCA_009780515.1 of Nocardioidaceae bacterium. GTDB lineage: Bacteria > Actinomycetota > Actinomycetes > Propionibacteriales > Nocardioidaceae > Nocardioides. Next base: position 7,449 of record WQZX01000076.1, on the reverse strand, counting down.
TCGCTCGACGCCGTGCGCCGGATCAGCAGCGAGACCCGCGAGCACGCCGAGGCGCGGGGTGCCGGAGCCGGTCCGGCCGACGCACCGCCGCCCGCCATCTCGCTGCGCGCCGTCACCGCCGGGTACGCCGACCCGCCGGTGCTGCGCGACCTCGACCTCGACGTTCCCGCCGGTGCCCTGGTCGCCGTCGTCGGACCGAGCGGAGCCGGCAAGTCCACGCTGCTCGACGTGCTGCTCGGCCTGCTGCCGCCCAGCGCGGGCGCGGTCACCGCCGACGGCGTGGAGATCGCCGACCGCGTCGCGTGGCGGGCCCGGCTCGGCTACGTCCCCCAGCAGACCGTCCTCATCCCCGGCACCGTCCGCGAGAACCTCACCTGGTCGGCCGGTCGCCCGACCACCGACGAGGACCTCTGGGAGGCCCTCGAGGCGGCCTGCGTCGCCCACGTCGTACGACGCCTGCCGGACGGGCTGGACACCGTGCTGCACGACTTCACCCAGCTCTCCGGGGGCGAGCAGCAGCGCCTCTGCATCGCGCGTGCGCTCGCGCGGAGGCCGTCGGTGCTGGTCCTGGACGAGGCGACGAGCGCGCTCGACCGTGCGACCGAGCGCGACGTCGTGTTGCGCCTTCGCCGTTCGGGGACCACACTTGTCATGGCGACACACCGTGAGGCGGTCGTCGGGGTGAGCGATCACGTGGTCGACCTCACCCGGCGTGACCTGTAGCGCAAGCCGTCGTTGTCTGTATTGATCTCGGGGCTTCCGTGCGAAGCGAGACTTCGGAGGAGTGGGGAATGGACAAGAAGACGTGGGTGGCACCCAAGGTGACGGCTCTCGCCGCGACCAAGGACGCCGAGCTGCTCAGCGGCACCGTCAGCGACCTCGCCATCGGCAAGCAGGCCACCAGCGGTTCCTGACCTACCTCCCGCCACGGGCGTGCTGCCCGTCGGCTCCTGGAGCTCCCACGAAGCCGGGCTCGCGGTCCTCACCGGACCGGGCCCGGCTTCTGCTTCCCTGATCCGCGCCTGGCTCGACGGCGCCTGCCACGGCGGCGCCCCGGTCCGCCAGGGCTTCGTCGCCGTCCTCTCCCGGCCCGACGGTTCCGGCGTCATCGCCTCGGGCTCCCGCTGGGAGCAGTCGGCCCTGTACGCCGCCGACGGCCCCCGCCTCCTGGTCGGCACCCACCCACGCGACCTGATCGAGGCGCTGCCGGCCCCGCCACCGCTCTCGGTGGCGAAGCTCGTCGACCTCCTCGCCCTGTACGACGCCCCCGACACCACCGTCCACGACGGCATCCGCCGGGTGCCGCTCGGCCACGCCCTCCTGGTCGGGGCCGACGGCACGCAGTCGCTCCACCGCTGGTTCGACCCGTCGGTCGCGGAGGACCGTGGCATCCGGGTCGCCGACGCGCCCGCGCTGCTGCGCGAGGCCGTCGCCGAGGCGGTCGCCGCCTCGCTGCCGGAGGCCGACGGTCCCGTCGCCGCGGCCGTCTCCGGCGGCCTCGACTCCTCGATGGTCGTCGCCTCCGCCGCGCGCCACCGCGCGATCACCGGCCTCACCCACGTCCCGCTCCCCGGCACCCCGGACCCGCACCCCGGCTGGGACGCCAGCGACGCGTCTTACGTCGCCGCGCTGGCCAGCCACGTCGGCCGCCTGTCGGTGCGCGAGCTGGTCAACGACCAGCGCGTCCACCCGCTGGACGCGTGCGACCAGGCCGTGCGCCGCACCTGGCACCCCGTCTTCAACCCGGGCAACCAGGCGTGGGTGAACCAGCTCGTCCACGCCGCGGAGGAGCTCGGCAGCCCGGTGCTGCTGACCGGCGCATCGGGCAACGCGACCTACTCCCGCGACCGTGCGGGCATCGTCCGCGAGCTCGTCGTACGCCGACGGGCCGGTGCGCTGGCCCGCGAGGTCCGCGCCCGGGCCGCTGCCGACGGCGGCTGGGCCGGCGCGCTGCGCTCGGTCGGGCGCGAGGCGGCTCCGCCCGCGCTGCTGGCCCGGACCCGCCGCCTGCGCGGCATCACGTCCGGCGACGCGGCCCCGGGAGCCGACGAGCTGCCCTACCTCGTCGCCCGGATCAGCGACGCCGCGCGGGCCGAGCTCGCCGAGCTCGCCGACGACCACGTCCCCGACCGTGCCGAGTGGACCCGCTTCGCGCTGATGGACAGCTCCCGGATCGGCTCGGTCCAGTCGCTCTCGCCGGCGGTCTGGTGGAGCGACCCGCTGTCCGATCCCGGGGTCATCGCGACGGCGCTCCGGCTGCCCGAGGAGGCATGGCTGGCCGGCGGCCGCAGCCGCGGCCTGGCTCGCGCGGCCTCCGCCGGCCTGGTGCCCGACGTGATCCGGCTCCGTCGTACCCACGGTGCCCAGGCCGCCGATACCGCCACCGTCGTCGCCGGCACCGAGCACCGCTACCGCGAGCTGCTCGAGCGCTTCCGCGCCTCGGCGACCGTCCCCGCGTTCGTCGACCTCGACCGCCTCGAGGCCTCCCTCGGCGAGGAGTTCCGCGACCCGACCACCGCCCTGGAGTGGCAGGGCGTCTACGGGCGTGCGTTCGCGGTGGGGCAGTTCGCGGTCTGGTACGAGGACGAGGTGCTGGGGCGGGGCGCGGGCGGGCTGTAACACGTTGTTCGTGGCTGTAGCACGGCGATATTTCGACGTACTACAGCCGAATGCAGCGTGCTACAGCCGCCAACCACGTGTTACAGCCGCCACCAACGTGTTACAGCCCCCCGGCACCCACCACCGCATCCGCCACCGCGTCGACGGTGTCGCGACCGGCCGGACGGCGTACGTCCCAGACGGCGACCGAGGAGCAGACCCCGGCGGCCCAGGCGAGGAATGCCGAGCGATGGGCGGGGAGCGTGGCGATGCCGTAGCGGTCGGCCGAGGCGGCCACGGTCGGCAGTGCGGCGAGCGCGTCGACCCGTGTGGCCGCGACCTCGTCGGCACCGAGCGGGCTGAGGACCACCAGCGCGCCGAGCGGGACGCTCCCCGGAGCGGTCGGTACGACGTACGCCCGCTTGTCGCGCAGCGGGAGCGGCCGCCCGTCGGCGGGGTCGAGCCCGAGCAGCGCGGCCGCGTCGTCGGAGAGGTGCAGCGGACGGTCGACGGGGTGCGCGACCGACCCGTCGGCGCCGGGACGCACCTCGACGATGTCGTCGCAGGCCAGCGTCCAGCCCCGGCGGACCAGCGCGACGGTCGTCGTCGACTTGCCCGCGCCGGAGTCGCCGAGCACCGCGACGGCCGGCCCGCCCCCGGGCGGGACCACCAGGGTGGCGTGCAGGTTGTGGCGGCCGCGCATCGTCAGCAGCGCCCTGGCCGCGGTCGAGTAGAGCAGCCAGTCGTAGTCGGAGCGCGCGGCCTCGTCGGCCGCCTGGAGCACGATCCGCCCCGCGGCCTCCACCAGCACGGCCGCCCGGCCGGAGCGGAACAGCATCCGGTCCGCCTCCGCCCAGAGGTACGGCGGCTCGCTGACCGTCGCCTCCCACGGCTCCGGGACGACCCCCTCCTCGACCGGTACGCCGAGGACCGCGCGGGTGAGGGGCGGCAGGCTCACCGGCGGGTGACCAGGTGGTGCCGCTCGAGTGCCCCGAGGAAGGAGTCGACGTCGCGCGCGCAGTCGGCGTCGCTCACGTCGTACTCGGCGGTGAGGGTGGCGACGAGGTCCTCCAACGTCGCCGGCCGCTCCAGGAGGTCCCAGATCCGCTGGCCGACCTCGTCGAGGCCGAGGTACTCCAGGTCGTCGTTGAGCACGACCCGCACCTCGTCGAACTGTGCCTCGACCACGCCCGGCACCCGCTGGATCGTCCCCATGACCGGCGATCCTAGTGGTCGGCCCGGGAGGTTGCGGGTCAGCCGAACTGGCTGACCGCGCGGAAGTCGCCCATCGTCTCGCCGCCGGTGAGGACGGCGCCCGAGCCCCCGACCAGCCAGGCGTGCGGAACCCCGGCCGGGTCGGTGCGGTCCAGCCCGATCACGACGGCGCCCGGGCGACGTCGTACGCGCAGCATGAGAGAGGCGGCGACCGCCTGCTCCAGGCAGTTCGCACCCGTACGGCGGGCAGCGGACCCGACCGCCCGCGCGACCCGCGCCTCGACACCGACCGGGGGCAGCTCGCCGGACGTGCCTGCCAGCGCGGGCCCGGTGGCGCCGAGCAGGAACGACCATCGCCGCATCGGCACGCGCCTGCGGAGCAGCCGAGCCAGCGCGACCAGCGTCAGCGCCTCGAGCACCCGCAGGCGCCGCCGTACCGTCTCCACGGGGCCAGCGTAGGGTGCCGCCATGCCTCGCAGCCTGGTCGTCAAGGTCACCTGCGGCGCGGACGCGCCCGAGCGCTGCAACCAGGGCCTCACCGTGGCCGCCACCGCCGCCGCGGGCGGCGTGCCGGTCTCGCTGTGGCTGACCGGAGAGGGCGCATGGCTCGGCGTCGCCGGCCGACCTTCCTTCGACCTCCCCCACGCCGTCGCCCCCGACGAGCTCGTCGCCACCGTGCTCGCCGCCGGATCGGTGACCGTCTGCGGCCAGTGCGCGGCCCGCCGCGAGATCGCCGAGTCCGACCTGCGCGACGGCGCCCGGATCGCCGGGGCCGCGCGCTTCGTCGAGGAGGCGATGGACGACGGCGTCCAGGCCCTCGTCTACTGATCCTCAAGGTAAGGTCTGCTCCGGCTTCCGGCCCCTATCCGGAGGACCGGAGGAACAGATGGCCATCACCACGTGCCCCGCATGCACGTCGTCCGACCTCGCCCTCTACCCGGTGACCAAGCGCACCGCCAGGGTGAACTTCCGCTGCCGCGTCTGCGGCATGGTCGGCTGGACCGAGCGTCCGACGCCCGACCTCGACGAGCACGGCGACCAGTCCACGGTCGGCCTCGACCTGGTCAGCGTCGAGGAGCGCAGCAAGTGGTTCGACACCAAGTCGATCGAGAGCGGCGAGGACCTGTGGTCCCGCGCGCTCGACACGGTCGACGGCCTGGTCGGCGATCCGGCCGGCCGCCGCTGGTACGACATCGGCGCCGGTGACGGCAAGTTCCTCGCGATGGCCCGCGACCACGGCTACGCCGTACGCGGCAACGACCTGTTCGAGGCCGCCCCGGCGATCGCGCGCCAGAAGTACGACGTGCAGATCGACCTCGGCGACCTGCGCACCTACGACCTCGAGCCGCAAGACGTCGTCAGCCTGTGGTGCGTCATCGCCCACAACGCCGACCCGGTCAGCCTCCTGCGGGCCGCCGCCGACGTGCTGCGTCCCGGCGGCGTCATCTTCCTGCAGACCCCGCACCGCAGCGCGGTGGACCGCGCCGCCCTGCGTGCGCTGCGCGCGAGCCGGGGACGCCTCAGCCACTGGACCGACCGCAGGATCGCGGCCCACCACTGGTTCCTGCACAGCCCGGCCAGCATCACCAAGATGCTCGAGAACGCCGGCTTCACCGACGTGCACGTCGAGCCGGTCGCGCTCTACACGCGCTCCAGCGACGAGTACCTCCGCTCCATGGGCGTCTCCGCCGGGCTCGCCAAGGGCCTCGGCCGGGCCGCCGACTCCGCCGTCGCCCACGGGCTGGTCCCGCGCATCACCATGACGGCCTACGCCCGCAGGCCCGGGACGCTGGGCCCGTCGCCGGCCTGATCCGCCGCCCTACCTCGTCACATGACCAGCGGCCCCCACCCGATCGGGTGGGGGCCGCTGGTCGTTGCTGTGGGGCTCAGGCTGAGGCTCAGGCCGCCTGCGGCGTCCGACGACGCGAGTAGGCGACCGCGCCGAGGCCGGAGCCGAGGAGCGCGAGACCGGCGAGCAGCCAGCCGATCGACGGGCCACCGGTGTTCGGCAGGCCGCCGGTGGTGCCGGTCGAGCCGCCGCCGGAGCCCTGGTGGATGGCGGTGCCGACGCCGGCGCGGTTGACGTTGCTCGAGGGCAGGTAGCGGGCCGCGTTGGTCGGGGAGAAGTGCGCGCTGACCAGGTAGGAGCCGGGGCGGGCCACGGAGCCCTTGACCAGCACGGCGTGGCCGTTGACCTGCACGGCGGAGGACGTCGCACGACCGACGACGACCTGGCCGGCGCCACCGTTGCGGACGATCGTGTAGTTGATCGTGCCGGCCGGCGAGGTGCCGTCGGAGGCCGAGTCGGAGAGGCGGAAGACCAGCTGCTGGCCGTTGACCGCCGTGACCACCTCGATGTTGGTCTGGGTCGGCAGCTTCGGACCGTACGCCGCCGCGTTGGCAGCCTGAGGGGCGAACGGGACGAACGCCATCGAGAGCGCCACGATCGCGAGCGCTAGTGCTTTCCTGACCACGGATCCTCCAGTCTGGTGACCCGGGGACCCCAAGAATCCCCGGAGGCTCCTGCCGACATCTGACGCGACGCTGACAGGCGATCCTCAGGGTACCCCAGAACGGGACCTTGGCCCCAACTCGGTCCGGCGTCTTGATCCCGCCTCCGGGACAGCCGCACGATCACGCGCGCCGGCGTACGCGCTGCACGATCCAGCCGAGGGCCGCCAGGACGACGACCGCGCCCGCGACCAGCCACCAGATCGGCGTACCGCCGGACGGAGCGGGCGCCTGGGCGGTCGGTACGGCGGGGCCCGATCCGTGCGCGCGCGGCTTGACCTGGACCAGGTGGCCGAACACGACGCTGCGGTTGTCGGTGTGGAAGATCTCCGAGCAGCTGAACAGGGTGATCAGGCGCCGGCTGCTGGCGATCGGCTCGACGCCGCCCTTGTCCGGGTTCACCGGCGACTTGTGGATGATCCAGGTCTGCGTGAACGGGACGATCAGGCTGGTGCCGCTGTTGTCGAGAACGTAGATGTAGGTCTTGTTGCGCGTCTCGACGTACACCTCGTCGCCCTTGCGCAGGCTCGGGAACTGCGCGAACGGCTCGCCGTGGGTGACGCGGTGGCCGGCGAGGGCGTAGTTGCCGACCTGGCCGGGCCCCTGGGTGTGCGGCATGTGGCCGATGCCCGAGGCCAGCACGTTGTCGCTGTCGCCCTCGAGGACCGGCACGGCGTAGTTCTTGCCGAAGCGCGGGACGTGCAGGATCGCGGTGGCGTCGCCGAACTTGGTGTGCACGGTGCTCTCGCCGCTCGACCAGCCCTTCTGGAGCTGGGAGCTGACCTCCTGCTGGCGGTGCTGCGAGATGATGTTGGTTCCCCAGAACTCCCACGCCACCCACAGCAGGATGGCCACTCCCGCACCGATCAGGCCGACGCCGATCCAGAACAGCGGCTTGGTCCGGCGCGCCTGCCCGCCCGAGGCGCGGCGGCTGCTCTCCGAGCGGCCCGACGGCCGCGATCGACGCACACGGGTGCGCGTCACGCCGTCCCCGGATCCACTGGGGCCGTGGTCGCTGTCGCTCATGACTCTCCTCGTTCGACGGCCGTCCACGGTGTCAACGCAGCGACCTGGGCGCGGTCACGCCACGGACCGCGAGTGGCCGCGGTCAGGCGGGACGCCGGG
>WQZX01000075.1 GCA_009780515.1 Nocardioidaceae bacterium | reverse complement strand
GCCGGCGGGCGTCGACTTGGTGACCTTGCCGACCTCGGAGGTGGGGGAGTACTGCCCCTTCGTGAGGCCGTAGATCCGGTTGTTGAACAGCAGGATCGTCATGTTGACGTTGCGGCGCAGCGCATGGATCAGGTGGTTGCCGCCGATGGACAGCGCGTCGCCGTCACCGGTCACGACCCACACCGACAGGTCCTGGCGCGCGGTGGCCAGGCCGGTCGCGATCGACGGCGCGCGGCCGTGGATCGAGTGCATGCCGTAGGTGTCGAGGTAGTACGGGAAGCGGCTGGAGCAGCCGATGCCGGAGACGAACACCATGTTCTCGCGGCGCAGCCCGAGGTCGGGCAGGAACGACTGGACCGCCTTCAGGACGGCGTAGTCGCCGCAGCCGGGGCACCAGCGGACCTCCTGGTCGCTGGAGAAGTCCTTGCCGGTCTGGGTCTCGCCCTCGTCGAGGGTCGGGACCAGCTCGGTGCCGGAGCGCAGGGACGGGGTTCCGAGGTCGATGGTCGTCACTTGACCGATGCCTCCTCGTGGTCGGAGGGAAGGTTGACGCCGTGCGGGCCGAGGTCCACCTCGATGCCCTGTGCCTCGCCGACGAGCTGGCCGATGGCCTCGGCGAGCTCGGCGGCCTTCAGCGGCAGCCCGTAGACGTGGTTGTAGCCGACGGCGTCGACGAGGTATTCCGCGCGCAGCAGGCGGGAGAGCTGGCCGAGGTTCATCTCGGGGACCAGCACCTTGTCGTAGGACCCGAGGATGTCGCCCAGGTCGGACGGGAACGGGTTGAGGTGGCGCAGGTGCACCTGCGCGACGTCGTACCCGGCTCGGCGGACGCGGCGGCAGGCCGCGCCGATCGGTCCGTACGTCGACCCCCAGCCGATCACCAGCACCCTGGCCTCGCCGGACGGGTCGTCGACATCCAGCGGCGGCAGCGACTTGGCGATGGCCGCGACCTTCGCCGCGCGGGTGCGGACCATGAAGTCGTGGTTGGCCGGGTCGTAGGAGATGTTGCCGTGGCCGTCGCCCTTCTCCAGCCCGCCGATGCGGTGCTCGAGGCCGGCGGTGCCGGGCACGGCCCACGGGCGGGCGAGGGTCTCGGGATCGCGCAGGTAGGGCCAGAACTCGTCCGGCTCGTCGTTGCCCTCGGCCGCGGCCTTGTCCGAGACGCGGTTGGGGCCGGTGGCGAAGTCGGGGTCGATCTGCGGCAGGTCCTCGACGTCGGGGATGCGCCACGGCTCGGATCCGTTGGCGAGGTAGCCGTCGGACAGCAGCATCACCGGGGTGCGGTAGGTGATCGCGATCCGGGCCGCCTCGACCGCGGCGGCGAAGCAGTCGCCGGGCGACTGCGGCGCCACGATCGGCACCGGCGCCTCGCCGTTGCGGCCGTACATCGCCTGCAGCAGGTCGGCCTGCTCGGTCTTGGTCGGCAGACCCGTCGAGGGCCCACCGCGCTGCACGTCGACGACGAGCAGGGGCAGCTCGGTCATCACCGCGAGGCCGATCGCCTCGGACTTCAGCGCGATGCCGGGGCCCGAGGTGGTGGTCACGCCGAGCGCGCCGCCGAAGGACGCGCCGATCGCCGAGCCGATGCCCGCGATCTCGTCCTCGGCCTGGAAGGTCGTCACGCCGAAGCTCTTGTGCTTGCTGAGCTCGTGGAGGATGTCCGAGGCCGGGGTGATCGGGTAGGACCCGAGGAACACCGGCAGGCCGGACCGTACGCCGGCCGCGACCAGGCCGTAGGACAGCGCCAGGTTGCCGGTGATGTTCCGGTAGCTGCCGGCGGGCAGGACAGCGGGCTTGATCTCGTACTGGACGACGAACGTCTCGGTGGTCTCGCCGAAGTTCCAGCCGGCCTTGAAGGCGGTGATGTTCGCGTCGCGGATCGGCTCGTTCTTCGCGAACTTCTTCGTCACGAACTCGACGGTCGGCTCGGTCGGGCGGCCGTACATCCACGACAGCAGCCCGAGGGCGAACATGTTCTTCGCGCGGGCCGCGTCCTTGCGCGAGAGACCGAACTCCTTGACCGCCTCGACGGTCATGCCGGTCAGGTCGACCGGCTGGACCTGGAACTCGCCGAGCATGTCGTTGCTGTCGCCGAGCAGGTCGAGCGGGTTGACGTCGTACCCGGCCTTGTCGAGGTTGCGCTTGGTGAAGTCGTGGGTGTCGACGATGATCGTCGCGCCCTTGGGCAGGTCGCCCAGGTTCGCCTTGAGCGCCGCGGGGTTCATCGCGACCAGCACGTCGGGCCGGTCGCCGGCGGTCAGGATGTCGTGGTCCGCGAAGTGGATCTGGAACGAGGAGACGCCCGGGAGGGTGCCCTGGGGCGCGCGGATCTCGGCGGGGAAGTTGGGCAGGGTCACCAGGTCGTTGCCGAACACGGCGGACTCCTGGGTGAACCGGTCGCCGGTCAGCTGCATGCCGTCACCGGAGTCACCGGCGAACCGGATGATGACCCGATCCAACTGCTTGACCTGCTTGGTCTGACTCACGTCGTTCGCTTTCTCCGTGTGGCTCTTCCGGCAGACGGGGATCACCCGCGCCTCGGGAGCAATACTAGAACCTGTTTCAGTTTTTCCGGAAGCGTTCGAGGCGCATCTCTGGACACGTGTCCAGGTTCAGGTTCCTGCCGTCCGCGACGGCCCGAGCGCCGCGCTTTACCACGATAGACGCGGAATCTCGGCCCTTCGATTCCGTGCCGCTCCGTGAGAGCCCTGGTGGCGGTGACGTCTGTCACGTCGGCCCGGCCGCGGCCCGGCCGCGGCCCGCCTGCTGCCCGTCCGCGACGCCTGACGTGATTCCTTGCCGGGTTGACGAATCAATCTAGGTAATACTAGTAATCTACCTGAGATTGATAACACCGGCCGTCATCCCGATCGGGAGGACCGGTCACCGCCTCGCCGGGCGAGCGTCCGGCGGACCAACAGAAAGCGGAAGGCACCATGAACAACAACCGCAAGGCCAAGGCGTTCGCCGCGGTGGCAGTCACCGCAGTCGTCGGCATGGCCGCCACCGCGTGCACCTCGACCGCCAGTGGTGACTCCAAGAACTCGGTCGCGGTGGTCGGCTTCTCCGTCCTGGAACAGGCCAACAAGGCCGTGTACGCCGGCTTCGACAAGACCCCCGCCGGCAAGGGCGTCACCTTCACGTCGTCGTACGGCGCCTCGGGCGACCAGTCGCGCGCCGTCGCCGGTGGCGTCAAGGCCGACCTGGTGCACTTCTCGCTCGAGCCCGACATGCAGCGCCTCGTCGACGCCGGCCTGGTCGCCAAGGACTGGAGCGCCGGCCCGACCAAGGGCATCGGCACCGACTCGGTCGTCGTCTTCATCGTGCGCAAGGGCAACCCGAAGCACATCACCTCCTGGGACGACCTGGTGAAGCCAGGCGTCTCGGTCGTGACCCCCAACCCGGGCTCGTCCGGCGCCGCCAAGTGGAACCTGCTCGCCGCGTGGGAGCACATCAAGGGCGCCGGCGGCACCGACGCGCAGGCCAAGACGTTCGTCTCCAAGCTGCTCAAGAACACCCCGGTCCTGCCGGCCAGCGGCCGGGAGGCGACATCCGCCTTCGTCGAGGGCAACCAGGACGTCGAGATCGCCTACGAGAGCGACGCGATCGAGGCCAAGCAGGCCGGCGAGCCCGTCGACTACGTCGTCCCGAAGGACACCCTGCTGATCCAGGAGCCCGCCGCCGTCACGACGACCGCGACCCCGGCCGCGAAGAGCTTCCTGGGCTACATGGAGAGCGCGTCCGGCCAGGAGCTGTACGCCGAGTCCGGATTCCGCCCGGTCCCGAGCGTCAAGGGCGTCAAGCTGCCCGCGGTCAAGGGCGCCAACGACCCGAGCAACCCGTTCCCGCAGCCCACGACGCTCTACACGGTCGACAAGGACCTGGGCGGGTGGGACTCGGCAGACTCGACGTTCTTCAACGACGGCTCGGACGGCAACCCGGTCGGCATCATCAGCCAGCTGATCGCCGACTCGGGCTCCAAGGCCGAGGACAGCTGATGACCAGTGCCCTCGTGGACACCCTCGCCCGCCCGGCGCTCCGGCGCCGGGCGAGCAGGACCAACCTCACGCCGGGCTCGTCGCTCGCGCTGGGGATCTCGGTCACCTGGTTCAGCCTGCTGGTGCTGATCCCGCTCGCCGCGATCGTCGCGACCGCGGCGGGCGGCGGGTGGTCGACGTACTGGGCGACGATCAGCAGCGGCGAGACCTTCGCCGCCGTACGCATGACGGTGGAGCAGGCCGCGCTCGTCACGCTGGTGAACGTCGTGATGGGCACGTTGATCGCGTGGGTGCTGGTGCGCGACCGGTTCGCAGGCAAGCGGCTGCTCGACATCGTCATCGACATCCCGTTCGCGCTGCCGACGATCGTCGCCGGCCTGGTGCTGCTGGGCCTCTACGGCCCGACCAGCCCGGTCGGAGTGCACTGGGCCTACACCCGGATGGCGGTGCCGCTCGCGCTCGCCTTCGTGACGCTGCCGTTCGTCGTACGGACCGTGCAGCCGGTGCTCGGCGAGCTCGACCACGACGTCGAGGAGGCGGCGGCGTCGCTCGGCGCCGGCCGGCTGACCATCCTGCGCCGGATCGTGCTCCCGAGCCTGCTGCCCGCCATCACCGCGGGCGCGGCCCTGTCCTTCGCCCGGGCGATCGCGGAGTACGGCTCGTTGGTGCTGCTCAGCAGCAACAAGCCGTTCCAGAGCGAGGTCGCCTCGGTGCGCGTCATGACCTACATCGAGAACGGCAGCACCGCCGCCGCGGCGTCCGTGGCGAGCCTGCTGCTGGTCGTCTCGCTCGTCGTCATCGTCCTGCTCGACACCCTCTCCCGGAAGGCGGCACGTCGTGGTTGAGCTGAATCGCCCCCTGAGGTGGGCCGTGCGCCTGCTCGTCTTGGGCTACGTCTTCCTGCTCGTCGCCTGGCCGACCCTGGCCATGGTGCGTCAGGCCTTCGCCGGCGGCGTCGGCAAGGTCACCGCCCTCTTCGGCCAGCAGGAGGTGCAGCACGCGTTCCTGCTGACCGGCCAGGTCGCCGTGCAGGCCGTGCTGATCAACCTGGTCTTCGGCGTGACGATCTCGCTGCTGCTGGTGCGCTACGAGTTCCCGGGCAAGCGGGTGTTGTCGGCGCTGATCGACCTGCCGATGTCGGTGTCGCCCGTCGTCGTAGGCCTCGCGCTGCTGCTGGTCTACGGACCGCGCACCGGCTGGTTCGGGCCGACGCTGGAGCACTGGGGCGTGCAGATCATCTACAGCGGCACCGGGATGATCATGGCGACCGCCTTCGTCGCGCTGCCGCTGGTGGTGCGCGAGGTCGTGCCCGTGCTCCACGAGATCGGCGACGACCAGGAGCAGGCCGCCCGCAGCCTGGGAGCCAACTTCCCCCAGACGTTCTGGCGCATCACGCTGCCGAGCATCAAGTGGGCCGTCGTGTACGGCGTCGTGCTGAGCCTCGCCCGCTGCCTCGGCGAGTTCGGCGCCGTGAAGGTCGTCTCCGGCAACGTCATCGGCCAGACCCAGACCGCCACCCTGCTGGTGGAGTCGCAGTACCACGCGTTCGCCCAGCAGTCGGCGTACGCCATCTCGTTCGTGCTGGCCCTCGTCAGCGTCGCCTGCATCGTCGTCGTCTCCCTGCTCCGTCCGAAGGAAGGACACTGAGATGTCCATTGAAGTTCGCAACCTGACCAAGACCTACCCGTCCACCTCGGGCTCGAGCGAGCCGTTCGTGGCGCTCGACGACGTCAGCCTGTCGCTGCCGACCGGTCAGCTGACCGCGCTGCTCGGGCCGTCCGGCGGCGGCAAGTCCACGCTGCTGCGCATCATCGCCGGCCTGGACACCGCGACCACCGGCTCGGTGGAGATCGAGGGCGTCGACGCGACCTCGCTGCCGCCGCAGAGGCGCAACGTCGGATTCGTCTTCCAGCACTACGCCGTCTTCAAGCACATGACGGTCGCCAAGAACGTCGCCTTCGGCATGGAGATCCGCAAGCGGCCCAAGGCCGAGGTCAGGCGCCGGACCCAGGAGCTGCTCGAGCTGGTGCACCTCGGCCAGTTCGCGGATCGGATGCCGTCGCAGCTCTCCGGCGGTCAGCGCCAGCGCATGGCACTCGCCCGTGCGCTCGCGGTCGAGCCGAGCGTGCTGCTGCTCGACGAGCCGTTCGGTGCGCTCGACGCGAAGGTCCGCAAGGAGCTGCGCGACTGGCTGCGTCGCCTGCACGACGAGGTCCACGTGACGACGGTGTTCGTCACCCACGACCAGGAGGAGGCGATGGAGGTCGCCGACGAGATCGTCGTGGTCAACCAGGGTCGCGTCGAGCAGGTCGGCAGCCCCGACCAGCTGTACGACGAGCCGGCCAACGACTTCGTGATGGGCTTCCTCGGCGACGTCACGCGGCTCGGCCAGGTCCGCCTGCGGCCGCACGACATCGACGTCGCGGTGCAGCCCGGGGCGGCCGGCGCGCATGCGGGCGTGGTCACGCGCATGCTCCGGGTCGGCTTCGAGGTGCGCCTGGAGGTCGAGCCCGACGGTGGCGGCGGGGCGGTGTCCGTCGTACTGACCCGGTCGCACGCGCACGCCCTCGACCTCGAGCTGGGCAGTCGGGTGTGGCTGACCGCCTCGATCGGGGCGGTGACGATCCCGGCGATGGCCGCCGTGTGACGCGCCGGGCCGCCGATCAGATCGGGAAGTTCTCCGGGAAGACGTCCAGCACGTTGGGGCGGCCCTGTCGGTAGAGCGTCCGGTCGGTGTCGCGCAGGAGCGCGAGCTCCTGCGGCTGCCAGAGGGTGCCGAGGGAGGCGGGCGCGGCGGTGGATCCGGAACGGCTCAGGATCGCGTTGGCCGCAGCCCGGCCGGCCTCGTTCGCGCCCTCCATGGTGGCCAGGTCGATGTTGGTCCGGACGTAGTCGGAGGCGAGCATCAGGTTGTGGATCGAGGTGGCGGCCTCGGGACGGTCGGCCCACGAGCCGGCCGTGTTGATCAGCAGCGGCTCGCGGTTGGCGGCCGGCGCGGCCTTCCCGCGCGGGTAGTGGATGGCCGGGTCGAGGAACCAGCGCACCAGCATGTCGTCGTCGATGACGGGCTGCTCCTTGGTGTTGAGGGAGCGCTTGATCTGCGCCCACACCTCGTTCGCGATCTGCTGGGGAGTGCACTCGCTGGCCGGCTTGCCGTAGAGGATCCCGGGCGTGAAGAAGTCGGAGATGTCGACGGAGAAGATGTCCTTCACCGAGCCGTCGCCGTACGACGCGGAGATGTCCTTGCGCCAGAACACGCCCTGCTCGATCGCGGTGAGCGCCCAGGGCGTGTCGAGGAACGCGACGTGGCCGTGGATCGGGACGTCGAGCTGACGGTCGAGGAAGAACTGGATGCCGTTCATCCAGTCGGTGCGCAGCCTGGCGATGCCGGCGAGCTCGGGGGCGACCGCGGTCATCGGCCCGGTCACCAGCCGCGCCATCTGCTCGGCCGGCATGGCGGCGACGTACCAGTCGGCGGTCATGGTCCGCTTCGCGGCGCCGGCGACCGGGTCGCCGTTCGCGTCGGTCCTCTGCAGTGTCACCGAGCCGACCCGCTTGCCCTGCATGGTGATGTGGCTGATGCGGTGGCTGCCGACGAAGTGGACGCCGAGCGACTTCAGGTGGGCGACCCACGGGTCGATCCAGACCTCGCTGGTCGGGCCGTCGAGGAGGCGGTCGGCGGCGCCGTACCCGCTCTGCTTGCGCAGGCCCGCCGACTCCTGGCAGAGCAGCGCGTAGACGAACGCCTCGGCCATCAGGCCGACGGTCCGCGTCGAGGCGAGCGACCCCTTCGCCGCGACGAGGTCCTTGGTCAGCCCCTCCCCGAACACGGTCCTGTACGCCGGTGAGAAGTTGGCCGAGTTGGTGAACTCCGCCCAGCCGACCTTCTCCCACTGGCCCAGCCGCCGCTCGTCGCAGCTGGTCAGGAAGACCGCGAGCTTGCGGACGAAGTAGACGATCTGGTTGGCGGGGACGGCGGCGGCGACCCCGAGCGCCGTCACGAGGTCCTTCATGCCCTCGAGCAGGCCGGCCTCGTTCGGCGTCGGCATCATCCAGAGCTGGCCCTGCGGGAGGGTGAAGACCTCCTGCTTGGCGGCGACGAGGTCGTCGAAGACACCGTTCGCCTGTCCCTTCACCGGGATCCGGCTCATGGTGTCGGGGATGTTCTTGTAGAAGCCCGGGAAGAAGCGGAAGCCGTGCTCGCCGGGGAGGTCGCCGCGGCCGCCGGTGCCGGTTCCGGGCACGGTGATGCTGCGCGCCTTGCCGCCCAGCGCCTTCGGCTCGACCACGGTCACCGAGAAGCCGCGCTCGGCCAGCTCATGGGCGGCGGTCAGGCCGCCGACGCCGCCGCCGAGCACGAGGACCCGCTTGCCCGGGGCCGGTGCGGCGAACGAGGGAGCGGCGTCGAGGGACGCTGCGACGGCAGCGGTGGCTGCCGCGCCGGCGACGACGCCGCGCCGGCTGACCGAGGGAGTGGGAGGCACCGGCTGACGCTAACCCCGCGCGGCGGATCGACCCGCATCCGGCGTCCGGAAAATGAGAACACGTTGCAACCGTGTGGCCGGGGCGGCGGGCTCTACGGTTGTGCCGTGAGCTATCTGCGCGCGACCCGGGTGCTGTGCTGGCTGCTCGGGGTCGCCCTGGTGGTCTCGGTGATCCACTACGTCGACAACTACGTCGACTACGCCGACTTCCCGAAGCCCGCGCCGGGCAGCAGCATGCCCTCGCCGTCGGCCACGACGATCGCCGTCGCTTGGTTCGTCCTCACCGCGTTCGGCGCGCTCGGCCTGGTCCTCTGGTTCCGCCGCCGGATCACGCTGTCGGCGATCGCGCTGGTCGTCTACTCGCTGTCCGGGCTGGTCGGGTTCGGCCACTACGCCGTGCCGGGGGCGTTCCACATGGTCTGGTGGCGGCAGGTGCACGTGATCGCCGACATCTGCTGTGGCGCGGCCATCCTGGCCTTCGCGCTCTGGTCGGCCTGGCACTCCGACGAGCTCAGCCCGCCCGGGACCCGCTGATCCTCACTCGGTCCGGAGCGCCTCGGCGCGCAGCCTGAGGGCCTCGGCGTGGCGGCGGAAGCCGTCGGCCACACGGCCCGGTCCGGCCAGCCGGACCAGCGGCCCGCGGAACTCCTCGACGGTGTCGTAGACGGTCGGGCAGCCGGCGGCCTGCGAGAGCCGCTGGTGGCGTACGCCGCGCACGAGTCCGAGCCGGCTGGGCAGCCCCTCGTAGACGTAGGACAGCAGCGCCGTCGTCGTACCGTCCGGGGAGGTGGTGGGCGGCTCGATGGCGGTGATCCGCTCCGGCGACGTCGTACGGCCGCCGTTCGCCCACCGCACGTGGAGCCGGATCGGGTTGCCGACGGCCGGCGGCTGCGCGGTCTCGGCGCGTACGACGAAGGGGTTCCACTCGTCGTACGCGTCGGTGTCGAGGACGACTCGCCAGACCACGGCGATCGGCGCGTCGATCTCGATCCGCGCGGAGGGATTCACGGGCTCATCCTGCCGGACGGCATGATGGACGGACCATGATCGATTTCGGTGTCATCGCGATTGTCTTCGGCCTGATCTTCGTCGGTGAGCTGCCCGACAAGACGGCGATCGCGAGCCTGGTCCTCGGGGCGCGCTTCCCGTGGCGGTGGGTCTTCGCCGGTGTCGCGAGCGCCTTCCTCGTGCACGTGGTCATCGCGGTCACGGCCGGGTCGCTGATCCGGCTGCTGCCGCACGAGGTCGTCGAGATCGTCGTGGCGGTGCTGTTCCTGCTCGGCGCGGTGCTGATCTGGCGTGAGGGCAGCGAGTCCGAGGAGGACCGCGAACGGGAGGAGTCCGAGGACGAGGCGGAGGCCGCCGAGGTCCCCGCGACCGCAGGGTTCGCCAAGGTCGCCTCGCTGGCCTTCGGCACGATCTTCGTCGCCGAGTGGGGTGACCTGACCCAGATCCTCACCGCCAACCTGGCCGCGAAGTACCACGACCCGATCGACGTCGGGATCGGCGCGGTCCTCGCCCTCTGGGCGGTCGGGCTGCTGGCCATGCTCGGCGGCAGCACCCTGCTCAAGGTGCTGCCCATGAAGTGGATCTGTCGCGTCGCCGCGGTGATCATGCTGTGCCTGGCGGTCTGGACCGCCCTGCAGGTCGCCGGCGTGGTCTGATGCCTGCCGGGGCGGGCGCCCCGCCCCGCGGTCGGCCGCGCGCACTTGTGGCAGGACGAACTAGTCTCCATTACCGAGGCCGCCTCGGAACGGGCTCACCGCGCGAGGCGGAGCCCGGCTTCAGGGCAGGTCGTACTGCCAGCGGTTCGTGCAGCACAGAACCAGATCGGAGCCGAGCGGTGCTCGAATGCGGGTCAGCCACTCCCTCGTGTGGGCAGGCTGCGCTCATGAGCCCCGACTCCGAGCTGCCTCGCGACCACGTGGGACGGCCATGATCCGACGCTGGGTAGTGACGGCCCTGTCGGCCGCGATCGCCCTCATCGGGGCGGTGCTGCTGGTGCCGTCGGCGCAGGGGAGCCCCGGGCAGGCGATCAAGCAGCCCGGACCGCTGGTGGTCGTCGGGGTGCCGACGCTGGCCTGGAACCAGGTCTCCCGGGTGCGTACGCCGGCCCTGTGGTCGGTCATCCGTCGTGGCGCGGTCGGTGCGATGACGACGCGCGCGCTGGCGAACCACAGCTGCTCGCCGGAGTCGTGGCTCACCCTCTCGGCGGGCTTCGCGGCGACCAACGGTCACCCGCCGCTCCGCTGCCCCTCCCCACCCGCGGTCAGCCCGGCGCCGAAGGCCGGCTCCGGTGCGCCGATCGCAGGCTGGCGCGGCTGGCACCGCCGGATGCTGGCGGCGAGCACGCCCGCGACGATCGGCATGCTCGGCGACGTCCTCGACCGGCACGGCATGTGCATCAGCTCCTTCGGGGCGGACGCCGCGCTCGGAGCGGCGACGAGCGACGGCGTAGCCTCCCACGTCGCCCCGACCCTCGGCCGGCTGGATCTGCGCACCTGTCCCGTCGCCTTCGTCAGCCTCAAGCAGTACGACGACCAGGCGCTCGGCCACCTGCTCGACCGGCTGCCGTCCGACGCGACCGTGGTCGTCGCCGGCATGGCCGACGACCGGGGTCCGACCACGCTGCATGCGGTCGCGGTGGCCGGGCCTGGGGTCTCGCGGGGCATCCTGACCTCGGAGTCGACCCGCCAGCGCGGACTGGTGGAGACCACCGACCTGACGGCGCTGGTCCTCGCCCGGGTAGGACCAGGAGCGCCGGTCCTGCGGATCGGCCGCGCGCCGACGGTCCAACCCGACTCCACGATGTCGGCGGTCGGCGACGTCCGCGACCTCACCAAGGCGCTCAACATCGAGCACCCGTTCGTGCCGACGTTCTTCGGTCTCTTCCTCGGCGGCAGCCTGGCGCTCCTCCTCGTCGGGGTGCTGCGCTGGTGGTGGATCTCGCGGCCCTCGACAGTGCATCCCCGCGTCCACCACCGGAGGCTGCGGGCCTGGTTCACCCTCGTGGGCGCGCTGTGCGCGTGCATGCCGGTGGCGACGTTCCTGGTCGGCATCGTCCCGTGGTGGCGCAGCCAGCATCCACGTGCGGCGCTCTGCATCGGCATCGCCGTCGCGTCGGCCATCCTCACCGCCGCCGCCCTCCTCGGGCCGTGGCGACGCCGCCGGGCCGGCCCGATGATCTTCCTGGTGACGATCACCTACGTGGTGATCGGCCTGGACGTGCTTCGCGGGTCACGGCTGCAGCTGGTCTCTGTCATGGGTCTGCAGCCGGTCTACGGCGGGCGCTACTACGGCATGGGCAACGTGGGCGCGGCCATCTGGCTGACGGCGTCGCTGCTGATGAGCACGATGCTCGCGGACCGGCTGATCCGTGGGGGTCGCCGCCGCGCCGCGACGTGGACCGTGGTCGCCATCGGGCTCGTGACGCTGACGATCGACTCGGCGCCCTGGTGGGGCGCGAAGGCCGGCGCGATGCTCGCGATCGTGCCCGCGTTCTCGTTCCTCGCGATCCGGGTGGCGCGCGGCCGGCTCACCGGTCGCAGGATCGTCGCCATCGTCGCGCTGACGATGGTCATCACCGCCGCCTTCGGGCTGCTCGACTACCTGCGCCCGGCCCAGGAGCGCACCCACATCGGCACCACGGTGAGCGACGTGATCGACCACGGCGACCTGCACGGCATGGCGAGCATCGTGCTGCTCAACTGGAGGATGCTGACCTCTTCCTGGCTCAACGCATCGGTCCTCGTGCTGATCGCCGTGATGGTCCTGGTGCTGATCCGGCCCGGATTCGTCGCCCGGCCGCTCGGTGACGTGCTCGACGCCTACCCGCTGGTCGGTCCGGGCCTCGTGGCGGTGGTGCTGTGCTGGCTGCTGGCGTTCCTCTCGGAGGACTCCGGCACGGGCATCCCGCCCACCGGCCTGCTCGTGCTCGCGCCGCTGCTCATCATGCTCGCGGCGCGCCTGGGCGACTCGGCGGGCGGCGGTCGTCCGAAGGGTGCGGCCGACGCCGCCCAGGGACGTCCCGGGTCGCCGTCGCGGAGCGCCCGGGCGGATCGGCCGGCTGATCAGCGGTAGTTGGTGAACTGCACCGCGAAGTCGTAGTCCTGCGCCTTGACCAGCGCGATGACGGTCTGGAGGTCGTCACGCTTCTTGGACGAGACGCGCAGCTCGTCGCCCTGGACCTGGGCCTTGACGCCCTTGGGGCCCTCGTCGCGGATCAGCTTGGAGATCTTCTTGGCGTCCTCGGAGGTGATGCCCTCCTTGAGGTTGATCGAGATCTTCGACTGCTGGCCGGACTGGCGCGGCTCGGAGGCGTCGAGGATCTTGAGCGACTGGTTGCGCTTGATCAGCTTGTCCTGGAAGACGCTGAGCACGGCGCTGGCGCGGTCGTCGGCCGAGGCGGAGATCTCGATCGCCTGCTCGCCCTTCCACTCGATGGTCGCGCCGCTGCCCTTGAAGTCGAAGCGGGTGGCGACCTCGCGCGCGGTCTGCCCGAGCGCGTTGTCGACCTCCTGGCGGTCGATCTTGCTGACGATGTCGAAGGAGGAGTCGGCCATGGGGCCCATTGTGCCGTCTCCCCGCCGATCCGTGACACGGTGCCTGTCGCGTGCCACGCTGATCGCGTGACCAGCCTGTACGACGCCGTCGGCGGGTTCGACGCGCTCCTGGCGCTCTGTCGGCGCTGGCACACGCTCTGCCTCGCCGATCCCGTCGCCGCGCACCCGTTCGAGCACCCCGGTCACCCGCAGCACGACGAGCGCCTCGCCGCCTATCTCGCCGAGGCCCTCGGCGGGCCGCGCCTCTACACCGGCGGGTACGGCGACGAGACCCACGTGCAGATCCTCCACGCCGGCAACGGCGAGCACCACGAGCTCGACGAGCGCTGCCTGGCGCTGTTCGACCAGGCCCTGGCCGACCGCGGGATCGGGGGCGACCCCGGGGCGCGGCTGTCGTCGTACTTCCGGGAGGCGACGATCGCCCAGCGCGCGTACGCCGCCGACCCGGGCCTGGTGCCGGACGGCCTGCCGTTCAACCACGCCTGACCGGCGAATTCAGCCGTCGATCCCGCCTGCGCTATCCTTTCGCATCGTCGCCCGGTGATCGGACGACACCCGAGGCAGGTTGCCCGAGCGGCCAATGGGAGCGGACTGTAAATCCGTCGGCTTTGCCTTCGAAGGTTCGAATCCTTCACCTGCCACGGTAGAGAAAAGGGCCCCTGACCTGCGGAGACGCAGGGGCAGGGGCCCTTTGTCATGGTCCGGGTGGATCCGGCCGGGACCGGTGTTCTACGGCCATCTGTGCCCTATTTGTGCCCAAGTTTCGGTGCGCGGGCCTCTGCGATGGTCCCGAGAGCCACCAGAAGAAGGTCCGCCGCCTGTCGGCGCGGGCGGTTCGGCTGAACTGTCCGAGCGCGTCGCACAGACTGACCGGTGCAGGGTCGGCGAGTGGCCATCGGTGGGCGAGTGGCAGTGCGCAAGGACCGATCGGCTGCGAACGATGGCCCATCAGAACTATAGTTGCATTCGGCAACTACTGATAGCGTCCGCTCGTTTGGTCTCGGGCTGTTGCGCCCATCACGACCACGACCACCTACAACACGGTCGGACAGGTGGCCTCGACCAGCCAGCCCAACTCCAACGGTAACGACGCCGGCACCCGCCTCAGCGCCTACTACACGGGTGGAACGGGCTCCGGTGTCGCGGGCTGCAGCAACCATCCCGATGAACAGGGGCTGCTCTGCCAGACCAGCTATGCCGGTAATCCGGCGTCCGGCCCGGCGATGATCACGACCGGCTACACGTACAACGACCTCCAGGAGCCCACCACCGTCACCGAGACGTCCGGCGCCACCAGCCGGACCCACAGCACCACCTACGACGACGCTGGACGACAGATCGGCACCAGCCTCAACGTCACCGGCCTCACCGGCTCTGCCCCGGTCCCCGATCTGTCCTACGGCTACAACAACGCGACGGGACTCCCGACCACGACGAGTCCCGCCGGCGGCGCCAACGGCGGCACCATCACCACCGGCTACGACCACTGGGGCCGCACCGACAGCTACGCCACATCGCAAGGCTCCACAGAAACGACATACGACGCGGCCGGTGAGACGTCCACTGTGGATGGAGCCGACGGAACCGTAACGACGTACACCTACGACGGGACCGACGCGGCAGGGAACCCCGAACGCCGCGGACTGGTCACCTCTGAGCATGTCGCCACAGCGACCACCTCCACGACCATCGGTGCGGCGTTTGATGCCGCCGGCAATCCCGAAAAGGAGACTTACGGGGGTGGCGTCAGCCTGACAAACATCTACGACACCGCCGGTGACCTCACTGACCGCACCTACAGCGGCGGTGTCACTGATGCCAACAGCGGACAAGTGAACGCCGATCAGCCTTGGATCGGATGGTCCCAAACCTTCGACGGACTCGGCCACGTTACCCAAGACTGGACACCCGACGGCGCAGCCATCAGCGGTAACACCACCGGCCAAGCCGCCACCGGCTACGCCCGCGCTTATACCTACGACCCGGCAGATCGGTTGACCCGGGTCGTCGATCAGACCTCCACCAACGCGACCCCGGTGCTCGACGAGAACGGAATGCCCGTCGAAGGTGCTGCCAGCTCGTGTGTCATCCGGTCCTACACGTTCGATGCAGACGGCAACCGCACCAGCAAGACCACGACCCCCGCCGCCAGCGAGGGCACCTGCCAAACCGGCGCCGTCCCAACCGGTGCGACCACCACGAAGTGGACTTACGACACGGCCGACCGGATCGCCAACAACGGATACGTCTTCGACAACCTCGGCCGCATCACCACCATCCCCCAAGCAGACACGCCAGCAGCCCAACATGGAGGGGCTCCGAGCGACCTGACGCTCGGCTACTTCGACAACGACCAAGTCCACACCCAGACCCAGAACGGCACAACCCTCACCAACGCCCTTGACGCCGCCGGCTGGCCGCTTGCTCAGGCCACCGGAAGCACGGACGGAAGCTCGACGTCGACCACCAGCTACGGTTACAACGACGCCACTGACAACCCCGCCTTCGAGACCACCACCACCGGCACCAGCATCACCAGCGAGGCGTACCCCATCGGCCCCGACGGGCTCCTCGCAGCCACTGTCACGTCGGCGGGCACCGTCCAAGTCGCCATTAACGACCTGCACGGCGACTGTGCCTCCCAGGTGACTCTGCCCGCCGACGGCGACGCCACTGGGATTGACGACTGGGTGAGAACCGACGAGTACGGCAACTCGGACACCGATGTTGCCGTTGGGCTGACTGCAACTAATCCCATCGGCGGCGCGACTGGCGGTCTTGGCTACGGATGGACAGGGGCGCATCTGCGCGTAACCGAACCCAATGGGCTGATCCAGATGGGTGCACGCGTTTACGACTCGGCGACGGGCCTCTTTACCAGTAGCGACCCCCAGTTTGCTGGAAACAGCACGGCGTATGCTTACCCACAAGACCCGAGGGACGGCTTCGACCTCACCGGTCTTTGTTGGTTCGGTGGCGGTTGGTGCCACCCCATCGCACACGCATGGCACATCGCGGTACATTACGTCAAACATAATGTCTGGAAATGGCTGAGCGGGTTTTCTTTCAGTCTAGGAGCTCGATTGACTTGCTACGGTCTTTCGTATGCATTTGCCGAAGAGCTGGATGCTCCCGGTTGGGCGAAGTATGTGTGCAAGGCAGTCGGAAAGGGCGCCGGTTACGTATGGAAGAATTTCATCTGGAATTGAGTTCCCGCGAACCGCGCTTGTGGCGACTGTCGAGATGGATGCGCGGTCCGGTGGCGCGGAAGGTACAAACTCGAGACGGTCGAACGGTTGCAATATATGCGTACCAACGCGGCATGCCGCCGGTGAGTGGCTTTGACGGGTGGGACTTCGCGCCGATGGGGTTGGCAATCATGCCTTTTTTGTTTCGCTACCTGCGTTATCGGATCAAGTACCAAGGTCAATGGGTGGTAGAGATCAGAGATCAAGATCGTGAGACGCTTGCTGAGTCGGTCACTCGCAATCGTGCAACTGCCGTTCAGCTTTTTGAAGTAGCGGTCGATAAGAGCGCCCATCTCGCTGCAGTCGACGTTGCGGCGGCGCTCGAGTAGACACTGACCGGAGAG
>WQZX01000074.1 GCA_009780515.1 Nocardioidaceae bacterium | reverse complement strand
TCGGCGTACTCACCGTCGACGTGGTCGTGGGCCACGCCGGTGTCGACGACCAGCACGGCCAGGCCCTCGGCCTCGAGCGCCAGTGGCACGGTCTCGGCGGTCGTGTCCCGCAGGTCGCACAGCACGGCGTGGCCCTGCCTGCCGAACGCGACCGCCAGCTGGTCCATCCCGCCCGTCGGCGCGCCGACGAACTCCGACTCGGCGACCAGGGCCAGCCGCGCGAGCTCCGCGGGCGAGACCGGCCGCCCGAGCAGGTCGGCGACCGCACCGGCCACCGACACGCACAACGCCGCCGACGACGACAGCCCTCCGCCGACCGGGAGGTCCGCATCGACCTCGATCTCGATGCCTCCGCTCAGGTCGTCGGCGCCGACGGCCCACACGGCCCCGGCGACGTACGACGCCCACCGGTCCGCCGGCTCCAGCTCGACGCCCGGGCGCAGCTCGGCGAGATCGAGTCGGACCTCGCCGTCCTGCTGGCCCGAGCGCATCACCAGCGCCGGCTCCTCGATCGATCTCACGTCCGCGCCGCAGCCACGCTCCAGCGCGAACGGCAGCGCGAGCCCCTCGTTGTAGTCGGTGTGCTCGCCGATCAGGTTCACCCGACCGGGCGCGAACCAGGTCACCCGGGCGTCGTCAGGGATCGGCACGGTCCGAGTGTGCCGCACGCCCTTCGCTCCCGACCCTCACCCGCTCGCGCGGCACGCGTCCTGCGACCACGAGGCCCGACACACGTAGAGCCCGGCGTGTCGCGGCCGAACCCCGCAGGAAGGTGCCCGCTCATCGGTGCGGGCGTTGGTAGAGCAGCATCGGCGTGCGTGGCACGGCGACGCGCTCGAGACTCAGACGCCGCAGCACCGAACCCACACGCGGGGCCGCCGCCAGCGCGCAAGCTGTGGGAGGTCGTGTATCGCGCGGCGCTCCCCAGCGGCGCGTTCGTCGCCGCGCCATGCACGGTGCCTGGGTCTCCTTCGCCCGCACGGGCGACCCCGGCTGGCGGTCGTACGACGACGGGCGGGCGACGATGCCCTTCGACTCCGAGCCGCAGCTGCTCCGCGACCCTGGCGCCGCTCGCCGCGCGGTGTGGGACGGGATCCAGCCAGATCCCTCACCGGCCCGGGACGGACAAGGTCCTCGCCAGCCACGCGTTCCGCTGCTCGAGGAGCCTCGTCATGTACCGGGTGAGGACCAGTGAGTTCACCACTCGCCCAACGGGACCGACGGGAGACTCGAACTCCACGACATCCCTCATGAGCGTCCCGCACACGGCCGGCTCGAAGCGATGCTCATGCCGCCAGCTCCGGAACGGACCGGACGTCTGCTCGTCGACGAAGCGACGCGGCGAAGCAACGCGGCGGCGGCGCCGGGACCTGCGTGGTGAGCTCGATGCGCGGCACGTCGCGATCCTAGGCGCCCGTGCGACCGGCCCGAACGACCGCGCGACGCCCGCTCAGACGTTGAAGCGGAACTCCACGACGTCCCCGTCGGCCATGACGTAGTCCTTGCCCTCCATGCGGACCTTGCCGGCCTCCTTGGCCTTGGTCATCGAGCCGGCGGCGAGGAGGTCGTCGTAGGAGACGATCTCGGCCTTGATGAAGCCCTTCTCGAAGTCGGTATGGATCACGCCGGCGGCCTGGGGGGCGGTGTCGCCCTTGCGGATGGTCCAGGCGCGGGCCTCCTTGGGCCCGGCGGTGAGGTAGGTCTGCAGGCCGAGGGTGTCGAAGCCGACGCGGGCCAGCACCTCCAGGCCGGGCTCCTCGACGCCGGCCTCGGCGAGGAACTCCGCGGCCTCCTCGTCGTCGAGCTCGATCAGCTCGGCCTCGAACTTCGCGTCCAGGAAGATCGCCTCGGCCGGTGCGACGATCGCGCGCATCCTGTCCTTGAGCTCCTCGTCCTGCAGCTCGTCGGCGTCGCAGTTGAAGACGTAGATGAACGGCTTGGCGGTGAGCAGGGACAGCTCGCGCAGGAGGGCCCGGTCGATCGAGGTGGAGCTGATCGGCGTACCCGCCTCCAGCGCCTCCTTCGCCTCGACGGCGGCGGCGAGGTTGGCGGCGAGGTCCTTGTTCTTGCGTGCCTCCTTCTCCAGCCTCGCGATCGCCTTCTCGACGGTCTCGAGGTCGGCGAGCACGAGCTCGGTCTGGATCGTGGAGATGTCGTTGGCGGGGTCGACCTCGCCGTCGACGTGCGTGACGTCCTCGTCGCGGAAGACCCGCGTCACCTGGCAGATCGCGGCCGACTCACGGATGTGCGCGAGGAACTTGTTGCCCAGGCCCTCGCCCTGCGAGGCGCCGCGCACGATGCCGGCGATGTCGACGAACTCGACCGTCGCCGGCAGGACCCGCTCGGAGGAGAAGATCTCCGCCAGCCTGCCCAGCCGCGAGTCGGGCACACCGACCACGCCGACGTTCGGCTCGATCGTCGCGAACGGGTAGTTCGCCGCGAGCACGTTGTTCTTGGTCAGCGCGTTGAAGAGCGTCGACTTGCCCGCGTTGGGGAGACCGACGATGCCGATGGTGAGTGCCACGAGGCTCCATCCTAGGTACGACGGCGCCCGCCCACCGATTCGGTGGGCGGGCGCCGTGGGGGCCGGGTCGGTCAGCTGACCTTCTCGGGCGCGAGCACGTCCATCGAGCCGATGTGCGCCTGCGACTCCTCGAGCCCCTCGTCGGACGGGGCGAGGTGCTGGTTGAAGACCCGGTCGCGCTGCTTGGCGCGGAGGTCGTGGTGCGCCTCGGCCGGGACCGCGAAGCCGAAGTGGTCCTGCGCCTCGCGCACGCCCCAGATGCGGTCGCTCCTCGGCTCGATGCCGAGGATGGCCGGCGCGCCGATCTCGACGGCCGTCGGCGCGAGCGTGCCGAAGAGCATGAGCCGCGCGTTGAGCGACCGCTCGAAGAGCTTGTGCAGCGCCTTGTTGCCGATCAGGGCCACCAGGTCGAGCACGCGGCCCTGACGCAGGTTGGCCATCTCGCGCATGTGCTTCGGGTAGGTCGCGATGACGCCCTTGCTCATCAGCCAGACCGAGGGCGCGAGCAGCTTCTTCTGCCAGGCCGGCATCGACGGCGGCAGCGCCACGTCGAGCGGGATGATGAAGTGGATCATGTCCTGCGCGCCCTCGGAGGCGGCCAGACGCGGGCGCCAGTCCTCGAAGTACTCGTGCACTGCGGCACGCGACGTCGGGACGTCGTCCGGGTTGATCGTCTGGAGCTTGGCGATCTCCTTCATCTCGAGCCAGTACTGGCTCTCCTCGACCTCGGTGAGCTTGCCCGGGCCGAACATCTCGTAGCACTTGAGGATCGAGTGCCACGCGGTCACGTGGATCCACAGTTGCGAGTCGGGGTCGTTGGCGTCGTACGTGCCGCCGGTGACGGGGTCGTTGCCGACCGCCTTGGAGTGGACCTTCACCAGCACGTCCGCGGCGCGCACGGTCTGCTCGGCGCTGCCGAAGAGCTGCATCGCGAAGTAGCGCAGCGTGCGGCCGTAGCGCGTCGAGGGGCGGTACTTCACGCCGCCGGACTGGATCACCGCGGCGGCGAGGTTGGGGTCGAAGTGCTCGATGGTCACCGACCGCGCGAAGCCGAGGACGTACGACGTCGGATGGCCCCACACCTTCCAGGAGACGGAGTCGGGGCCGAGGAAGCCGTAGTCCGCCATCGGCTCGTACTGCTTCATGAGCGCTGCCCTGGTCTTGATCCCGAACATCGGGTCCTCCTTGCTCCGAGCGCCAGCACCTTCGCCCGCGCTACACGGTGTCGCGATTCCTACAGGAGTGTAGGTTCGCACAAATTGACACCGATGCATATTGTCCGGGGTGTGACAGGCGCCACGCAAGGAGATCGCAAGCGCCGCTACGCGCCTCGGATGCCGATCGCGGAGCGCCGCGAGCAGCTCCTCGACTCCGCCCTCGAGGTCCTCGACCGCCAGGGGTACGCGGCCCTGACCGTGGAGGCCATCAGCCGGCAGGCCGGCGTGACCCGCCCGGTCTTCTACGCGGCGTACGACGACCTCGACACCCTGCTGCACACGCTGCTCGACCGCACGCGTGACCGCGCCCTCGCCCAGGTGCTCCAGCTGCTCAGCACGACCGGCGACCCCAGCAGCGTCGACGACTGGATGGTCAAGGCGGCGGCAGGCCTGATCGACCTCGTGCACGAGCACCCCTCGACCTGGAAGCCGATCCTCGGCCTCACGCGTGGCGCACCCGCACTCGTCGAGGATCGGATCCACGCGACCCGCGAGCTCATCTGCACCTACCTCGCGGCAGGCATCGAGGCCGGCCTCGACCTGCGCGGCGGCCCGTTCCTGGACGCCGAGCTGCTCGCGCACGCGGCGCTCGCGACTGCCGAGGAGCTGGGCCGCCTGGCCCTGACCGACCCGGAGCGGTTCACCAAGGAGCGGATGGTCGGCGCCTTCGCGCTGATGCTGTCCTCGGTGCCACCGACCCGCGCCCGCCGCCAGGACGGCTGAGTCCTAGTGTGACCAGGTGCGGATCGCCACCTGGAACGTCAACTCACTCCGCTCCCGCATCGACCGCGTCGAAGCCTTCCTGGAGCGCCACGACATCGACGTGCTCGCCGTGCAGGAGACCAAGGCGCGCGAGGAGCAGCTGCCTCTGATGGGCCTCCAGGCCAAGGGGTACGACGTCGCCGCGGTCGGCCACGACCAGTGGAACGGCGTCGCGATCATCAGCAGGGTCGGCATCGAGGACGTCTCCGTCGGCTTCCCCGGGATGCCCGGCTTCAAGGACAAGGCCGAGGCCAGGGCGCTCGGCGCCACCTGCGGCGGCGTACGCATCTGGAGCCTGTACATCCCCAACGGCCGCAAGCCCGACGATCCGCACTACGTCTACAAGCTGGACTGGCTGCAGCGGCTGCGCGAGGCCGCCGGCGACTGGCTGGACGAGCCGACCGCGCTGGTCGGCGACTGGAACATCTGCCCCACCGACGAGGACGTCTTCGACGTCAAGCAGTTCGCGAACAGCACCCACGTCACGCCGCCCGAGCGCGCCGCCTTCCAGGCGTTCCTCGACGGCGGCTGGGCCGAGGTCACCCGCGCTCACGCGCCCGAGTTCACCTACTTCGACTACTACCGGCAGAGATTCGAGCGCAACCGGGGGCTCAAGATCGACTTCGTCCTCGGCTCCCCGGCCCTCGCCGACCGGGTCACCGGCGCCTCCATCGACCGCGACGAGCGCGACCCCTCGGTGTACGCCGGCAGCCCGTCCGACCACGCCCCCGTCATCGTCGACCTCGCCGACTGATCGCGCGGCGGCGGCGCGTCGTCCTGCGCGCACCCTTGCGGTCGACCTAGCGTGGTCAGCGTGAGCCACGTGGTGCAACCGCGCCCACGCACGTTGTGGGAGGCGGGGCGCGAACCCGGTCGCGAGGTCGCGGCCCTCACCGTCGCGCTCCTGCTCTCGGTCACCGTGGTCGAGGTCGGCCTCTCCGCCCGGCTCGGGCTGCTCTTCGACCTCGTGTTCGTCGCGCTGTGCCTGTACGCCGCGCTGGCGGTCCGCCCGCCCGACTTCTTCACCATCGGGGTCCTGCCGCCGCTCGCGATGCTCGGCACGGTCGCCCTGCTCGGCCTGGCCCAGCCCGCGGCTGTCGCGCGCTCGACCGACGGCCTCGTCCAGGCCACCGTCACCGGGCTCAGCCACCACGCCCTGGCGCTGGTCGTCGGCTACCTCACGGCCCTCGCCGTCCTCGCCGTACGACGCCGGGTGCTCACCCGCACCACGGAGCACTGACCTCGCCGCGCAGCCGCCTCAGGTGAGGTTGGAGCACAGGTTCGACGACGCCGTGCGCATCCCCCCGCTGACCGCGGCCGGCACGCCCCGGTGCGCGTGGTGCGAGTGGTGTGCGTGGTGCCCGTGCTTGACAGGACCGGTCAGCGGCCGGTCGGCCCGCAGCGCCGCCCAGAGCTGGTGCGCGGCCGGTTGGACGATGTCGACCCGCGCGCCGTCGTACCGCCACGGGACGGTGACGAAGTCGATGGACGACGGCTGCAGGTCCTTGAGCCCCATCGCGAACGACAGCAGCCTGGCCGGGGAGTCCAGGCCGGGGTCGAAGGTCAGGTTCGAGGTGGCGGCCTCGACGAGCGGCAGGATGTGGGTGGGCGTCAGCCCGCGCTTGCGGACCGTGTCGATCAGCGAGGACAAGAAGGCCTGCTGCCGCTTGATCCGGCCGATGTCCGAGCCGTCGCCGAGGCCGTGGCGGATGCGCACGTAGTCGAGCGCCTTCCTGCCCTCCACCAGCTGGCGGCCCGCGTGCAGCAGCACCCGGCCCCTCGTGGTCATCTGCGGCCGAAGGTCGTCCTGGTACAGCGTGGTGGGCACGCAGACGGGCACCCCGCCGACGGCCTTGGACATGGCGGCGAAGCCGGCGAAGTTGGCGACCACGGTGTGGTCCACGCGGATGCCGGTGAGCTTCTCGACGGTGTTCTGCGTGCACGCGGGGTTGCCCGCGACGGTCTCGCCGACGCTGAAGGCCGAGTTGAACATGGCGTGGTGCTGCGGCTTGGTCCACGAGCCGTCCGGCAGCCGGCAGGACGGGATGGTGACCAGCGAGTCCCGCGGGATCGACACGGCCACGGCCGAGCGGCTGCCGTCGTACACGTGGACGAGGATGGTGGTGTCGGAGCGGCCGACCGCGTCGCCGCGGCCGCCCAGGCGGCCGCTCGCGCCGGCGCGCGAGTCCGTCCCGATCAGCAGGACGTTCTCCCCGCTCGTCGGGTTGGGCCGATGTGCGGAGACGCCCGCGGGGTCGAAGGTGTGGATCTGGCCGGCGAGCGTGCGGTATCCCCAGAACGCCGCGCCGGCGGCCACGACGAGCAGCACCAGGAGGCTGATCCCCGCCCAACGCAGCCATCGATGCCGACGCCTCGGCTGACGACGACGTGGTCCCCACGTCTGTCCTGGCAGCTCGCTCATCCCGGCCCAGCTCCTTCCACCGGATCGGCCTCCGGGCCGTCCCGGGGAAGGCTAGGCAGGTGAACGTTGAGGAAAGATGAAGCGAGCCTCAAAAACGGTCGGGATCGCCGGCGCCGCGGCGGACGACCTCCGGAGCATCCCCGGACCAGTCGATGACCGTCGTCGGCTCCGCCGGCGTCTCGCCGGCCTCGACGACGACGTCGACGCTGTGGTCCAACGCCTCCTTGACCTCCCAGCCCATCGTCTGGGGATCGGTGTCCCCGGGCAGGATCAGCGAGCTGGACAGCAGCGGCTCACCGAGCGCGTCGAGGATCGCGCGCACCACCGTGTGGTCGGGGATGCGCACGCCGACGGTGCGCTTCTTGGGGTGCAGCAGGCGCTTGGGCACCTCGGGGGTGGCCGGCAGGATGAACGTGTAGGGCCCCGGCGTCGCCGACCGGATCGCGCGGAACGCCGAGTTGTCGACGTGCACCATCTGGCCGAGCTGGGAGAAGTCGCGGCAGACGAGGGTGAAGTGGTGCTTGTCGTCGAGGCCGCGGATGTCGAGGATCCGGTCCCGGCCGCTGCGGTTGCCGACCCGCGCGCCGAGCGCGTAGCCCGAGTCGGTCGGGTAGGCGATCAGCGCGTCGTCGTTCAGCGCGTCGACGATCTGCTGGACCAGCCGCGGCTGCGGGTTGTCGGGATGTACGTCGAGGTAGCGCGCCATGGCCTACGCGCGCGCCTTGAGGTCGCGGTGGAGCTCCTTGGGCAGCGAGAAGCTCAGCGTCTCCTCGGCGGTCTGCACCGCCCGGGCGTCGGGGTAGCCGCGCTCGGCGAGGTAGCCGAGCACCTCCTGGACCAGATGGTCCGGCACCGACGCACCCGAGGTCACCGACACCGTCTGCACGCCATCGAGCCAGGCCTCGTCGATCTCGCTCGCGTCGTCGACGCGGTAGGACGCCTTGGCGCCGGCCTCGAGCGCGACCTCGACCAGGCGGACCGAGTTGGAGGAGTTGCCCGAGCCGACCACGATCACGAGGTCCGCGGCCGCGCCGATCTCCTTGACTGCGACCTGGCGGTTCTGGGTGGCGTAGCAGATGTCGTCGCTGGGCGGGTCCTCCAGCTGCGGGAACTTCGCGCGGAGACGGCGTACGGTCTCCATCGTCTCGTCGACGCTCAGGGTCGTCTGGGAGAGCCAGGCGAGCTTGGCGTCGGCCGGGAAGTCCAGCCCGTCGACGTCGTCGGGGTGCTCGACCAGCACGGTCCGCTCGGGCGCCTCGCCCGCGGTTCCCTCGACCTCCTCGTGACCGGCGTGGCCGATCAGCAGGATGGTGTAGCCCTCACGCGCGAAGCGGATCGCCTCGCGGTGCACCTTGGTCACCAGCGGGCAGGTGGCGTCGATGGTCTTGAGGTTGCGCTCGGCCGCCTGGCGGTGGACCACCGGCGAGACGCCGTGGGCGGAGAACACCACCGTCGCGCCCGCCGGGACCTCGTCGAGCTCCTCGACAAAGATCGCGCCCCGCGACTCGAGGTTCGAGACGACGTGCTTGTTGTGGACGATCTGCTTGCGCACGTAGACCGGTGCGCCGTACAGGTCCAGGGCCTGCTCGACAGTGACGACGGCCCGGTCGACGCCCGCGCAGTACCCACGCGGGTCGGCGAGCAGGACCTGCCGCTCGGACTCGTCGAGCAGGCGCGGCGTGCCGAGGTCGATACTCATGCCCCCGAGTCTACGGACCGGGGGCGTGCCCACCCCAGCTCGCGCCGCAGGCACGACGAAGGCCCGCCCCCGCACGCGGCGGGGACGGGCCTTCGTCGTGAAGAGCGCGGGGCTCAGGCCTCCTCGGAGGTCTCCCCCTCGGTGGACTCGGCCGCGGGGGCCTCCTCCTCGAGACGCTCGGTGGCGTCGGCCTCGGCGGTCACGTCGGCGCTGGCCTCGGTGGTCTCCTCGGCGGGAGCCTCCTCGACCGGAGCCTCCGCCTTGGGCTCGGCCTTCGGCTTCGCCGGGGCCGGGGTGTAGGCCTCGGTCACCAGCTCGATGACCGCCATCGGGGCGTTGTCGCCCTGACGGTTGCCGATCTTGGTGATCCGGGTGTAGCCGCCGGGGCGGTCGGCCACGGCCGGCGCGATCTCGGTGAACAGGATGTGCACGACGCCCTTGTCACGGATGGTCTTGAGGACCTCGCGGCGCTGGTGCAGCGGGTTCTCGCCGGCGTGGGCCTTCTTGGCCTTCGTGATCAGCTTCTCGGCGTAGGGCCGCAGGGTGCGGGCCCGGGTCTCGGTGGTGGTGATCCGACCGTGCTCGAACAGGGCGGTGGCCAGGTTCGACAGGATCAGGCGCTGGTGCGCGGCGGACCCACCGAGGCGGGGACCCTTCTTGGGCTTGGGCATTGTTCTCTCTCAATCTCCGAAGCCGTGTCAGGTACTCCGGTAGTGATCCGGCCGTGTCAGGTACCGGGCTCTTCGCCGGGCGGCTGCCCGGTCTTGGTCTTGCGGCCGGCAGCGTGGCGCCGCCGGTGACGAGGCCGGGCGCGGTCCGGGCGCGAGCGCAGGGAGCGCCAGCGACCGGAGCGAGTCCCCGGGCCAAGTCCGGCGAGTCACCGATCAGCGGCGACACGCTCGGCCCTATTCAGTTCAGAACTGCTCGTCCTCGAGAGGAGCGGAGTCGTCCTCGTCGTACTCGTCGTCGCCGTAGGCCGCGAGGGCAGCGGTCGGGTCGAAGCCCGGGGCGCTGTCCTTGAGCGAGAGGCCCATCTCGACGAGCTTCGCCTTGACCTCGTCGATCGACTTCGCACCGAAGTTGCGGATGTCGAGCAGGTCCTGCTCCGAGCGACCGATGAGCTCACCCACGGTGTGGATGCCCTCGCGCTTGAGGCAGTTGTAGGAGCGGACGGTCAGCTGCAGGTCCTCGACCGGGAGGGCGAGGTCGGCTGCGAGCTGCTCGTCGACGGGCGACGGGCCGATGTCGATGCCCTCGGCCTCGACGTTGAGCTCACGGGCCAGGCCGAAGAGCTCGACCAGCGTCTTGCCGGCCGACGCGATCGCGTCGCGGGGCAGGATCGACGGCTTGGTCTCGACGTCGATGACGAGCTTGTCGAAGTCGGTGCGCTGCTCGACACGGGTGGCCTCGACCTTGTAGCTGACCTTCAGCACGGGGCTGTAGATCGAGTCGACCGGCATGCGGCCGATCTCGTTGTCGGCACCCTTGTTCTGGACGGCCGAGACGTAGCCGCGGCCCCGCTCGACGACCAGCTCCATCTCGAGCTTGCCGTTGTCGCCCAGGGTGGCGATCTTCAGGTCGGGGTTGTGCACCTCGACACCGGCCGGCGGCGCGATGTCTGCGGCGGTGACGTCACCGGCACCGTTCTTGCGGAGGTACATGGTGACCGGCTCGTCGTGCTCGGAGGAGACGACGAGACCCTTGAGGTTCAAGATGATCTCGGTGACGTCCTCCTTGACACCGTCGATCGTCGAGAACTCGTGGAGCACGCTGTCGATCTTGATGCTGGTGACCGCGGCACCCGGGATCGAGGACAGGAGCGTACGACGCAGCGAGTTGCCGAGCGTGTAGCCGAAGCCCGGCTCCAGCGGCTCGATGACGAACCGCGAGCGGAACTGGTCGACGGACTCTTCCGACAGGGTGGGGCGCTGTGCAATGAGCACTGGATCTTTTCCTTTCCGGGCCGACCGCTATATGAGGACCCAGATATGAGATGCGATGGAGAAGAGGTACTGCGGACCGGGTGTGCTTCGGCCCCCAGAGCCCCCGGGCCGGGGGTCTGGGGGCCGAAGCCCCCAGGGTTCACTTCTTGGAGTAGAACTCCACGATCAGCTGCTCGTTGATCGACAGGTCGATCTGCTCGCGGACCGGAACCTGGTGCACGAGGATGCGCATGCGGTTCGGCAGCGCCTCGAGCCAGGCCGGGACGGGCCGCTCGCCGTGGGTCTCGCGGGCGACGATGAACGGCGTCGTGCCGAGGGACTTCTCCTTGACATCGATGATGTCGTACTGCGTCACCTGGAAGGACGGGATGTCGACCTTCTTGCCGTTGACCAGGAAGTGACCGTGGGTCACCAGCTGGCGGGCCTGGCGGCGCGTGCGGGCGAAG
The DNA here is from genome assembly GCA_009780515.1 of Nocardioidaceae bacterium. Classification (GTDB taxonomy): domain Bacteria; phylum Actinomycetota; class Actinomycetes; order Propionibacteriales; family Nocardioidaceae; genus Nocardioides. The sequence goes on along the minus strand of WQZX01000074.1, from coordinate 5,832 downwards.
CCGGCGCGGTAGACGACGTTGTCGAGACGGCACTCGAGCATCTGCAGCAGGTTGTCGCCGGTCTTGCCCTGGCGACGAGCGGCCTCGACGTAGTACTTGTGGAACTGCTTCTCGAGGACGCCGTAGGTGAAGCGGGCCTTCTGCTTCTCCTGCAGCTGGTTGCGGTACTCGCTCTCCTTGATCCGCGCGCGGCCGTGCTGGCCAGGCGGGTAGGGGCGCTTCTCGAAGGCGGCGTCGCCTCCGATGAGGTCGACACCGAGGCGGCGCGACTTCTTGGTCAGGGGTCCGGTGTAACGGGCCATGAGTCAGTCTCCTATCTCGGTGTCAGACGCGGCGGCGCTTGGGCGGGCGGCAGCCGTTGTGCGGGGCGGGGGTCACGTCCTGGATGGTGCCGACCTCGAGGCCGATCGCACCCAGGGAGCGGATCGCCGTCTCGCGGCCCGAGCCCGGGCCCTTGACGAAGACGTCGATCTTCTTCATGCCGTGCTCCATCGCCCGGCGGCCGGCGGCCTCGGCGGCCATCTGCGCGGCGTACGGGGTGGACTTGCGGGAGCCCTTGAAGCCGACGGTGCCGGCAGAGGCCCACGAGATCACCGCACCGGTCGGGTCGGTGATCGTGACGATCGTGTTGTTGAACGTGCTCTTGATGTGGGCTTCACCCGCAGCGACGTTCTTCTTCTCCTTGCGGCGCACCTTCTTGGCGCCCGCGCGAGCCTTGGGAGGCATTCGCTATCTCCTAAATCAGAACTGGTCGTGAAGACGGTGAGATCGCACAGGGCGATCGATCACTTGGCCTTCTTCTTGCCGGCAACCGTGCGCTTCGGGCCCTTGCGGGTACGCGCGTTGGTCTTGGTGCGCTGACCGCGGACCGGAAGGCCCATGCGGTGGCGGCGACCCTGGTAGCTGCCGATCTCGATCTTGCGGCGGATGTCGGCCTGGACCTCGCGACGGAGGTCACCCTCGATCTTGAAGTTGGCTTCGATCTCGTCGCGGAGCTTGACCAGCTCCTCGTCGCCCAGCTGGTGGACGCGGAGGTCGGGGTTGACCCCGGTTGCGGCCAGCAGCTGCTGGGCGCGGGTACGGCCGATGCCGTAGATGTAGGTGAGTGCGACCTCGATGCGCTTGTCACGCGGGAGGTCGACACCAACGAGGCGTGCCATGAATGGCTGTCCCTTCGGTTCACGGTGGTGTGGTCGTGATGCGTCCGGTCTTCTTCTTCCGGCTCCGGCCATCCGCTCCGGAGGTGATTCACCGTCCCTCTCGCGAGGTGGCGGCTAAGCGATCACGTAGATGTCGTATTCAGTTGTTCTCCAGGCCGGCAGCGTGTCGGGAGCGAAGCCACGCGAGCTTGCTCGTCCCCGCGGAGCGGAGACACGCTCGGCCCGGATGGCTCAGCCTTGGCGCTGCTTGTGGCGCGGGTTCTCGCAGATCACCATGACGCGGCCGTGGCGACGGATCACCTTGCACTTGTCACAGATCTTCTTCACGCTCGGGTTGACCTTCATGTCAGCCCTTTCTTGCTAGTGGCGGTAATTCGGCCGGCAGCGTGTCGGAAGCGGAGACACGCTCGGCCGAATCTCTATTTGTAGCGGTAGACGATCCGACCGCGGGAGAGGTCGTACGGCGAGAGCTCCACCACTACGCGGTCCTCGGGGAGGATCCGGATGTAGTGCTGGCGCATCTTTCCGCTGATGTGAGCGAGGACCTTGTGGCCGTTGCTCAGCTCCACGCGGAACATGGCGTTCGGAAGGGCCTCCACGACGGAGCCCTCCATCTCGATGACGCCTTCTTTCTTCGCCATGCCGTCCTTCGGGTTGGGGGTGTCTACCGGTGGTCCGGGAACCTCCTCCCCACGCGTGGGGAGGTGGACCTCGTGAGGCCTTGCACCACGACAAGAGCCCACGTTGGACCGACACGCCAGTTTAAGGGCGCGCGAGAACCAATCCCTAATCCGCGAAGGCGTTCGGCTCAGGCCTCGGCCAGCAGCCTCAACGTCTCGATGCGGGCAGGGACGGCACGCGGGTCGGTGCCGGCGTAGGCCGCTCCGATCGGGTTGACCATCACCTCGTCCACGCCGTACGTCGACGCGAGCGACTCGATCTCGGCGCGGGCGGTCACCGCGTCGCCGATGACCCACCTCTCCCGCATGCCGTCGACCAGGTGTGCCTGGGCCGGGTCGAGACCCGCCTCGGCGACCTTCTCGGCCTCCTCGACCAGGCGCTGCGGACCGAGCGGGCGACCCGTGCGCAGCTCGGACATCTGGATGGCCTGCGGCAGCGCGAGCCGCTCGGCCTCCTCGGCGGTCTCGGCCACCGAGGCGTTGACGGTCAGGAACGTGCGCGGCTCGGCGAGCGTGGACGAGGGCTGGAAGCTGTCGCGGTACAGCGCCAGCGCCTCGGCGGTGCCGCGGCCGGAGAAGTGGTGCGCGAAGACGTAGGGCATGCCCTTCGCCGCCGCGAGCCGCGCGGAGTAGTCCGAGGATCCGAGCAGCCAGATGTCCGGCAGCGAGGCGGCGGTCGGGGTGGCGCGCAGGCTGTGGGTGCGGTCGCGCAGGGACAGCCCGACGCCGGCGGGCTCCATCATCGCGAGCACGTTGTCGACGTACTCGGGGAAGCGCTCGACGGCCTCGTCGGTCACTCCCCCGGCGCCGTGACGCAGCGCCCAGCTGGTGACCTGGTCGGTGCCCGGCGCGCGGCCGATGCCGAGGTCGATCCGGCCGGGGAACGCGGCCTCGAGCAGCGCGAACTGCTCGGCGACCACGAGCGGCGCGTGGTTCGGCAGCATCACGCCGCCCGAGCCGACCCGGATGCGCTCGGTCCGAGCGGCGAGCAGCGAGATCAGCACCGGCGGGTTCGTCGCGGCCACCGCCGGCATGTTGTGGTGCTCGGCGACCCAGTAGCGGCGGTACCCCAGCTCGTCGGCGGTACGCGCCAGCTCCACCGAGGCGGCGACCGCCTCCGCTGTGGTCTGGTCGGTGCGCACCGGCACCAGGTCGAGGACCGAGAGAGCGAGAGTCACCTAGACCCAATGCCCGGCCCGGGGTCGGGCATTCCCGGCTCGATCGGCTCAGTCGGCTCAGTCGGCTCAGTCGGCTCAGTCGGCTCAGTCGGCTCAGTCGTCGGAGGTGGCACTGCGGCGTACGAGCAGCATGCCGACGATCAGCACCAGGAGGGCCAGCAGGCCGAGGATGCCGAGGTCGAGCGCGTAGTGGCCGCCGCCGGACAGCGCGATCCAGTCGCGGGTGTCGCGGTCGGTCTGGCCGCGGACCAGCCCCATGGCCGAGGCGGAGGCGGCATAGGCCCAGCGCGACGGCGAGAGCCAGGCGACCTGCTCGAGCACCGGCCGGCCGGCGATGGCGAACAGCGCACCCGACAGCACCAGCTCGACCATGATCACGCCCACCAGCGCCGGCATCGTCTGCTCGTTGCTGGTGACCAGCGCCGACAGCGCCAACCCGACCAGCGCCATCGTCAGCGCGAGCGCGGCGATCGCGACGGCGACCCGGATCGTCCCGGCCCTGCCGTCCGCGCCGGGCAGGCCGACGGTCGCGATGAACGTGACTATCAGCCCCTGCACGAACGCGGCGAGGCCGAGCACCAGCACCTTGCTCGTGTAGTAGACACCCGGCGAGAGGCCGACGGCGTACTCGCGCTTGAAGATTGGCCGCTCCCCCACCAGCTCGCGGATGGCGATGGCGGTGCCCATCAGGCAGGCCGCGACGATGAGCACCGTCAGGCGCTGGGTGGACTCGGTGACGAGGTACAGCGACGCATGCACGACCTGCCCGCCGGCCTGCCTGCAGCGCTGGCCCGACATGGCGGTCGTGCCGGGTGGGCACGAGAGCGTCCGGTCGAGCGAGAGTCCGTTGCTGCCGGGCACCAGGCGGCTGAGGCCGCCCAGGATCAGCGGCAGCAGCACGAGCATGCCGAGCAGGAGGCGGTCGGCCATGACGACCGCGAGGTTGCGCGACACCAGGGTGGCGAGCTGACGCCCGACCGACTGCCGCGGAGGCATCGGTACGCCGACCGGCCCGACCGGCCGCATCGACGAGGTGTCGACGGCGTGCCGGGGTGCCGGGATGCGGCTCCACAGGTCCGGGGTGTCGAGCAGGTCGAAGACCTCGGGATAGTTGGCCTTGCCGAAGTGGGCGAGCACGCCCGACGGCGGGCCGAAGTAGGCGATGCGGCCGCCGGGGGCCAGCACGATGATGTTGTCGCAGATGTCGAGCGCGAGGACCGAGTGGGTCACCACCATCACGACGCGGCCGTCGTCGGCGAGCGACCGGAGCTGCTTCATGACCTCGAGGTCGAGGCCCGGGTCGAGCCCCGACGTCGGCTCGTCGAGGAACAGCAGCGGTGGTGCGGTCAGCAGCTCGGTGGCGATCGAGACGCGCTTGCGCTGGCCGCCGGAGAGCTGGGTGCCGATCCTGTTCTCGAGCCGCTCGGTCAGCTGGAGCTGGTGCGCGACCTGCTGGACCCGCTGCTCGCGCTCCGGCGCCGAGGTGTCGGGCGGCAGGCGGAGCCGGGCGGCGTACCCGAGGCCCTGACGGACCTTCAGCTGCGGATGCAGGATGTCCTGCTGCGGGACGAGCCCGATCTGGAAGCGCAGCTGGTCGTAGTTGGCGTAGAGGTCGTGGCCCTGCCAGACGACCCGGCCGTGCGAGGCGGGCTTCAGGCCGGTCAGCGCGCCGAGGAGCGTGGACTTGCCCGCGCCGGACGGGCCGATCACGGCGGTGAGGCTGGACGGGGCCAGCTGGAAGGAGATGTTCTCGATCAGTCGCTTGCCACCGTCGACGACCTGCGTCAGCCCGTCGGCGTACAGGGTGAACTCGTGGGTCGTCGCCGAGACGACCAGCCGCTGACCGTCCCAGTGGAACGTCTGGTTGCCGAGCACGACCTCGGCTCCGACGCGCAGGCTGCTCGAGCCGAGAACCCGCGCCCCGTTGACGAAGACGCCGTTGAAGCTCTGGAGGTCGTGGATCACCGCCGGCGAGGACGCGGACCCGAGGTCGAGACGGGCGTGGCGCCGGCTGACCAGCGGGTCGTCGAGCACGACGTCGTTGCCCGGCTCGCGCCCGATGGTCAGGCTGCGGCCCGCCTGCTGGTGCTGGGGCAGGACGACCGACTGCCCGTGCGGCAGCTGCCCCGGCGGGAGTACGGCGACGGGGCGCGACGCCACCGGGCTGGGCGGCTGCGGGAGCGGGCGGCCGGACGAGCTGGCGACCGGGCGACCCGGCTGAGGCGGCGGCTGCGGTGTGGAGGCGAGCGCCGTGACCAGGACGCCCTCGCCGCTGGGGTCGCCCAGGTTCAGGACGACGGGCTGGGGACCCAGCGGCACGCGGGTGACCCGCCGCCCGCCGACGTACGTGCCGTTGCTGCTGACGTCCACGACGACCCAGCCGGCCGCCTCGTGCTGGACCAGGACGTGGTGGCGCGAGGAACGACCGTCGTTGACGACGACGTCGCAGTCGACCTCGCGGCCGATCACCACCCGGGAGCCCTCGAAGGTGCGCGTCGTCCCTGCCCACTGCACCTGGAGTCGGTCCACGGCGTGCCTCGATCGGTAGGGAGCGTTACCGGGCAGCACCCTATGCGAATCCGGCGGGGTCAGGTCGACGAAGCGTCCGGCCGTGAGGTCTCGTCGTCGCGGGCCGAGCGCATCAGGCTCGCCACGGCGGTGACGACGAGGGCCACGGCGATCACGGCGAGGCTCGCGAGCGAGGAGACCTGCGGGACCGGGACGGGGCTGCCGCCGTTGACGAACGGCAGCTCGTTCTCGTGGAGGGCCTGCAGGACCAGCTTCACCCCGATGAACGCCAGGACGAACGCCAGG
>WQZX01000073.1 GCA_009780515.1 Nocardioidaceae bacterium | reverse complement strand
GGGCGGGCCGGGTCAGGCGTACAGCGCGGCGATGTCCTCGCGGCACTGGCGCATCACCACGTTGCGCTTGAGCTTGAGGCTGGGCGTGACCTGCCCGGCCTCCTCGGTCCAGTCGTGGGGGAGCACGGTGAACTTCCGGATCGACTCGGCCTTGGACACCGCGTGGTTGGCCTCGTCCACGGCGGCCTGGACCTCGGCGAGCAGGTCGGGGTCGGCGACGAGGTCGGCGGGATCGGACGAGGGCTTGCCGTTGGCCTCGGCCCACGTCGGGAGCGACTCCGCGTCCAGGGTGATTAGCGCGGCGATGAACGGCTGCCCGTCGCCGACGACCAGGCATTGGCTGATCAGCATGTGGGCGCGGACGCGGTCCTCGAGCACGGCGGGCGCGACGTTCTTGCCGCCCGCGGTCACCAGGATCTCCTTCTTGCGTCCGGTGATCCGGACGAATCCCTCGTCGTCCACCTCGCCGACGTCGCCGGTGTGGAACCAGCCGTCGGCGCCGAACGCCTCGGCGGTGGCCTCCTCGTTGCCCCAGTAGCCACTGAACACCTGGCCGCCGCGGAACACGAGCTCGCCGTCGTCGGTGACGCGTACGGCGGTGCCGGGCAGCGGCCTGCCCACGGTGCCGATCTTCTGGGCGTCCGGCAGGTTGACGGTCAGCGCTCCGGTCGTCTCGGTGAGGCCGTAGCCCTCGAGCACGTTGAGGCCGATCCCACGGTAGAAGTGGCCGAGCCGGTCGCCGAGCGGAGCGCCCCCGGAGACCGCGAAGGCACAGTCGCCGCCGAGCGCCTGCTGGAGCTTGCCGTAGACGATCCGCTTGAACACGGCGTGCTCGACCCGCACCCGCAGCGGGATCCGGCCGGCGTCGACGCCTCGCGAGTAGGAGATCGCCACCTCGACCGCGCGGTCGAATACGCGCCCCTTGCCGTCGGCGGCGGCGCGCTGCGACGCGGTGTTGAAGACCTTCTCGAAGACCCGCGGCACGGCGAGGACGAACGTCGGGCGGATCGCCTGGATCTGGGGGAGCAGCCGCTTGATGTCGGAGGTGTGCGCCATCGTCGTCCGCGTCTGCACGCAGCCGATCTGGATGATCCGGGCGAAGACGTGCGCGAGCGGCAGGAAGAGCAGGGTGCGGGCGTCCTCGGCCGCGAAGAGCCGCTCGAGCTCGTCGACGGCGACCGCGAGCTCGGTCATGAAGTTGCCGTGGGTGACCATGCAGCCCTTCGGGCGCCCGGTCGTGCCCGAGGTGTAGATGATCGTCGCCAGGTCGCCCGGCCCCGCCGTACGACGACGCTCCTCGACGGTGTCGTCGCCGATGTCGGCGCCCTTGGCGGTGAGCGTGCGGACCGCGTCGTCGTCGATGACCCACACGTGGCGCAGGTCGGGGAGCTCGGTTCGGACCGACGCGATCTTCGTGACGTGGCCGGAGTCCTCCGCGATGACGGCACGGGCGCCCGAGTCGGCCAGGATCCAGGCGATCTGCTCGGGGGAGGAGCTCTCGTAGATCGGCACGGTCACCGCGCCGGCGAACCAGATCGCGTAGTCGAGGACGGTCCACTCGTAGCGGGTCCGCGACATCAGCGCGACGCGGTCGCCCACCTCGATGCCCGCGCCGACCAGGCCCCGTGCGACCGCGCGCACGTGGCCCAGGAAGTCCGCGGTGGTGACGTCGGTCCACACGTCCCCGCCTGCGGCACGCCGGAAGGCGACGGCCTCGGGCGCCTCGGCGGCGTTGCGCACGACGTCGTCGGTCAGGTTGCCGGTCCGCGGGACCGCGAGCGTCTGCGGTGTGGAGTACTCGCGCACGCCACGAACGCTACCCGCGGCGCGGCCCACGGGCTTCCCAGGAGGTCCGGTAATCTGCGGTGCATGGCCGAACAGACGTCCTCGTCGATCGTCGTCGACGCACCGGCTGCGCAGGTGATGGCGGTGATCGCCGACTTCGCGGCCTACCCGCAGTGGGCCAAGGGTGTGATCCGCGCCGAGGTGCGCTCGACGTACCCGGAGGGCGAGCAGGGCGGACGCGCACGCGAGGTGTTCTTCGCGCTGGACGTCTCGCCGATCAAGGACGAGTACACGCTCTCCTACGACTGGGACGGCGACGCGTCGGTCAAGTGGCGCCTGGTCGACGGCAAGATGCTGCGCTCGCTCGACGGCGCCTACGTGCTGCGCGAGACCGGCGGCTCGACCGAGGTGACCTACCGTCTCGCGCTGGACCTCTCCATCCCGCTGATCGGGATGCTCAAGCGTCGCGGCGAGAAGATCCTCATCGACACCGCCCTGAAGGGTCTCAAGAAGCGCGTCGAGACCGGCGGCTGAGCCGCCGACCTGACCGTGCGGATCCTCCTCTTCACCGGCAAGGGCGGCGTCGGCAAGTCCACCGTGGCTGCCGGCACCGCGGCGCTGGCCGCGGCTCGTGGCCTGCGCACGCTCGTCATCTCCACCGACGCCGCGCACTCCCTCGCCGACGCCTACGGCCTGGACGACCCGGCCGGCATCTCCGCGAGCGAGCCGACCGAGCTGGCTCCGGAGCTCTTCCTGCTCCAGGTCGACGCGCAGAAGCGCTTCGAGCGGTCGTGGGCCGACATCCAGCGCTACCTGCTGTCGGTCCTCGACGCGGCGGGGATGGAGCCCGTCGCGGCCGAGGAGATGACCGTCATCCCGGGTGCCGAGGAGGTCCTGGCGCTGCTGGAGCTCCGGCTGCACGCGCGCTCGGGCCGGTGGGACGTCATCGTCATCGACTGCGCGCCGACCGCGGAGACGCTGCGGCTGCTCGCGCTCCCCGAGGCCCTCGGCTGGTACATCGAGCGGCTGCTGCCGATCCAGCGTCGGCTGGTCAAGGTGCTCAAGCCGGTGCTGACGCGCGCCGCTGGCGTGCCGATGCCCGAGGACTCCGTGTTCGACGCGATCACCCGGCTGCACTCCGAGCTGGACGAGGTCCACGAGCTGCTGTCCGGTCCGGAGGCGTCGGTCCGGCTGGTGCTGACCCCGGAGAGCGTCGTGCTCGCCGAGGCACGTCGCGCCTACACGAGCCTGTGCCTGTTCGGCTACCGCGTGGACGGCGTCATCGCCAACCGGGTCTTCCCCGACGGCGACGTCGACGAGTGGCGCGCCGGCTGGGTCGCTGCGCAGGCGAAGGTGCTGGGCGAGGTGGAGGAGTCGTTCGCCGGCCTGTGGATCGGCCGTGGTCTCTACCAGCCGTCCGAGCCGGTCGGGGTGGAGGCGCTCGCCGCCTTCGCCGCCGAGGTGTACGACGACAGCGACCCGGTCGCCGTACCCACCGGTGAGGGGCCGCTGCGCCTGAGCAGGTCCGGGGACGGCTCGGCCGTGCTGCACCTCTCGCTGCCGTTCGTGACCCGTTCCCAGGTCGACCTGGCGCGCAACGGGGACGAGCTCGTGGTGACCGTCGGCTCGTCGCGCCGCCTGCTCACGCTGCCGGCCGGGCTGGCCCGGCTGCGGGTCGCGGGGGCCGGTGTCGCCGACGGGGAGTTGCGAGTGCGGTTCCGCGACCCCGAGGGTATGACTGTGCGAACCGGAGAGGAGGCCCGATGAGCGACGAGCGCACGGGCGACGACAACCCGGGCCACGACCGCCCCGGCCACGACCACCCGGACGTGGGCAGCGTCGGCGAGGAGGCCGCCAAGCTGTTCGGCGCCCTGGCCGACATCGCCCGGCAGCAGGGCGCCGAGACGGCGGGCGGCCTCGGTGCGCTCGCCGGCCAGGCGGTCGGGTTCGCCCAGGAGGTCAACGAGCACGTCGCCACGGACAGCGCGGAGTGCCGCTACTGCCCGGTCTGCCGGGTCGTCCACGTCGTACGCCAGACGTCGCCGGAGGTGCGCGCGCACCTCATGACCGCGGCGTCCTCGCTGCTGCAGGCCGCGGCGGGCCTGATGGAGACGATCCCCCCGCCGCCGGAGAGCGGCACCGCCCGAGGCCCGGAGGTCGAGCGGATCGACCTCGACGACAGCGATCCAGGAGACTGACCGTGAGTGCAGTGGAGGCCGCCCCGACGTGCGGCATCGACATCGGCGGCACCAAGATCGCCGGAGCCGTGGTGGCGTCCGACGGCACCATCCTCGCCACCGAGCGGGTGGTGTCGCCCGCGACAGACCCGGCGCAGATGGAGCAGGCCGCCGCGACGCTTGTGAGGGAGCTGGCCGCGCAGCACCCGGTCGCGGCCGTCGGGATCGGTGCCGCGGGCTACATCGACGAGGCGCGCAGCACCGTGCGCTTCGCCCCGAACATCGCCTGGCGCAACGAGCCGCTCGGCAGCGACCTGGCACGCCTGACCGGCCTGCCGGTCGTGGTCGAGAACGATGCCAACGCCGCCGCGTGGGGCGAGTTCCGCTTCGGTGCCGGCCACGACATCGACGACCAGCTGATGGTCACGGTCGGCACGGGCGTCGGCGGCGGCGTGATCCTGGACGGACGCCTGCTGCGCGGCGCCTTCGGCATCGCCGCGGAGATCGGCCACCTCTGCCTCGTCCCCAACGGCCGCCAGTGCGGCTGCGGCAACCTCGGCTGCTTCGAGCAGTACGCCAGCGGCACCGCCCTCGTGCGCAACACCCAGGCGGCCGCGGAGGGCAACTCGCTGCTCGCCGCCGACGTGCTCGACCGTGCCGGCGGCGACGTCTCGGCGATCACCGGTCCGATGGTCACCGAGGCCGCCAAGGCCGGCGACCGGTTCGCGATCGAGCAGCTGCAGGAGATCGGGCGCTGGCTGGGACACGGCATCGCCTCGCTCACCGCGGTCCTGGACCCCGCGGCCGTCGTCATCGGCGGTGGCGTCAGCGCGGCCGGAGACCTGCTGCTCGACCCGATCCGCGAGGCGTTCCGGCACGAGCTGAGCGGCCGCGGCTACCGGCCCGAGGCCGATATCCGCATCGCCCGCCTGGGCAACGACGCCGGCGTCATCGGCGCCGCCGACCTGGCCCGCCACTGAGCCCGTGACGCTCTACGTCGGCGTCGACGTCGGCGGCACCAAGGTGCTCGCCGTCGCGATCGACCACGACGGGGGCGTGATCGCGTCCGCCACCTGCCCGATGCCCGGGCGCGACGTCCCGGACGCCGAGGTCGAGCGCGTGCTCGTCGGGGCGGTCCGCGAGGCCGCGGGCGGACAGGTGCCCACGGGCGTCGGCGTCGCCGCCGCCGGGCTGGTCGACAGCGAGGGCGAGCACGTCCGGTTCGCCGCCCACCTGCCGTGGCGCGACGCACCGGTACGACGCAGCCTCGCCGACCGATTGAGCACGCCGGTCGTCCTCGACAACGACGCCAACTGCGCGGCGTACGCCGAGCTCGTGCTGGGCGCCGCTCGCGACGCCTCCAACGTCGTGCTGATCACGATCGGCACCGGGATCGGCGGCGCGCTCGTCCTCGGCGGACGCCTCTACCGCGGCAGCCAGGGCATGGCGGGGGAGTTCGGCCACATGCAGGTCGTGCCGGACGGGCTGCGCTGCGAGTGCGGCCTGCACGGCTGCTGGGAGCAGTACTGCAGCGGTCGCGCGCTCGAGCGCGTCATGCGGGTGGCGGTCGGCCGACACCTCGACGGCCGCGAGGTCAGCCGGCTGGCACGCGGCGGCGACCACGTCGCCCGCCAGGCGATCGCCTCGATCGGGACCTGGCTCGGGGTGGGTGCGGCCGGACTCGTCTCGGCCTTCGACCCCGACCTGGTGGTCGTGGGAGGCGGCGTCTCCGCCGACGGAGACCTGCTGATGGAGCCCGCCCGCGCCGCGCTGCTCGACTCGCTGCAGGGCACGAACCGGCGCCGGGTCCCGCCGCTGGTGTCGGCCGCCCTCGGCCGCGAGGCGGGCGCGATCGGCGCGGCCCTGCTCGCCCGCGACGGGCGCGACGGGAGTGACCGGCCTGACGCGGGCGGCGTGGGTCGGTGACCGGACAGCGCACCTGGCTCCTCTGGGTGCTGACGCGAGCCGTCCTGGTGATCCTGCTGGTCACGGCCGAGCAGGGCGGTCTGTCCGACCTCAACTACTACCTGCACTCCTTCCGCGACTTCGGCCGGTACGGCTGGTCCGGCACCCTCGCGGAGTACCCGCTCCCCGCGGTGCTCCTCCTGATCGCGCCGTACGCCGTCCTGGCGGCGATCGGGCACAGCGGCTGGGCGCCGGTGGCGTGGGTGGCGATGATGCTGGTGGCCGACCTCGTCGTGATGCTCGTCGTACGACGCTGCGGCTCGACCGCGGCCGCGTTGCTGTGGCTGCTCGCGACGCCCGCGCTCGGGTCGTTCGTCTACGCCCGCTTCGACCTGGTGCCGGGTCTGCTGACCGCGGTCGCGGTCCTGGCGATGGGCGACCGGCCGCGTCGCTCCGCGCTGTTCGCTGCGCTCGCGACGGCGCTGAAGTACACGCCCGTGCTGGTGCTCCCGGCGCTCCTGGCCGCCCACCGGTCGCGCCGCCGGGTGGTGCTCGTGGTGGCCGCGGTGGGTGCGGTGACGGCCGGGGTGACCGTGGCGCTCGGCGGTGCCGACCGCCTGCTCTCGCCGCTGCGCTACCAGAGCGACCGCGGGCTGCAGATCGAGTCGGTACTGGCCTCGGGCCCGATGCTGGCCCGGGCGCTGTCTCCCTCCCGTTACCGCATCTGGTTCGCCCCCTCGAAGTCGTGGGAGATCACCGGGCCCGGCGTCGCCACGGCCCTGCTCGTGACCACGGCGGTCACCGTGCTGGCGCTGCTCGCGCTGATCTGGCTGTGGGTGCGCGCGTGGCGGCTGGGCGACCGGCCGACCACCGAGCGCACGACCTGGCTGGCCCTCGCGGCGACGCTGGCGTTCATCGTCAGCGGCAAGGTGCTCAGCCCCCAGTACCTCGGGTGGCTGCTCCCTGTCGCGGTCGTCGGCGTCGCGGCGACGTACGACGAAGCGCGGGCGCGCCTGGTGCGCTGGACGATCGGGCTCCTGGTCGTCGCGGCGCTGACGCACGTCGTCTGGCCCTACGCCTACGGCCGGCTCATGTACGTCGGGCCCGGGACCACTCCCGTCACGCTTGTGCTGGTGATCCGCAACCTGATGCTGGTCGCGCTGCTGGCGTGGGCGCTGGTGGAGTGCGTCCGTGTCACCCGGCTGCCGGTCGACGAGCCGGACGAGCCGGACGAGCCGGTCTAGACCTGCGCGCCGTCGTCCCAGGGGTCGCGCGGCTCGCGCGGCATGGTCGCCACGAGGTAGCCGAACCCGCCGACGAACGCGGCGATCAGCAGCCAGCCGACCACCGGCGGGAGGCTGATGCCGGCCAGCAGCGTCACGACGACCACGACGGGCGACCCGAGCAGGCCGATCCAGGCCAGCAGCCGCGGCGTGCTCGGCCGGGGCAGCGGTGGGGCCGGGGGAGGGACGTAGCGCTCCTCGTCGTCGAGGCCGTCGTCGAGGTCCTGCTCGTCGGGAGCGTCGTGGCCCGACGGCGCCGGCGCGGGCGCCTCGTCGTACTCGTCGGGCTCGACGACCGCGCGGTCGCCGTAGTTCTCGACGATCGTGCGCCACACCGCCTCGGTGTCGTCCGCGTCCGGCTCGCGCTCGCTCACCCTGACAGGGTACGTGGCGCGCGTCAGGCGGTGACGCGGGCGACGAAGGCCGCGGACTCGGCGAAGATCGTCGGGGCGTCGTGGTCGAGCGTCGCGACGTGCAGCGACTCGGGCAGGGCCACGCGGGTCTTGTCGGTCGAGGAGACGCCGTCCCAGATGATCGGCTCGGACAGGTGGTCGACGACGTGGTCGACGTCCGAGCGCAGGTAGAGCAGGGGAGCGGTGACCTTGGGGAGGTCGACGATCAGCGGCGGCCAGGCGCGCATCATCGAGTGGGCGGCCTTGAGCGGGGTGCGGGTGTAGCCGTGCTCGCTGACGTCGGGCTTGGCGATGTCGTTGGCGATCCCGGGCATCGACGGGACCAGGTGCTTGAGCAGCGGGAGCAGCTTCACGTCCAGCCGCCTGGTGGCGACGGCCGGGTTGACCACGACCACGCCGGCGACCTCGCCCGCCCGGTCGGCCGCGAGCCGCAGCACCAGCGCGCCTCCCATCGACAGCCCCGCCACCACGACCGCGTCGTGCTGGGCGCGGAGCTCGTCGAAGGTCTCCAGGAGGTGCCCGGCCCAGTCGTCCCAGGTGCGGGTGTTCAGGTCGCGCCACGAGGTCCCGTGCCCGGGCAGCCGAGGTACGACGACGCCGTACCCGAGCCCGCCGAGGTGCTTGCCCCACGGCCTCATCGATGCCGGTGACCCGGTGAAGCCGTGGCTGAGCAGCACGCCGATGCGGCGCCCTCCGGTGAGCTCGGGTCGTGCCTGGACGTGCAGGGGCTCGGCCGTCTCGACGATGCGGGGTTCGTTCACGCAGTCGATTCTGCCGCGTCGGACGCAGGATGCGAGGAGATCCTCAGGAAGCACTAGGCTGACCCCGTGTACTGGTTCCTGAAGTTCGTCGCGTTGGGTCCGATGCTGCGAGTCGTCTTCCGGCCCAAGACCCAGGGCAGGAGGAACGTGCCCGCCAAGGGCCCGGTCATCCTCGCCAGCAACCATCTGTCGTACGCCGACTGGCTCTTCATGCCGCTGGTCCTGCCGCGGATGGTCCGCTTCGTGGCCAAGGCGGAGTACTTCACCGGCCACGGCATCAAGGGCTGGGCGCAGCGGACCTTCTTCACCAGCACCGGCAACATCCCGATCGATCGCTCCGGCGCGACCGCCGCCGAGGGCGCGATGATCTCGGCCAAGGGCGTGCTCGCCGACGGCGGCCTGTTCGGCATCTACCCCGAGGGCACCCGCTCCCACGACGGCCGGCTCCACCGCGGCAAGACCGGGGTGGCCCGCCTCGCCATCGAGAGCGGTGCGCCCGTCGTACCCGTCGCGGTGATCGGCACCGACGTCATCGCCCCCAACGGCAAGAAGTTCGGCAAGGTCGTCCGGCCCAGCGTGAAGTTCGGCAAGCCGATGGACTTCTCCTCCTACGCCGGCCAGGAGAACGATCGCGAGGTCCTCCGCAAGATCACCGACCAGATCATGAGGGAGATCCAGGCGCTCTCCGGCCAGGAGTACGTCGACGTGTACGCCGCCGACGCCAAGCGGGCCGCCAGGGAGCAGGGCAAGGGCGGCGGTCAGCGGAGGATGGCGTCCTGACCGACCCGGGGGCCCGCGGGAGCGGAGCCCCCGTGCGTGCGGCTCTCGAGGTCGAGAGCCGGATGTTCCGCGCGCTGGCCTACCTCCGCCTCGCGCTGGTCACCTGGCCGGTCGTGGCCAACGCGGTCCGGCACACGTTCGACCACCCGGTCGCGGCGTGGTGCTGCGTGGGCCTGATGGTCGTGTGGACCTTCGTCGCGATCTGGCTGTACGCCGCCCCCGAGCGTCGCCTGCCCGCGCTGCTCGTCGTCGACCTCGGCCTGGCCGTGGCGATGCTCGTGGCGTCCCCGATCTTCAAGGGGCCGTGGTACCACGCCACGCTCCCCGGCTACTGGATCATCGGTGCGCTGGTGGCCTGGGCCATCCGCTTCGGCTGGACCGGCGGCCTGTTCGCCGGCACCCTGCTGGGCGTCGTCGACCTGCTCTGCCGCAGCACCGTCGTCGGCACCGACTGGGGAAACCTCTTCCTGCTGATGCTCTCGGGTGCCGTCGTCGGCTTCCTGTGCGGCTCCCTGCAGGTCATGGCCGCCGAGCGGGACCGCGCCCAGCACGAGCTCGCGGTGGCCGCCGAGCGGGCCAGGCTGGCGCGGGCCGTCCACGACGGGGTGCTGCAGGTGCTCGCGCTGGTGCAGCGTCGCGGCGCCGAGCTCGGTGGCGACGCGGCGGAGCTCGGCCGGCTGGCCGGCGAGCAGGAGGAGTCGCTGCGCGCCCTCATCCGGACCCGCCGGCCCGCGGCCTCCGCAGCCGGCTCCGCCGACCTGGCCGCGGCCCTGCACGGCCTCTCCGGCCGGCCGGGGGTCGAGGTCGCGCTCCCCGCCGGCGCGGTCGCGATGGGCGCCGAGCGGGTCGGCGAGGTGGTGGCGGCGGTCGGCGCCTGCCTCGACAACGTCCGCACCCACGTCGGCGCGGACGCGCGGGCATGGGTCTTCCTCGAGGATCTCGGCGACGCGGTCGAGCTGTCCGTGCGCGACGAGGGCCCCGGCATCCCGGAGGGACGCCTGGCCGCCGCCGACGCGGAGGGCCGCCTGGGTGTGTCCGGCTCGATCCAGGGCCGGATCGCGGACCTCGGCGGCGAGGCCCGGCTGCGGACCGGTCCCTCCGGCACCGAGTGGGAGCTCGTCGTACCCAAGGAGCAGCCGTGACCATCCACTCCGGCCATCCGTTCCCGACGCCCTCGGACCCCGCCCGCCGCTTCCGCGGCCGGGTCGGTGGCGGCGTCACGCTCTGGACCTCCGGCGTGCTGGGCGAGGACGCGGCCGGCCTGACCGTCTCCTCGTTCATGGTCGCGCTGGGCGAGGAGGCCCGCGTGCTCGCGCTCGTCGACCCCGACTCCGACCTCCGCGAGACCCTGGTCGAGACGGGCAGGGCCGTCGTCGTACCCCTGGGGTGGGACGACCGTGGCCTGGCCGAGGCCTTCGCCGGCACGGCCCCCGCTCCCGGTGGTGCGTTCCGCCAGGCGCCGTTCGTGGCGACCGACTTCGGTCCCCGGCTCGAGTCCGCGACGACCTGGGCCGGCGTCGAGCTGGTCGACGAGCGCGACGCGGGGTGGTCGGTCGAGGTCGCCGTCCGCCTGGCCGAGATCGAGATCGGCGACGAGGCCGATCTCCTGCTCCACCACCGGGGCCGGTTCCACCGGCTCTGAGCGGCCGGGGTGACGCCCCCGGGGCACTAGGCCGCGTTGGTAAAGCCGGGGCCGTCGCGAGCGTCGCGATGTGCGTGTGCTGGCAAGGCGCCGATGCCTGGCAGACTGGACGTCTTTCGAGCATCGGCAACGCCGCCGGAGTGCGTACAGCGCGGCGCGCAGCAGGCCGGGGCTTTACCAACACGGCCTAGTCTCCTGGCATGACCGATCCGATCCGGGTGATGGTGGTCGACGACCACCCGATGTGGCGCGACGCGGTCGAGCGGGACCTCTCGGCGGCGGGCTTCGAGGTCGTCGCCACGGCGGCGAACGGGACCGACGCGGTCAACAGGTTCCCGGCGGCGCGGCCGAACGTCGTCGTGCTCGACCTGCAGATCCCCGAGCCCAGCGGCGTCGAGGTGACGGCGACGGTGCTGCAGCACGACCCCTCGGCCCGCGTGCTCATCCTGTCGGCGTCGGGGGAGCAGGACGACGTGCTCGAGGCGGTCAAGGCCGGCGCGACCGGCTACCTGGTGAAGTCCGCGTCACGCGAAGAGCTGATCGAGGCCGTACGCCGAGTGGCCGCGGGCGACAGCGTCTTCACGCCGGGCCTGGCCGCGCTCGTGCTCGGCGAGTTCCGCCGGATGGATCGCGAGAAGGACGCCCCCGCGACACCTCCCGGCGAGCGCCTCACCGCTCGTGAGATCGAGATCCTCAAGATGGTCGCCAAGGGGATGGGCTCCCACCAGATCGCCGAGGTCCTGGTCCTCTCCCACCGCACCGTCCAGAACCACACCCAGAACGTCCTCCGCAAGCTCCAGCTCCACAACCGCGTCGAGCTCACCCGCTACGCCATCGAGCAGGGGCTCGACTGAGCTGCGCGGGCGTGCCCTTGCTGTCCTTGCGCGCGTTGGCGCCTTCGCAGCCAGGCCTCTGGGCGCGGGCGGGTTTCACATGGGATGCAGCGAACTGCCCGCTTCCCAAGCGCTCTAGCGCTTGGGAAGCGCATCCATCGCTGCATCCCATGTGAAACCCGCCCCCCGCGCGACCTCAGTCGCCCCGCGCCGGGTGCGACCGGCCGCCGGCGGGCGAGGCGTCGACGAGGTCGTGCTGGACGTTCCAGTCGCGGCGCAGCCGCTGCTCCTGCTGCTCCTCGTAGGCACGTCCCTTGCGGGTGCGGGGCTCGAGCGTTGCCGGCACGAGGTCCAGGCCGTGGTTGACCCGGGTCAGCAGGGGCCCGAGGACGTTCAGCGCGCCCACCAGCCGGGTGCGCGGGACCTGGAGCTCGTCGGCGATCTCGTCGCCGAGGAACAGCCGCTCCAGCGCATGCACGACCCGGGGTGCCTGACCGCGCAGGAAGCCGGGCAGGACGCCCTCGATCTCGGGCACCAGGAACTCCGCGTTGATGCCGGCCACCAGCGACCGGCAGTAGTCGTCGGTCTCCGGCCGGGTGAGCAGGTAGATCGCCTCCAGCCGCTCCTGCTCCTCCTCGTCGCGCGGCAGCAGGACCTCCTCGATGCCGAGGAGGTGGCCCAGGTAGCGCCATCGGGCGTACGCCGCCGCCTCCTCCTGCGGGAGGTACGGCGCGCCGATCCGCCTCATCGCCCGCAACGGGATGAGCGTGAACTCGACGAGTGTGTACGCCAGGTAGGACTGGCAGATCGGCAGGCCCCACGCGGCCTCGTCCCAGTCCGGCCGCGCGGCGAGGCTCGCGCGCACCAGCGCATGGATGATCCGGACGCGCACGGTCAGCTCGAAGCCGTCGCCGTACCTCTCGAGGCCGCCGGGCCGGCTGACCGCCATCAGCCACGACCCGACCTCGATGGTGCGCGCGCCGGCGTTCTCGATGTAGCGGCCGGTCATCTCCAGCGGGCGTGAGGCCGCCGAGTTGGCGTAGCCGCTCACCAGCGAGGCCGCGCCGAGCACGATGCCGGAGGCCCGCGAGTAGCGCGAGGTGTGCCGGCTGCCCTCCTCGATGGCGGGGACGTCGAGCCATGCCGGCGGGCGGTCGAGCTCGGCGAACAGCGCGCGCAGCGACTCGGGCGCGTCGGGCACCGCGTCGATGCCGGAGCGGCCGGCGGTGCGCAGCATCCGCATCGCCCTGCCGTGGCCGAGTCGCGCGAAGTCGGCGACGTACGCATCGGCGAGCGGGTCGCCCCGCCACATCGCCGCGAGGTACTCCTCGGCGTACTCACCGAAGCGGGCCCGGGCGGCGTCGACGCGGCGCAGGCTGGTCGGCACCCGGGCGCCCGTGCCGGCGGGGTGGGTCTGCTCGGTGGTCATGACGACGAGGCTAAAGTGAGAAGGTCTCACCTTCTACTCACTTTTGGTCCGAGCGATCGGAGGCAGTCGTGGCGCAGCGTCAGCGGGCTCGTCCGCGCCAGGATCGTGCCGTCCAGACCAGGCGGCTGCTGCTCGACACCGCCGAACGGATCCTCGACCAGCATGGTGCCGCCGGACTGACGACGAGCGCGGTCTCGCGGGCGGCTCACGTCAGCAGCGGCACCTTCTACCGCTACTTCAACGACAAGGACGAGCTGCTCACCACCCTGCGGGACGAGGCCGTCCACGCCATCAGCGACGACCTGATGGTGAGCGTCGTTGACGCGCTCGACGACGACCTCGACGTCGCGCTGCGCCACGTCGTCACCACCCTGGTCGACGGCTTCGAGCGTCACCACGGAGTCATGCTCGCGATGGTCGACCGGATGTCGGGCGGCGCCAACGCGAACGTGCTCCCCGAGATCGAGGCGAACCTCCACCAGCTCGCCTCCCTGCTGCCGCGGCGCCACCTGCCGGGGCTGCCCGACGACCGGCTGGAGGCCGTGGTCTTCATGCTGATGGGGGTGCTCGTCTCGACCTGCCTGCGCATCGCGCTCCAGCGCCCCGCGGACGTCGACCGCGACCACCTGGTGGCGCTGGCGGTGGCGATGGTCCGCGCCGGCCTGACCGACCCGGCGCCCGCGGGCTGAGAGACTCGGGACGTGGTCGACCTGCTGGAGATCGCCGACGATCTCTACGCCCTCCCGCTCGCGGAGTTCACCGTCGCGCGCGACGCCCGGGTGCGCGAGGCCCGTGGCACCACGCTGGCGACGGCGGTCAAGGCGCTCCTCAAGCCCGCGGCAGCGGCCTGGCTGGTGAACCTGCTGGTACGCCGCGAGCCGGACCAGGTCGAGCAGCTCCTCGCGGTCGGGGCGGCCCTGCGCGAGGCGCAGCAGGCCATGTCGGCGGGGGAGCTGCGCGCCCTCACCCGGCAGCGGCGCCAGGTGACCGCCGCCGTCACCCAGCACGTGCGCCGGCTGGCGGCCGACGAGGGCCACCGCGTCACCGAGGCCGTGGCCACCCAGGTCGAGGACACCCTGACCGCCGCCATGGTCGATGCCGAGTGCGGTCGCGCCGTCCGCAGCGGCCTGCTGGTCGCGCCGTTGCGCACGACCGGCATCGAGCCGCTGCCGCCCGAGCAGGTGGCGGCCTCGGTGGCCGTGCCGTCGGCGCTCGGGTTCGCGGCCGGCCCCCGCGAGGCGCCTCGTCCGCAGCGGCCCGACCTGCACGTCGTACCCGACCCCGACGCCGCGGAGAAGGCCCGTGCCGCCGCGGAGGATCGGCTCGCCACCGCCACCAGCGCGTACGACGACGCGGTGGCCGCGCACGCGGAGTGGGTCGGCGAGGTCGAGCGGCTGACCGCGCGCTCGCTCCAGCTGCAGGCCGAGATCGACGAGCTGCGCCGGAGCCTGGCCGAGCTCGAGGAGGAGTCCGAGGGCCTCGACGACGAGATCGCCGACGCGCAGGACGAGCGGGACGAGGCCGGCGCCGTGCTGCGGACGACCGCGGCCGATCGCGACGCGGCTGCCGCGGCGGTCGACCGGCTCCGCTGATCCGCCCGCCCCACCGGTGCGGTCGATGCCGGTCAGTGCCCGGTGAGCGGGCGCTCCGGGAAGTAGTCGCTGCAGGCGCCGATGCCGCGGTGGGCCGCGGCGATCGCCGCGTCGGGGGCAGGGTCCGTGCCGGAGCCGTGCTCGGCCGCGCCGACGTCGGTCAGGGCGGGGCCGACCTCCGGCGTCCCGACGAGGTGGAGCGCGGGATGGTTGTGCGCCACGTCGTCGTACCAGGCGGCGGCGATGCAGTCGGCCTGCTCCTCGACGGCCGGACCCGCCGTGGTGATGCCGGCGCGTGCCTGGACGGCGTGCGCCCACTCGTGGGCGAGGCCTATGCCCGGGGCCATCACGCCGTCGTGGTCCACGAGGGAGCTCATCATCGTCTCGCCGGCGTACACCTGGTTGTCGGCGGGGCAGTAGAGGTAGGAGCGGGCGGTGGCGTCGCCGCAGCCCGTCGGCATGCGCTCGCCGGACTCCAGGAGGTTCCACTCCGAGGGCAGCGCGAGGTCGCTGCGGCGGGCGAACCCGTCGATCCACTCCTGGTAGAGGTCGAAGTCGTCCTCGAGCCGGACCCCGCTCGGGGCGGTCTCCTCCACGCGCGGCGCCGGCGGAGGCGGCGCGGTCCTGCTCGCGCGGGTGCTCGCTGCACCCTGCTGGTCGCCGCACCCCTGCAGCAGTGCCGACGCGACCACGGCGAGCGTCGTCAGCACGAGCGCCAGCCTGCGCGGTGCGAGCACGGGGACCTCCTCGGGGTGGGGTGACTCGCGTCGAGCATGCCTGAGCGACCCTGAACGACCCTGAGCGCACGCCGTGGGCCGGGGCAGGATCCCGCCGTCGCGACCGAATCGGTCGGCGGCCCCGCGTCGCCGTAGACTTGCCCGGTGAGCAACGTCCCCTCCCTCGAGCAGCTGCACGCCATCGGCGCCAGGCAGCAGCCGACGTACGACGACCCCGCGGCGCTGGCCGCGGCCGTCGAGCGGCTGCGGACCCTCCCGCCGCTGGTCTTCGCCGGGGAGTGCGACGAGCTGAAGGAGAAGATCGCCGCGGCGAGCCGCGGCGAGGCCTTCATCCTGCAGGGCGGTGACTGCGCCGAGACGTTCGCCGACGCCACCGCCGACAACACCCGCAACAAGCTGCGGGTGCTGCTGCAGATGGCGGTGGTGCTGACGTACGCCGCCTCCGTGCCGGTCGTGAAGATCGGCCGGCTCGCGGGCCAGTACGCCAAGCCCCGCTCGAGCGACACCGAGACCCGCGACGGCGTCACGCTGCCGGCCTACCGCGGCGACGCGGTCAACGGCTACGACTTCACGCCCGAGTCCCGGATCCCCGACCCGCAGCGCCTGCTCGAGGTCTACCACCACAGCGCCTCCACGCTGAACCTCGTCCGCGCCTTCACCACCGGTGGGTACGCCGACCTCCGCCAGGTCCACGCGTGGAACTCCGAGTTCGTGCGCAACAGCCCGGCCGGCGCCCGCTACGAGGCGATGGCCGGCGAGATCGAGCGGGCGCTGACCTTCATGCAGGCGATCGGGGCCGACCCGGACGAGTTCCACCGCGTCGACTTCTACTCCAGCCACGAGGCGCTGATCATGGAGTACGAGCACGCCATGACGCGGATCGACTCGCGCACCGAGTCGCCGTACAACGTCTCCGGGCACTTCGTGTGGATCGGCGAGCGCACCCGCAACCTCGACGGCGCGCACGTCGAGTACTTCCGCTCCATCCGCAACCCGATCGGCTGCAAGCTGGGGCCGTCGGCGACCGCTGACGACGCCCTCGCCCTGGCCGCCAGGCTCAACCCCGAGAACGAGCCGGGCCGGCTGACCTTCATCACCCGGTTCGGTGCCGACAAGGTCCGCGACGGTCTGCCCGGCCTGGTCGAGAAGGTCACCGCCGAGGGCGTCGACGTCGCCTGGATCTGCGACCCGATGCACGGCAACACCTTCTCGGCGTCGACCGGCTACAAGACCCGCCGCTTCGAGGACGTCCTCGACGAGGTGCGCGGCTTCTTCGAGGTCCATCGCGGCCTCGGCACCGTCCCCGGCGGCATCCTGGTCGAGAACACCGGCGACGACGTCACCGAGGTCATCGGCGGAGGCGAGGAGCTCGACGAGCACGGCCTCGCCCACCGCTACGAGTCGGTCGTCGACCCTCGCCTCAACCGGGTCCAGTCCCTGGAGATGGCCTTCCAGGTCGCGGAGTTCCTCTCCGCGCGCTGAGGTCTCGACGACGTCTCAGCCTGTATCCACCGATCCCTCGCTGCTGCGCGGCACCACACGGGCGCGCTGGCGGCGTTGGGCACGCTCGATGGTGCAACCAGACCGCCGTCGCGCGCCCGCCTTGCCATCACACCCGTCTGGTGCCGC
>WQZX01000072.1 GCA_009780515.1 Nocardioidaceae bacterium | reverse complement strand
GCCTCGTCGTCGACGACGACGGTCCCGGGGTCCCCGACGGCCAGCACGAGCGGATCTTCGAGCGGTTCGTCCGGTTGGATGAGGCACGTGGGCGGGACGTCGGAGGCGCCGGGATCGGCCTGTCGATCGCGCGCGAGCTCGCCTCCGAGCGCGGCGGCTCGTTGACCTCGCAGCAGCGCGATGCGGGTGCCCGGTTCGTGCTCCTCCTGCCGCTGGTCGGCGACGAGGTGTCGCCTCGGAGCGAGCCGAGCGCTCCCGCCTGAGACGCGAAGGCGGGTCGCGAGCCGGCGGCACGGCTCAGCGCAGGTACGACGCCCCGTTGAGGTCGAGCACGGCACCCGAGGACCACGCGGCCTCGGGCGAGCTGAGGTGGAGGACCGCTGCGGCGACCTCCTGTGGCGTGCCGACGCGCCCGAACGGGCTCTGTGCGGTGACGGCGGCGCCCTCGGGACCGGCGAGCCTCGCCTGCTGGCGCTCGGTGCCGACGAAGCCCGGAGCGACCGAGGCGACCGTGATGCCGTGCGGGGCGAGAGCGACCGCCATCGACTGGCCGAACGCGTGCAGCGCGGCCTTCGAGGCGCCGTACGCCGGGTAGTCGGGCTCGCCGCGGTAGGCGCCGCGCGAGCCCACGTTGACGATCGCGCCGGTCGCGCCGCGCTCGATGAGGTGGGTCGCGACGCCGTAGGTGACGTTGGCGGCGCCCAGCAGGTCGACGTCGACCATGCGTCGCCAGGTGCGCTGCCAGTCGTCGTAGGAGACCTCGCCGATGCGGTGGACGTTGTCGGGCCCCGGGGCGACCGCCGCGTTGTTGACGAGCACGTCGACGCCGCCGAGCCCCGCGATCGCGGCCGCGACCACCTCGCGGGCGGCGTCGGGGTCGGCGAGGTCGCCGCCGACCAGGACGTGGCCATCGCCGGCCAGGCCGCGCAGCGTCTCCTCCGCGGCCGGGCGGGCGGAGGCGAAGTGGACCGCGACCCGGTCGCCGCGGGCGGCGTACGCCTGGGCGATGGCGCGCCCGATGCCGCGCGAGGCGCCCGTGACGAGGACCCCGCGGCTCATCGCGCGAACACCTGCGACTCGTCGCGGAACGACTTGAGCTCGATCGCGTTGCCGGCCGGGTCGTGGAAGAACATCGTCCACTGCTCGCCGGGCTCACCGGGGAAGCGGAGGTACGGCGCGATCTCGAGCTCCACGCCGCCGTCGCGCAACCGGCCGGCCAGCTCGTGGAAGAGCGCGTCGGTCAGCAGCAGCCCGAAGTGGGGGATCGGGACGTCGTGGCCGTCGACCTCGCTGTCGCCCGCGGGCGGGACCGGCCCGGGTACGAGGTGGGTCACCAGCTGGTGACCGTGGAAGTCCCAGTCGACCCAGTGGTCGCTGGACCGGCCCTCGGGCAGGCCGAGCAGGTCGCCGTAGAACTCGCGTGCCGCGCGCAGGTCGTCGACGGGGATGGCCAGGTGGACGGCGGGCCGATCGGTCACGGCGTGCTCCTCCGGATCAGGTGACGATCACATGTTGCGCCAGCGATGTCCTAATGTCAACATTAAGACATGAATGCATCCGGACTGGCGAGGGCCGAACGCCGCGGCCTGGCCGACGAGGCTGCCGACCGCATCCGCGACGCGATCCTGGCGGGCCACTTCGAGCCGGGCTCGACGTTGCGCGAGGTCGACCTCGCCGCCGAGCTGGGCGTGAGCAGGGGATCGGTCCGCGAGGGGCTCGGCCTGCTCGAGCGCGAGGGCCTGATCCGTACGGCGTGGCACCGCGGCACCCGCGTCCTCGACATCACCCGAGACGACATCCAGGAGGTCTACTCGCTGCGCGCCGCCCTCGACCGGCTGGCGTCGGTCACGGCCCACGACCGTGCCGACGACGACCGGCTCGCCGAGCTCGACCGGCTCGTGGCCGAGATGGAGACCGCGCTCGACAGGGAGGCCGACCGCGCCGAGCTCGTCGCCCTCGACATGGCCTTCCACGACGCCGTGTACGCCGCCGCCGGCAACGCCCGGCTCACCACGGCGTGGCACGCCATCCGCTCCCAGGTCCACCTCTTCCAGCTGCGTCGCGTCGAGCTCGCCCTCGACCACTACCGCAAGCGGGTCGTGAAGGAGCACCGCCAGCTCGCCCGCCTCATCCGCAGCGGCGACCCGGGCCGGCTCGCCGATGTCGCCGAGCGGCACGTGCACTCCGCCCGCCGCGGCCTGCTCGCCGACCGGAGCATCCCCGCGGAGCGAGGCGCCGCGCCGTGATTTGACGCTGCCTTGACGTGTCGGCGCCGTCGGCGACGCCGTGATCGAGTCACTCTGGCCGCATGACGAGCCAGCTGCTCAGCCACAGCCGAGAGCACATCAGGAGCAGGTCACGCACCTACCTGATCGCGATCGTGGGCCTGGCGACCGCGGCGGTGGCCGGACTGACCGTCGCGGCCTCCAACGCTGACTCCGCACAGGCCGTACGGCGCAACTGGCCCGGTCACGACCGGTCGGCCGCCGCCCCGTCGCGGCCCCACCGCCACCGGTCGCGCCGGCCGCACCGGCAGCACCGGGCCCGCCGGCGGCGCGCCGACCTGGGGACGGGCGCGGCGCAGGGCGTCGTACCGGCTCCGGTAGCGGCGACGACCGCGCCGCCGTCCCCGGTCCGGTCGGCGGCGGCGCCCACGTCGCCGGTCGTTCGTCCGAGCGAGACGCCCCCTGTGACCAGCGCGCCGAGTGCCCCCGCCCCGACGCCGAAGCCGAGCCCGACACCCAGCCCCAAGCCGAGCCCCAAGCCGAGCCCCAAGCCGAGCCCCAAGCCGAGCCCCAAGCCCACCCCGACCGGGTCCACGCACGCCTCCTGACCGCCTCCGCAGGGGAGGCACGGACAGGCTTGAGGGCGGCTTAACGGCCGGCTGAGGAAGGCATAGGCGAGAAGGCGTCATCGTGGGGATCATGCTCAGCGACCCGACTCAGTCCAGCCGCGCCCGCCTCATCGCGCGGTCGCGTCTCTACCTGGCCGCCGTCATCGGCGGCGGTGTCGTCGCAGGCGGCGGGCTGACCCTGGCCGCGGCACAGGCCGACGCCGGCCCGAGCACGCAGCCCCGACACGACGACGCCCCCGCGCCGTCGCGCCAACCCCACCACCGGTCGGCGGTGCACCACCACCGGCACCGTGCCCCCAACCGTGCGCCCCACCGCACGAGGACGCCGGTCCGTACGGCGCCGCGCCCGACCCGCACGGCGGCGCCCGCGCCGTCCGGGGGGACGCACTCGTCGTGACCACCGAGAAGTGGAGCGACTGGTCCTGCGCCGTCGCCGTCACCGCCGTGAGCGATCACGACCTCGAGCCCGCCGTCGCGATCGTGCGATCGGTGATGGCCGAGGTCGAGATCGCGGCGAGCAGGTTCCGCGACGACTCCGACCTGTCGCGGATCAACGCCCAGGCCGGTCGCTACGTCACCGTCCGGCCCATGACGGTCGAGCTGGTCGAGCTCGCGCTGGACGCCGCCCGGCGTACCGGTGGCAGGGTCACGCCGACCGTCGGCGCCGCGCTGCTGGCCCAGGGGTACGACGACGACATCGACGTCGTGCGCGCCCGATCCGCCGCTCCGGCCGAGCCGGCGCCGGTCCCTGCTGCCGACGACGCGGTCCGGGTCGACCCGGCGCTCGGCCGGGTGGGCGTCGCGGCCGGCACGGTGCTCGATCTGGGCGCCCTCGCCAAGGCCTACGCCGTGGACGAGGCGATCGCGCGGATCGCCGGCCGAGGCCTGGACCCGGTGCTGGTCTCCATCGGCGGCGACCTCGCCGTGCACGGGGAGCAGAGCTGGCAGATCTCGGTCTCGGAGACGGCGGACGCGCCGGCCCAGCTGGTCACCCTCGACGAGGGCGCGCTGGCCACCTCCTCGATCCTCGGCCGTCGCTGGGGACAGGACCGGCACCACATCATCGACCCCGGGACCGGTGCCGGCGCTGCCGGTGGCCGCTGGCGCACGGCCACGGTCTGGGCCCCGACGACCGTCGAGGCCAACCTGCTGAGCACCTGGGCCCTGGTCGACGCCGACGGCCTCACCCGGTCGCTGGTGGTCGATCCCTGTCCCGCCCGCATGGTGACGGCCGGCGGCGTGGTCACCACGCTGCACGGCTGGCCGGCCGAGGCGATGGAGTCGGCGTCATGACGACCTACGAGCTGATCCGGTCGTTCGGCCTGGTCGCCTACCTCGCCTTCAGCCTGAGCGTCGCCCTCGGCGTCGCCAGCCTGTCGGGCGGTCGCGACGACCGCGCGCTCGACCGGCGCGTGATCCGCCAGCTGGTGCACCGGTCGTCCGCCGTGGTCGGCCTGGTCGCGCTCGCCGCCCACCTCGGCCTGACCGTCGTGGACACCTACGTCTCCACGTCGCTGACCGCGGTCCTGATCCCCTTCGCGGCGGGCTACAAGGTCTTCGCGCTCGGCCTCGGCACTCTCGCCCTCTACTCCTTCGTGGCCGCCGCCGCCTCGGGGTGGCTCCGGCTCGCCGCGGCCCGCCTCGTCTCCGAGCGCGGGTGGCGCCTGCTGCACCGGGCGGCGTACGCCGGCTGGGCGCTGTGCCTGCTGCACGGTGTCCTCGCCGGGCCCGACGCCGGCCGCCTGTGGGCGCTGGCCACCTACGGCCTCGGGATCGCGATGGTGGCGGGCGGCTACGCCGTGCACCGCGTCGGCCTGCGGCACCTCCACAGCCGCGACCTCGAGGGCGCGTTCCACCTCCGGGAGGCCCGATGACCACGCTCGACGTGCGCACGGGTGTCGACGACACCCCGCCGCTGTTCACCGTCGCCGAGCCACGCGTGTTCGCCAGCGGGCACCCTGAGGTTCCGGAACGCAGCCAGCAGTGGCTGGTCGAGGCCGCCCACGAGGTCAGGCTGCTCGGCCGCGGCGGGGCCGGCTTCCCGGTCGCGACCAAGCTCGCGGCGGTCCGCCGGGGTGCGCGGGTCGTCGTCAACGGCAGCGAGAGCGAGCCGGCGAGCTGGAAGGACAGGGCGCTGATGCGGCGCTACCCCGACCTCGTGGTCGCCGGCACGGCGCTCGTCGGTGCCGCGATCCGCAGCCGGCGGATGGTCATCGCCGTGAGCGACGGCGCGTCCGCCGCCGCACTGCGCGCCGCCGTACGACGGCACGGCGCTCCGATCCAGGTGCACACGGTCGACCACGGCTTCGTCGGCGGCGAGGTGGGCGCCCTGATCAACGGCCTCAACGACCGGGCCCCGGTGCCCGACGGCGTCCGGGTGCTGCCGCACGAGCGCGGCCTCGACGACCGCTCGACGTACGCGTCCAACGTGGAGACCTTCGCCCAGCTGGCGCTGCTGGCCGCGCTCGGCGCCGACGCGTACGCCGCCACCGGAACCCGCGCGGAGCCCGGCTCGAGCCTGCTCACGCTGCTCGGCACCGAGCGCCAGGGTGTCCTGGAGGTGCCGAACGGCATGGCGCTGCGCCACGTCCTCGGTGCCCACACGGGGCCGGTCCTGGTCGGCGGCTACCACGGCACCTGGACCACGCGCGACGACCTCGTCGTCGACCGGCCCTGGCTGCGGTCCCAGGGCATCGGCTGGGGCGCGGGCGTCGTCGCGGTGCTGCCCGAGGACACCTGCCCGGTGGGCGAGATCGCCCGCGTCGCGGACTGGCTCGCCGGTCAGTCGGCGCGCCAGTGCGGTCCGTGCACGTTCGGCCTCCCGGCGATCGCGCAGGACCTCGCGAGCATCGTCGCGGGCGACGTCGTCGACCCGGATCGGCTGCGCACGCGTCTGGGGCAGGTCGCCGGCCGCGGCGCCTGCCACCACCCCACCGGCGCGACCGGGTTCGTCGGCACCGGCCTCAGCGCCTTCAAGGAGGACGTACGACGCCACCTCGCCGGCCTGCCCTGCGGCCGCCCCGTCCGCGGCGTCCTGCCGTTGGGGGCGGCGCGATGAGCAGCCTTCGGATCGACTGGACGCGCTGTGACGGCCACGGTCTGTGCGCACGCCTCCTGCCCGAGGCGATCAGCCTCGACGAATGGGGCTTCCCCGTCATCGGCCGGTTGGATGATGCCTCGTCCGCCGACGTCCGCACCGCCGTGGCCAGCTGTCCGCGACTCGCGCTCCGCGTCGAGAAGTGACCCTGCCCGATCCACGACAGATCCCGACAGAGATCCCCGACAGAGATTCCCGACAGAGAGAGAACACGTGACCATCAACGGCCTTCCCCTCCACCCGCTCGTCGTCCACGCGGCGGTGGTGTTCGCACCGATCGCCGGGCTGCTCGCCGTCGCCTACCTCGTCCCGAGGTGGCGTGACCGCCTGCGCTGGCCGGTGCTGATCATGGGTGTCCTCGCGGCCGTGTTCGTCTGGTTCGCGGCGTTCACCGGTGGTGCGCTGGAGAACTCGACCCGCTCGCAGATGGCGAACGCCCCCGCGCTGGCCAGCGCCATCCACTACCACGAGGACCTTGCCGGGAAGCTCCAGGCGTCGACCTGGCTGCTCGCGGTGCTCGCCGTCGGCATGTGGTGGTTCCACCGCCGTCCGGGGTGGATCCGCACCACGCTGCTGGTCCTGCTGCCGATCGTCGGTGTCGCCGCCCTCGTGCTCGTCGTCATGACGGGCGACGCGGGCGCCAAGGCCGTCTGGGCGGCCGGCGCCTGACCGGTGCCGCACGTCGTCGACGACGCGGCCGACCCGGCGCCCGGACTCAGCGAGGCAGCTCAGGCGCCAGCCGCGGCGTGTACGGCGCCTCGAGCCGGCCGATCTCGTCCTCGGTGAGCTCGATCTCGAGCGAGGCGAGCGCGTCGGCCAGGTGCTGCTCCTCGCTCATCCCGACGATCGGCGCGGTGACGGCCGGGTTCGAGCTGACCCACGCGAGCGCGACCTGGGCGGGCGGCACACCGCGCCCCTCGGCGACGTCGAGCACCGCCTCGACGATGCGGCGGTCGCTGTCGAGGTAGAGGCCCTTGCCGAAGGCGTCGGTCTCGGAGCGCTGGGTGCTCTCGTCCCAGGGTCGCGTGAGGCGGCCGCGGGCGAGCGGGCTCCACGGGATGACGCCGACGCCCTGGTCGGCACAGAGCGGGAGCATCTCGCGCTCCTCCTCGCGGGCGAGCAGGTTGTAGTGGTCCTGCATGCTGACGAACGGCGTCCAGCCGCCGAGGTGGGCGACGTACTGCATCTTGGAGAACTGCCAGGCGTACATCGACGAGGCCCCGATGTAGCGGGCCTTGCCGGCCTTCACCACGTCGTGCAGCGCCTCCATCGTCTCCTCGACGGGAGTGACCGGGTCGAAGCGGTGGATCTGGTAGAGGTCGACGTAGTCGGTGCCGAGGCGGCGCAGCGAGTTGTCGATCTCCTGCAGGATCGCCTTGCGCGAGAGGCCGCGACCGTTGGGGCCCTCGCTCATCACGCCGTGGACCTTGGTCGCCAGCACGATGTTGTCGCGCTCGGCGACGTCGGCGAGTGCACGGCCGGTGATCTCCTCGCTGGTGCCGGCGGCGTACACGTTGGCGGTGTCGAAGAAGTTGACGCCCGCCTCGATCGCCTGCTTGATCAGCGGGCGTGCCTCGTCCTCCTGCAGCGTCCACGGTCGGCCCTTCGCCGGGTCGCCCCAGGACATGCAGCCGACGCAGATCGGTGAGACCTCGAGCCCGGTGCTGCCCAGTCGTACGTAGTCCATCAGCCACTCCGCCCGCTCGGAAACAGTTGCTTGCTCCAACCTAGTGGTGGGGACAACCGTCAGGGGCTGAGCTTGGCGAGGATCCGCTCGAGCTGGGCGAGGTCGCGCTCGCTCAGGCCGGCGAAGCCGGCCGGCGGCTCGGACATGATCTGCTCGGCCCGCCGCGCGACCTTCCGGCCCGCGGGGGTCAGCGCGAGGCGGCGTACGCGCCGGTCGTCGGGGTCGACGCTGCGCTCGACCAGGCCGAGCCCCTCGAGGTCGTCGACGGCGCCGCTGAGGTTGGCCTTGTCGGTGGTCAGCCGCAGCGCGAGGTCGCGCATCGAGGTGGGGCCGGCGAGCAGGCGGCGGAGGACCTTCGCGCGGTAGAAGCTGATGCCCAGCTCGTCGGAGACGCGCCGCCGTCGGTCCTCCTGGAGCACCAGCCCGGCCAGCGCGGACCAGATCTCCGCGATGCGTACGTCGCGGGCGCTCATGCGCTCGCTCCCTGCTGGGCGCGGCGGGCGAGGATGCGCTCCGCCGAGGTCTCCGCGGTCCGGTGTGCGGCGCGGCTGGTGGTGACGACGCCGAGCAGGAGCACCATGCAGGCGCAGCCGACGGTCACCCACCAGCCGACGTGGCTGGCCTGCGGGAAGTCCGCGGCCGCCGCGGCACCGGCGCTGGTCACGACCAGCGAGCCGATCACCGCGACGCCGAGCGACTGGCCGATCTGCCGGCTGGTGCTGGCGATCGCGGCCGCGACGCCCGCCTCTGAGCGCGGCATGCCGGAGACGGCGGTGTTGGTGATCGGCGCGTTCAGGAAGCCGAAGCCGATGCCGAAGACGAGGTACGTCGCGTAGAGCGTCCAGTGGGAGGTCGTCATGCTCAGCCGCGTCATCATCAGGGTCGAGGCGAGCAGCCCGGCGCCGGCGATCAGCAGCGGCAGCCGGGGACCACTGCGGCCGAGCAACCGGCCCGACAACGGCGCGCAGACCGCCGACATCGCGGCCATCGGCAGCGTCGCGAGACCGGCCTGGAGCGGCGAGAAGCCGCGCGAGTGCTGCAGGTAGAAGGTGTTGAGGAACAGGAAGCCGCTGAGCGCGGAGAAGCCGCAGATCGCGATCACGGCGGCGCCGGCGAACGGTGCGCTGCGGAAGAACCGGGGGTCGATCAGCGGCTGCCGGCGACGCAGCTCGTAGGCGACGAGGAGCACTAGGGCGACGGCGGCGCCGCCCAGGCAGGCCAGCGTCTGCGCCGACGTCCAGCCGTGGCGGGGTGCCTCGATGATGCCGAAGGTCAGCAGGCCGAGCGTCCCGGCCACCAGAACCTGGCCGATCGGGTCGATCCGGCGCGGGTGCTCGGCCCGCGACTCGGGGACGAACCGGGCGCAGAGCACGCACGCCACCAGCCCGACAGGGATGTTGATCCAGAAGATCGAGCGCCAGCCGACCCACTCGACGAGACCGCCGCCGAGCACCGGGCCGAGCGCCATGCTCACGCCGACCACCCCACCCCAGACGCCGATGGCGCGGGCGCGCTCACGGGCGTCGGTGAACGTGTTGGTGATGATCGCCATCGCGACCGGGTTGAGCATCGAGCCGCCGATGCCCTGGATCGCGCGGGCGGCGATCAGCCAGCCCAGGGTCGGCGCGAGCGAGCAGAGCGCGGAGCCGATCACGAAGAGCACCAGACCGGTCTGGAAGGTGCGCTTGCGACCGAGCCGGTCGCCGGTGGAGCCCGACAGCATCAGCAGCGAGGCGAGCACGACGAGGTAGGCGTCGATGACCCACTGCAGGTCGGACAGGTCCGTCTGGAGGTCGTGCTGGATCGACGGCAGCGCGACGTTCACGATCGTGTTGTCCAGTCCGACGATGAACAGGCTCATGCAGCAGACGCCCAGGACGAGCAGCCTCCGACGGTGGTCGGGTGGCGTCGTACCTGGGGTATTCGTTGGTGTCACACAAGCAATGTACGACGGGGAAGGTAGGCCGTCACCAACGAAAGCGACCTCCGGCGGCGGTCACGACGGGTGGGCGGCGACCCAGTCGAGGATCTGGAGCGCCTGGCCCGAGGTCCACGAGCCGTGCATCTGGTTGCGACGCCCCTCGGCGCTCATGAACCGCCGCATCCTCGGGGGGATCGTGGCGCCGTGGAGGTAGGGCTGGCCGTCGAAGAGGTAGCGCTCGGTGCGGTTGTCGTCGACGACGTAGACGACGTCGCTGTGGTCGACGTCGTAGGTCAGCACCTTGCCGGTGCGCCAGTTGCGCACGACCTGGCCCTTGTCCTCGGGGACGCGCTGGTTGTAGACGCCGAGGAGGTGCCACAGCTGCTTGAGCTCGGCCGGCTTCGCGGTCAGCAGGTGCCACTGCGGGAGGTGCGACTCGCTGCCGACGTACATCCTGCGGTACGCCGCGAGCTGGGCCGTCGTGTCGCGCTGGGGGTCGACCGTGATGCTGAGGAAGACCACCTTGCCGGGATCGGACGCCGTGGCGGCGTACCGCTGCGCGGTCTGCACGAAGGCCGCGGTGTCGATCGGGCAGTGCTCCTGGCAGAGCGTGAGGACGTCCTGCAGCATGATCGTGCGGCCGGCGTAGTCGGAGAGCTGGACCTTCTTGCCGGTCTCGTCGGTGAACGTCATGTGCTCGATCGCCGCCGGCAGCGGCTTGTCGAGCGGGTCGCCGGTGCCGAGCTTCGGCTGCGACGTGGTCGCGCTGGAGCCGCACCCCGCGAGCAGGAGCATCGTGCCGACGGCGAGCGCGGAGACGAGGCTACGGCGCAGACGGATCACGAGAGCTCCTGTTTCGGACGGGCGGGCGCAGGAAGCCGCGCCGCGTCGAGTGTTGCTCGGTGCTCCAATCCGTGGTGCAGACTCAGCGACGGTCCGCGCCCGGCACCCCCGGGTGCCGGATCGACTCGTGGCTGCGGTGGCCGCGGCCCGCGTGGAGCTGGAGCGCGCTGGTCACGAGCGCGAAGTGGCTGAACGCCTGCGGGGTGTTGCCGAGCTGGCGTCGGGCCACCGGGTCCCACTCCTCGCTCAGCAGCCCGAGGTCGTTGCGCAGGTCGAGCAGCCGCTCGAGCAGCCGGATCGCCTCGTCCTGGCGGCCGGCGAGGTGCAGCGCGTCGACCATCCAGAACGAGCAGGCCAGGAACATGCCCTCGCCGCCCGGCAGCCCGTCGTCGGACTGCGCGTTCTGGTAGCGCATCACCAGGCCGTCCTGGGTCAGCTCGCGGCCGATCGCCTCGATCGTGCCGATCACGCGGGGATCGTCGCCGGGCAGGAAGCCGACGCGCGGGATGATCAGCAGGCTCGCGTCGAGGGCGGTCGCGCCGTACGACTGCACGAATGTCTGCCGGTCCTCGTCGAAGCCGTGGGCGAGCACGTCGGCGTGGATGGTGTCGCGCAGCGCCTCCCACCGGTCGGCGGGGCCGTGGAGGTCGCGATGGCGTCGTACGGCGTCGGCCATGCGGTCCGCCGCCACCCAGGCCATGACCTTGGAGTGGGTGAAGTGGCGGCGCGGCCCGCGCACCTCCCACAGACCGTTGTCGGTCTGGTCCCATGCGCCCTCGAGGTGTTCCATGAGCACCACCTGGAGGTCCCAGCCGTCCTCGGTGCTGGCCAGGCCCGACTCGCGCGCGAGCGCCAGGCCGTCGAGGGTCTCGCCCCACACGTCGAGCTGCAGCTGGTCCGACGCGGCGTTGCCGATGCGCACGGGTGAGGAGCCCTCGTAGCCCGCGAGCCAGTCGAGCTCGCTCTCGGGCAGCCGCCGGCGTCCGTCCAGGCCGTACATGATCTGTAGCTCGGCGGGGTCGCCGGCGACCGCCCGCAGCAGCCACTCGCGCCACGCCTTCGCCTCCTCGAGGTAGCCGCCGGCGATCAGCGCCTGCAAGGTGTACGTCGCGTCGCGCAGCCAGCAGTAGCGGTAGTCCCAGTTGCGCGGACCGCCGATCTGCTCGGGCAGCGAGGTGGTCGCGGCGGCGACGATCCCGCCGGTGGGCTGGTAGGTCAGCGCCTTGAGGGTCAGCAGCGAGCGCTTGACCGCGTCACGGTAGGGGCCGTCGACGTCGTGACCGCGCTCGCACCACTCCTGCCAGTAGGTCAGCGTGTCCCGGAGCGCCTGCTCGGGGTCGACGGGCCTCGGCCGCCGCTCGTGGCTGGGCGACCACGTGAGCACGAACGGCACCCGGTCGCCGGCGTGCACGGTGAACTCCGAGAGGGTCGACCACTCGTGGCCGCGGGTCGGCGCCGGTGTCCGCAGCCGTACGGCGTCGGGCCCGGCGATCGCGACGACCTGGTCCTGCTCGTGGTGGACCCAGGGGCGGACCTTGCCGTAGTCGAAGCGCAGCTTGAGCTCGCCGCGCATCTGCATGCTGCCGCTGATGCCCTCGACGATCCGGACGATGTCCGGGGCGTGCCCGCGTGGCGGCATGAAGTCGATGACCCGCACCGCCCCCTCGGAGGTCTCCCACTCGGTCTCGAGGACGAGCGTCTCGTCGACGTACCTCCGGCGCGTGCACGCGCCCGCCCCGGCCGGCGCCAGCGTCCAGTGGCCGGCGTCGGGCCCGCCGAGCAGCGCGGCGAAGCAGGCGGGTGAGTCGAAGCGCGGCAGGCACAGCCAGTCGACCGATCCCTCGGTGCTGACGAGCGCCGCGGTCTGAAGGTCTCCGAGCAGTGCGTAGTCCTCGATCCGGGCCATGCCATCGGATGTTGCCACACGCCGCCAGCCCCGGCCTTGGACTGCGGCTAGCGTGGAGGGCATCGCCACCGTCCCCGACCGGAAGGACCACGCATGCTGTTGAAGGACAAGACCCTCGTCGTCACCGGCGGCAACAGCGGCATCGGCGAGGCCATCGTGCTCGCCGCCGCGGCCGAGGGCGCCAACGTCGTCATCGACTACGTCGCGCACCCCGAGGAGACCGAGTCGCTGATCGACCGCGTCGAGGCCGCGGGCGGTCGGGCGGTCGGCATCGAGGCCGACGTTTCGCGGTCCGACGACCTGCACGCGATGGTCCAGAAGGCGGTCGACACGTTCGGCCGCCTCGACGTGCTCGTCAACAACGCCGGCATCGAGACCCGGACCTCGCTGCTGGAGACCACCGAGGCCGACTTCGAGAAGGTCATGGCGATCAACATGAAGAGCGCCTTCTTCGGCAGCCAGGCGGCGGCGAAGCAGTTCATCTCCCAGGGCGACGGCGGCCTGGTCATCAACATCTCCTCGGTGCACGAGGACTGGCCGATGCCCGGCAACATCGCCTACTGCGTCTCCAAGGGCGGCATCCGGATGCTGACCCGTACGGCGGGCGTCGAGCTCGGCGAGCACGGCATCCGGATGGTCAACGTCGCGCCTGGCGCGGTCAGCACGCCCATCAACGCATCGACCGAGGCCGACCCCGAGAAGATGAAGCGGCTCGACGCCGCCATCCCGCTCGGCCGGATGGCGCAGTCGGAGGAGATCGCCGACGTGGTCGTCTTCCTGGCCTCCCGCGGCGCGGGCTACATGACCAGCACGACGGTGACCGTCGACGGCGGCATCTCCCAGGGCAGCGTGGGTCTCTGACCGGCGGCTCCAGGCTGAGGGGCCGCACTGAGGGACGGCGTACCGTCACGCCGGTGATCCCCGAGCCGACCGAGCGCCTCCGCTTCCGGGAGATGGAGGAGGCCGACCTCGACCTGATCGCCGGCCTCCTGGGCGATCCCGAGGTGATGCGGT
Organism: Nocardioidaceae bacterium; assembly: GCA_009780515.1. GTDB lineage: Bacteria > Actinomycetota > Actinomycetes > Propionibacteriales > Nocardioidaceae > Nocardioides. The sequence goes on along the minus strand of WQZX01000072.1, from coordinate 4,101 downwards.
TCTACCCGCGGCCGAAGACGCGCGAGGAGGCGCTGGGCTGGATCCGGTCGAGCCGTGCCGGCTACGCCCAGCACGGCTACGGCCTGTGGATCGTCGAGACCCACGACGGCGAGTTCGTCGGCGACTGCGGGCTGACCTGGCAGCCGGTGGACGACGAGCGGATCCTCGAGGTCGGCTACCACGTCGTCCCCTCTCTGCAGGGCCGCGGCCTCGCGGCCGAGGCCGCCCGCGCCTGCCTCGACCTCGCCACCGGGCCGATCGGCGAGGACCACGTCGTCGCCATCATCAACCCCGCGAACGTCCCCTCGCAGAGGGTCGCGGAGAGGATCGGGCTACGCCTGGAGCGCGAGGCCGAGGCCCACGGGAGGCACGTCGTCGTCTACGGCCGCGGCGGCGTGTGACGGCGTACGCCGGCGTCAGCGCAGGAGCGCCTGCGCGTTGCTCGTCGCGACCGGGTGCCCGAACAGGCCCGGCAGCCCGCCGGTGTGCACGAGGACGGTGGTCTCGCCGGCCCGGATCTCGCCATGGCGCACGGCGGCGACCAGACCCGCCAGCGCGCGGCCGGTGTAGATCGGGTCGAGGACGACCCCCTCGGTGCGGGCGGCCAGCACCATCGCCGCCTCGGTCTCCGGTGTGTACGACGAGTAGCCGGCGCCGACCTGGTCGCGGATCCGGAGCGTGGCCGGGTCGAGCGTGGCGCCGACGAGCGGGGACGCGAAGGAGGCGACCGCCTCGGCGAGGTCGGGCCGGGCGCCCACGTCCACGCCGAGCACCCGCTCGACGCCGAGCCCGGCCACCAGTCCGGCCATGGTGCCGCCCGAGCCGGCGGCCGTGACGACGTGGCGCACCTCGGGCAGCCGCTCGAGGATCTCCTGCGCGCACACGACGTAGCCGCGCGCCCCGAGGCTGCTCGAGCCGCCGTAGGGGATGAGGAGCGGGCGTGCTCCCTCACCGGCGAGCCGGGCGGCCACGCCGTCGGCGTACTGCCCGAGCTCGTGGAGGGGTACGTCGCCGGCCCACTCGATGCGCGCTCCGACCAGCCCGTCGACGACGAGGTTTCCCGAGGACGATGCGCCCGGCTCGCCCGGGAAGACCAGCACGCTGCGGAGGCCGAGCTTGGCGGCGACCGCCGCCGTGAGGCGTGCGTGGTTGCTCTGCGCGGCGCCGGTCGTCACGAGGACGTCGGCGCCGTTGCGCAGGGCGACGGCCGCGAAGTACTCCAGCTTGCGCAGCTTGTTGCCGCCACCGCCGACGCCGGTGAGGTCGTCGCGCTTGAGCCAGAGGTCCTCCGGCCCGAGCCCGATCGCCTCCGCCAGCCGTGGCGCCGGCTCCAGCGGCGTCGGCAGGGAGGTGAGCTGGATCCGTGTCGGCTCCTCGGTCATCGGCTGTCCTCACTCGGTCGGCTGGCAACGACCGTAGTCCTGACCCGGCCGGCCGGCCGGTCGCCGAGCCCGACGTTCCCGTTGCTCCGCAGCGGCCTGACGACCGGAACGTCGGTGTCGGCGGCTCGGGCATGATCGTGTCCTGGAGACCGCCGAGGACGAGCCGGGCGGCGGCCTGGAGAGGTGGCCGGCCGACGTACGCGCGATGACCGGCGCCGACGTCCCCGCCGTCGCCGCCCTGTACGCCGCACGCGAGGGTCGTCCGCCGGAGCGCGCGGTCGAGGTGGTGTCCGGCTGGCCCGCCGGATCGGACGATCCCGATCGGATCGCGCTGGTGGCCTGTCGTGACGGCGTCGTACGGGCATATGCGAAGGCCGAGCGGCTCGATCCGGCTGCGGTCGGCGGCGACGCCCCGGCCGGCTGGTACCTCACCGGCCTGGTCGTCGACCCGCCCGCCCGGCGGCACGGTCTCGGTCGCCTGCTGACCGAGGAGCGGATCCGGCTGCTGGCGGGCCGTGGCGAGGACGTCTGGTGCTTCGCCAACATCTCCAACCGGCCGACGATCGCCCTGCACGAGCAGCTCGGCTTCACCGAGCGGACGCGCGACTTCCGGATCCCCGGGGTGACGTTCGCGGGCGGGCGCGGGGTGCTCCTCCGGCGGGCGCTGTAGGCCCGGCCTCCTGGGGACGGGCCGGGATCAGACGTTCTCGAAGGTGCCGTCCAGGCGGGCGCGGGCGACGACGTGGCCGTCCATCGCGGTGAGCAGGTCGCCCAGCCCGAACTTCTCACCGAGATCCGGCGCGGCGTCGAGCGCGAACAGCTGGAAGACGTAGGAGTGCGGGCCGTGGGAGCGGATCGGCATCGGGCCGGCGTACCCGCGCTTGCCGAGGGCGCCCTTGCCCATGCGTACGCCGGCGACCGGGCTGGGGTGGCGCAGCGCACCCTCGGGCAGGCCGCCGAGGGCGGGGTCGATGCCGGCCGCGACGGCATGGGTGGCCGGCTTGCCCATGGGTACGTCGGGATCCTCGACCACCAGCACCAGCTCGACCGCGCCGGCGGGCGGCTCGGTCCAGGCGATGGCGGGAGAGACGTTGGCGCCGAGCATCCGGCCGCGGAGCCGGTCCGGCATCGGCGCCTCGTGCTCGAAGGCGGGGCTGGTGAGGACGAAGCTCTCGGGGGCGTCGAGCTCCGGCCTCGCCCACACGAGCGTGTGGTGTCCGGCGCGGCGGTTGCGCAGCGCGCGTCCGATGGGGTTGGGCATGGTGGCTCCCTGGCTCGTGTCGGTGCTCGGGACGATACTTGCCCGGCATGAGGAGCCGGCACGTCAGCCAGGTCATCGCGGTGACGCCCGAGGCGGTCTACGCGTTCGCCTCCGACCCGGGCCAGCTGCCGCGCTGGGCCGCCGGCCTCGCCACCGCTCCTGTACGCCGCAGCGGCGACGAGCTGATCGTCGACTCCCCGATGGGCGAGGTGACGGTGCGGTTCGTGCCGGCCAACGACCTCGGCGTGCTCGACCACGACGTGACCCTCCCCGACGGCACGGTCGTCACCAACCCGGTGCGGGTGCTCGCCCATCCCGACGGCGCGGAGGTCGTCTTCACCGTCCGCCAGCTCGGCACGACCGACGCCGAGCTCGACCGCGACGTCGCCGCGGTCCAGCGCGACCTCGCCCGCCTCAAGGAGATCCTCGAGGCATGATCTGGAGGTCCGGGCCGACGATGGCGTCGAGCTCAGGCAGCCGGCGTCAGACGACCGGGCTGCGACGCTCGACGTGGAGCACGTCGCGCCAGCGGCCGGCGTACGGGCCGTAGGTCATCAGGCCCACGCGCTCGCGGGTGCCGACGACGCGGAAGCCGGCCGCTCGGTGGAGCGCGAGGCTGGCGGCGTTCTCCGGGAAGACGCCGGACTGGACGGTCCAGATGCCGGCAGCCTCGGTCGAGGCGATCAGCCCGTCGAGCAGCAGCCGTCCGACGCCGCGGCGGCCGGCTGGCGGGTCGACGTACACGGAGTGCTCGACGACGCCGGCGTAGACGCAGCGGTCGGAGACCGCCGACACGGCGGCCCAGCCGAGCACCCGGTCACCCTCGACCGCCACGAGCCGCTGGCCAGGCAGGCGGCCGGTGTCGAAGCGCTCCCAGTCGGGAGGAGCCTCCTCGAAGGTCGCGTGGCCGGTCGCGATCCCCGCGGCATAGATCCGCTCGACCTCGGGCCAGTGGTCCGGGGTCATCGCCGCGAGCTCGACGGTCATCCGTCCGAGGCTCCCACGAGCTCGGCCACCAGCGCCTCCACGCGGCGCCTGATCTCGTCGCGGATGGGGCGCACGGCCTCGAGATCGAGTCCGGCCGGGTCGTGGAGCACCCAGTCGTCGTACCTCTTGCCGGGGAAGAACGGGCACGCGTCGCCGCAGCCCATGGTCACGACGACGTCGGCCGCGCGGACCGCGGTCTCGCTCAGGACCTTCGGCTGCCTGGACCCGATGTCGACGCCGACCTCGGCCATCGCGGCGACGGCCACCAGGTTGACCTCGGACGCGGGCTGCGACCCGGCGGAGAGGACCTCGATCCGCCCGCCCGCCAGGTGCTGCAGGAAGCCGGCTGCCATCTGCGACCGCCCGGCGTTGTGGACGCAGACGAAGAGGACCGTGGGGCGGCGGGTCATGCGCGGTCCCCGTCCGGAGCGGTGCGCGCGCCGAGCAGGAGCACGGCGCCCGCACCGAGCG
>WQZX01000071.1 GCA_009780515.1 Nocardioidaceae bacterium | reverse complement strand
TGGCACACCGGCCGTGCGCCGGTGACGGCCGCGGGCGACGCACTCGTCGCCCTGGCCGACGCGCTCGGCCACCTCGCCGGCGACGTCGCGCTGCTGTCGCGCCCGGAGATCGGCGAGCTGCGCGAGGGCGCCGGCGGCGGCTCCTCGACCATGCCCGGCAAGGCGAACCCCGTCCTCTCCGTGCTCGTACGACGCCACGCGCTCGCAGCGCCCGCGCTGGCCGCGACGCTGCACACCGCCGCCGCGTCGTACGTCGACGAGCGGCCGGACGGCGCCTGGCACGCCGAGTGGGACACACTCGCGATCCTCGGCCGCCGCAGCGTGGTGGCCGCCTCGCAGGCCGCCGACCTGCTCGAGGGCCTCGTGGTCGACACCGACCGGATGGCGGCCCGGGTCGCCGAGACCGGTACGACGCTGAGGGCCGAGCAGCGCAGCATGTCCGGCGGCAGCACCGAGGGCGCCTACCTGGGTTCCACCGACCTGATCATCGACAAGACCCTGGAGCGCGCCGCCCGGGTCTGGGGGGAGTCCTGAGCATGCAGATCGACCTCGTCCACCTCGCCGGCAGCGAGGGCCGGCCCGTCCTCGTCGTGGGTCCGTCGCTCGGCACCTCCGTGACGGCTCTCTGGGGCCCCGCGGCGCAGCTGCTCGGCGAGCGCTTCCACGTGGTCGGCTGGGAGCTGCCGGGCCACGGCCACGGCGCCCCGACGGCCGAGCCGTTCTCGTTGGCCGACGTCGCGGACGGCGTCGTCGCGGCGGTCGACCGCACGCTCGGCCCGGTCTCCTTCGCGTACGCCGGCGACTCGGTCGGCGGAGCGGTCGGTCTGCATCTCGCCCTCGACGCACCGTCGCGGCTCGAGGGAGCCGTCCTTCTCTGCACCGGCGCGAGGATCGGCACCGCCGAGTCGTGGGCCGAGCGTGCGGCGACGGTCCGCGCCTCCGGCACCCCGGCCGTGGTCGAGGCGTCGGCCAAGCGGTGGTTCGGTCCCGGCTTCCTCGAGCGGGAGCCGGAGGTCGGCACCGCGCTGCTCGCCTCGCTTCAGCACGCGGACGCCGAGAGCTATGCGCTGGTCTGCGAGGCGCTCGGCGCGTTCGACGTGCGCGACCGGCTCGCGGAGGTCGTCGTACCGGTGCTCGCCGTCGGGGGCGCCGAGGACCAGCCGACGCCCGCCGCCACGCTGCGCGAGCACGCCGCCGCGATCCGGGGGGCGAGGTTCGTCGAGCTCGACGGCGTGGCCCACCTCGCGCCGGCCGAGGCCCCGCGCACCGTCGCGAGCCTGGTCGAGGCCCACCTCGCGGGCGACCCGGCCGCCGCCGGCATGCAGGTACGCCGGCAGGTGCTCGGCGACGCCCACGTCGACCGTGCGCGGGCCGGCACCACCGAGGTCACCGCGGACTTCCAGGACTTCATCACCCGCTATGCCTGGGGCGAGATCTGGACCCGGCCCGGTCTCGCGCGCCGCGACCGCTCGATCGCGGTGCTGACCGCGCTGGTGGCCGGCCGCCACTTCGACGAGCTCGAGTTCCACCTCCGCGCCGCGCTGCGCAACGGGCTCAGCAAGGACGAGATCGTCGAGGTGCTGCTGCAGTCGGCCGTCTACGTCGGCGTACCTGCCGCGAACTCCGCGTTCGGCGTCGCCCGCAGGGTCCTCGCCGAGGAGAGTGACGGGGGCGGCCCGATGCCTTGGAATCAGTGATCTAGGAGACCAGGGCCCGGACGACCTCGACCGTACGACGCAGGTGCGGCTCGCTGCGGTCGAGCCGGTGCGCCACCGCCAGGTCGACCCGGGCCGCCGGGCGGACCAGCGGTCGGAACGTGACGCCTTCGAGCCCCAGGGCCGTCACCGGCTCGGGCACCACCGCGAGCCCGAGGCCGCCGGCCACGAGCGTGACGAGCGTCGAGGTCTCGCCGACCTCGTGGCGGATGTGCGGCTCCACGCCGGCGTCGCGCAGCAGGCCGAGCACGACGCCGTACATCACGGCGCGGCGGTCGGCGGAGTGCACGATCAGGTCGGCCCCGGCGAGGTCGCGGACGCGGATCGACGTACGGCTCGCGAGCGGGTGGTCGCCGGGGAGGGCGACCATGAGGCGGTCGCGGCGCAGCGTCTCGACCGCGATCGACGGCTCGGCCACGGGCGGCCGCAGCAGCGCCACGTCGATCGAGCCGTCCTGGAGCGCCGCCACCTGGTCGGGCGCGAGCATCTCGCCGCGGAACGAGAAGTCGACCCCGGGCAGCTCCTCGGACAGTCGCCGGGACAGCGCCGGCAGCACGCTGTACGTCGCCGTGCCGACGCATCCGATGGTCAGGTGCCCGACCGCGCCGGCGGCGACCCGGCGGACCAGGTCGGCCGACTCCTCGACCTCGCCGAGGATGGCGCGGGCGCGGTCGAGGAACACCCGGCCCGCCTCGGTCAGCTCGACCCGCCGGGTGGTGCGGTGGAGCAGGGTCACGCCCAGGTCGGACTCGAGCCGCCGGATCGCCTGGGACAGCGGGGGCTGGGCCATGTGCAGCCGCGCGGCCGCGCGGCCGAAGTGGCGCTCCTCGGCGACGGCGACGTAGTAGCGCAGCAGGCGGAGTTCCATATGCCAGGCGTCCTAGTGTGGAGCGATATCGATACTTCATCCTATCGACGTCGCCCGATAGCGTCGCCACGATGACCACGCGACTCGAGCAGGGGCGCGAGAAGGAGCTCGGGTTGAGGCTCCTCCTCGTCCTGGGCCTGCTCTCGGCGGCCGGGCCATTGGCGATGGACTTCTACCTCGCCTCGCTCCCCGGTGCCCAGGTCGCGCTCCAGACCTCGCCGACCGCGGTCCAGCTGACCGTCACGGGCTTCCTGATCGGTCTCGGCATCGGGCAGCTCGGCTGGGGTCCGGTGTCGGACCGGTTCGGCCGGCGTACGCCGCTCCTGGTCGGCTGCTCGGTGGCGGTGCTGGCCTCGGTCGCGGCGGTGGCCGCCCCCTCGGTCGGCTTCCTGATCGCGGCGAGGTTCGTGCAGGCGCTGGCCGCCTCGGCCGGTGTCGTCATGTCGCGCGCCGTGATCGCGGACCGTCTCGTCGGGCAGGGTGCCGCGCGGGCGATGTCGCTGATGATGACGATCAACTCGGTCGCACCGGTGGTGGCGCCCTTGGTCGGTGGCGCGCTGGCCGGCGCCGGGGTGCCGTGGCGGGCCGTCCTCGGCGTGGTGCTGGCGACGATGGTGGTCCAGCTGGTGACCGCGGCGCTCGTCGTCGAGGAGTCCCTGCCGGCCGCCCGTCGTACGACGCGGCTGCGGTTGGCCCACGCCGGGCCGCTGCTGCGCCGCCCGGCCTTCGTCGGCTACTCGCTGACCTCGATGTTCACCTTCGGCACCGGGATGGCCTACATCTCCTCCTCGTCGTTCGTCTACCAGCGGGTGATCGGCAGCAGCGCCGTCGTGTACGGCGTCGCCTTCGCCCTCAACGCCAGCGGCATGATCGTCGCCGGGCTGGTCTCCGCGCGGGCGATCCACCGTGGGGTCACGGCCCACCGCCTGGTCGCGCTCGCGCTGCCGGTGCTGCTGGTCTCGTCGGCGATCGTCCTGGCGATCGCGGCGACGCCGACGCCGAAGTGGCCGATGACGTTCGCCTTCCTAGCGATGCAGACCGCGATGGGGTTCGTGATGGGCAACTGCGCGGCGCTCGCGATCGGCGCCGCCCGCGAGGTCGCGGGCTCGGCCAGCGGCGTCCTCGGCTCGCTCAACTTCCTGTTCGGGGGAGCGGTCTCGTCGCTCGGCGGCCTCGCCGGCAGCGGCACCGCGGTGCCGCTGGGGATCGTGATGACGGGCTCCGCGCTCGGCGCTGCGAGTGCCTTCGCGTGGACGTCGCGGGTCGCCGACCACAAAGACGATCAGCGTCTTTATCAGCCGCAACATTGATACTTCACCATATGACCGCCGCGCGTTAGCGTCGTCGCCATGACCGCCTATCTCTACGCCGCGACGCGGACGCCGTTCGGCAGGTTCAACGGCGCGCTGGCCGGCACCCGTCCCGACGACCTCGCCGCCGCGGCCATCACCGGCCTGCTGGACCGTGCGCCGGCCCTCGACCGGGGCGCGATCGACGAGATCGTGTGGGGCAACGCCAACGGCGCCGGCGAGGACAACCGCAACGTCGGGCGCATGGCCGGGCTGCTCGCGGGCCTGCCGACATCGGTGCCCGCGACCACCGTCAACCGGCTCTGCGGCTCGTCGCTCGACGCAGCCATGATCGGCAGCCGCACGATCGAGACCGGTGATGCGGACGTCGTGCTGGTCGGCGGCGTCGAGTCCATGACCCGCGCGCCGTGGGTGCTGCCCAAGCCGTCGCGTGCCTTCCCGGCCGGCGACGTCACCGCCGTGTCGACGACGCTCGGCTGGCGACTGGTCAACCCGGCCATGCCGGCGGAGTGGACCGCCTCGCTGGGGGAGTGCAACGAGCAGCTCCAGGAGCGGTTCGGCGTCTCGCGCGAGCGGCAGGACGAGTTCGCCGTACGCTCCCACCGGCTGGCGGCCGCGGCGTGGGACGACGGCTTCTACGACGAGCTGGTGACCCCCGTCGACGACCTCTCCCGCGACGAGGGCATCCGCGCCGACTCGACGGTGGAGCGGCTGGGCGGGCTGCGCCCGTCGTTCCGCAAGGACGGCACGATCACCGCAGGCAACGCCTCGCCGCTCTCCGACGGCGCCTCGGCTGTGCTGCTCGGGTCCGAGTCGGCGGCCGCGACGATCGGGCTGGACCCGGTCGCCCGGATCGCCGGTCGCGGCGTCTTCGCGCTAGACCCGCAGGAGTTCGGCTACGCGCCGGTCGAGGCCGCGAACCGCGCGCTCGCCCGGGCCGGCATCGGCTGGGAGCAGGTCGGCGCGGTCGAGCTCAACGAGGCCTTCGCGGTGCAGAGCCTCGTCTGCGTCGACGCGTGGGGGATCGACCCCGAGATCGTCAACACCCGCGGTGGCGCGATCGCGCTGGGCCACCCGCTCGGCGCCTCCGGCGGCCGCATCCTCGGCACCCTCGCCGCCGTGCTCCGCGAGCGCGACGAGAGGTACGGCGTCGCGGCGATCTGCATCGGCGTCGGTCAGGGTCTCGCCGTGGTGCTGGAGAACACCGAGGCCGCGCGATGAGCCGCACGCAGGTCCTGGAGTCGACCGACGAGGCGGTCGCCGGCATCGAGGACGGATCGACGGTGCTGGTCGGTGGATTCGGCCTGGCCGGCATGCCGTTCGACCTCATCGACGCGCTGATCCGCCAGGGCGCCAAGGACCTCACGATCGTGGCCAACAACGCCGGCAACGGCGAGGTCGGCCTGGCGGCGCTGCTGAAGGCCGGTCGGGTGCGCAAGGTGCTCTGCTCCTTCCCGCGCCAGGTCGACTCCTACGTCTTCGACGAGCTCTACCGCGACGGCAGGATCGAGCTCGAGGTCGTGCCGCAGGGCAACCTCGCCGAGCGGATGCGGGCCGCCGGCGCGGGGATCGGGGCGTTCTTCTGCCCGACCGCGGTCGGCACCCCGCTGGCCGAGGGCAAGGAGACGCGCACGATCGACGGGCGCGACTACGTCCTCGAGTACCCCATCAAGGGCGACTACGCGCTGATCGCCGCCCACACGGCCGACCGCCAGGGCAACCTCGTCTACCGCAAGACGGCCCGCAACTTCGGGCCGGTCATGGCCACCGCCGCGAGCACGACGATCGCGCAGGTCGCGGCCGTCGTACCGGCGGGTGAGCTGGACCCGGAGTCGGTCGTGACGCCGTCCATCTACGTCGACCGGGTCGTGCGCACCGACGTCCGCCAGTACACCGTGCAGGGAGCCCGCTGATGACCACGACACCACTGAGCATGGACGAGCTCGCGAAGGTGATCGCGGGCGACATCCCCGAGGGTGCGTTCGTCAACCTCGGCATCGGGCAGCCGACCAAGATCGCCGACCACCTGACCGCCGAGCAGGGCGTCGTCCTGCACACCGAGAACGGCATGCTCGGGATGGGTCGCAAGGCCGAGGGCGACGAGGTCGACGCCGACCTGACCAACGCCGGCAAGGTCCCCGTGGTCGAGACGCCCGGCTGCTCCTACTTCCACCACGCCGACTCCTTCGCGATGATGCGCGGCGGCCACCTCGACGTGTGCGTGCTCGGGGCGTTCCAGGTCTCCGGCGGGGGCGACCTCGCCAACTGGCACACCGGCGCTCCGGGCGCGATCCCCGCCGTGGGCGGCGCGATGGACCTCGCGATCGGCGCCAAGCAGGTCTTCGTGATGATGACCCTCTTCGCCAAGGACGGCACCCCCAAGCTGGTGCCCGAGTGCACCTACCCGCTCACCGGCGTCGGGTGCGTCAGCCGCGTCTACACCGACCTCGCTGTCTTCGACCTCACGGCCGACGGCGTGGTCGTCCTCGACACCTTCGGTACGACGCTCGCCGAGCTGCGCGAGCGTCTCGACGTACCTCTGCTGGAGCGGGAGGGCTGACCCGCCGGTCGCCGCGGGCCCGGGCCTGTCGGGTCGTCCCCGCGGCGGGGCCGCGCTAGTGTCGCAGGACCGAATGCTGCGACCTTCCGGGAGGTTCACCGACATGAGCCAGTCGTTCCCCGACGTCACGGACGCTGGCCTCGCCGGGCTCGTCACGTCGGCAGAGCACGTGGCACTCACCGAGAGTCGTGCCGCGCACAACTACCACCCGCTGCCGGTGGTGCTGTCCGAGGGGCGCGGGGCCTGGGTGACCGACGTCGAGGGGCACCGCTACCTCGACTGCCTGGCCGGCTACTCCGCGCTCAACTTCGGGCACGCCAACCCCCGTCTCGTCGAGCGCGCGGTCGAGCAGATCCAGCGGCTCTCGCTCACCAGCCGGGCCTTCTACAACGACCAGCTCGGCCCCTTCGCCGAGGCGCTCGGCCGGCTGACCGGCAAGGACATGGTCCTGCCGATGAACTCCGGCGCCGAGGCCGTCGAGACCGCGATCAAGGTCAGCCGCAAGTGGGGCTACGACGTCAAGGGCGTCCACCCCGATCGCGCCGAGATCATCACGATGCGCGGCAACTTCCACGGCCGGACGACCACCATCGTCGGCTTCTCCGACGACGACGAGGCGAGCGGCGGGTTCGCGCCGTTCACACCCGGCTTCCCGCGCGTGGCGTACGGCGACGCGGCCGCCGTCGCCGACGCGATCGGCGAGGACACCGTGGCCGTGCTGTTCGAGCCGATCCAGGGCGAGGGCGGCGTGGTGGTCCCGCCGGACGGCTTCCTCACCGACCTGCGCCGCATCTGCAGCGAGCGCAACGTGCTCATGGTGGCCGACGAGATCCAGTCGGGCCTGGCCCGGACCGGCGAGACGTTCGCGTGCGACCACGAGTCGGTCGTTCCCGATGTCTACGTCCTCGGCAAGGCGCTCGGCGGCGGCCTCTACCCGGTCTCCGCGGTCGCTGCGGACCTCGACGTGCTGGGCGTGATCACGCCGGGCACGCACGGCTCGACGTTCGGCGGAAACCCGCTCGCCGCGGCTATCGGCCACGAGGTCGTGGCGATGCTGGAGGAGGGCACCTTCCAGGAGCGGTCGCGCGAGATCGGCCTGCGACTGGCCCGTGGGCTGCGCGCGCTGGAGGGCGAGGGGCTCCTCGCCGTACGCGTGCGAGGTGCGTGGGCCGGCATCGACATCGACCCGCAGCTGATGACCGGCCGGACGATGTGCGAGCGGCTCGTCGCGCACGGCGTGCTCGCCAAGGACACCCACGGCTCGACCGTCCGCTTCGCGCCGCCGCTGGTGGCGACCGACGCGGACGTCGACCACCTGGTCGACGCGGTGGGAGCCGTGCTGCGCGCCGCTTGACGGAGGCTCCCGGCATCTCGTGACGCCGGGTCGCGGGTTTTCCCTACTACGGCGCGGCTGGCCGCCGATGAGGGCTCTGTGACGGGACATCCGGGACTTGGTCCCATCCCGTCGGGACAGACCCCATCAACAGAAAGCTGACGGTCGTGACCTCCATCCGTCGTCTGGCGCCGGCCTCCCTCGCCATCGCGCTGCTGACCACCGGGTTCCTGGCTTGCGAGCCCGGCGCCGCCCACGCGACCACACCGCTCGACGACGCGGTCGCGTTCACGAGCTCCGCGCCGTCGCCCGCCCTCATCGGCACGACCTACACCCCGGTGGCGACCGACCCCGCCGGCGGCGCCGTCACCTACACCGCCACGGTCGTCACGGGCGACGCCGACACCTGCTCCGTGGGCTCCGACGGCACCACCATCGAGCTCGGCGGCAGCGGCGTGTGCGTGGTCGAGGCGTCGGCGTCCGGCGCGATCACCGCGCAGCAGTCGTTCGCCGTCCGTGAGCCGAGCTCGTGCGCGGAGGCGGTCAGCGCCGGCCTGCTCAGCTCCGACGGCTACATCGACATCGACCTCGACCACCAGCCCCTGCACGTCTGGTGCGGCGACACCGCGGGGACCCCGAAGACCTACGTCGACCTCCAGGTCACCGGCGCCGGCCACAACTTCGGCCAGACCGTTCCCGGCAACACGAACTGGTTCGGCACCCTGGTGACCACGACCTACACCCGCGCCCGGCTCGACCCGGCCACGTCGCAGATCGACAACAGCGACCAGACCTACTCCTCCAGCACCGGTGGGCCGGTCATCATCGGCGGGCAGCCGCAGATGTCCGCGAACCTGGCGCAGGCGAGCGGCTGCGACCACAACGTGTCCGCAGACGCCAACCTGGACCTGACCGGCACCGGTCTGGCCCTCCCGCGGCCGAGCACGGAGTTCATGATCTCCGGCTTCGAGTACGGCGGCTTCGTCACCACCTCCCCGCAGGTCGTCAACTTCACCTACGTCGGCGGCTGGTGTGGCGGCGGCGGTCCGATCATCGAGTCGACCGCCACGAACCCCGACGGCGCCACCGGCACGACGACCTTCGCCGTGGCACCGGTCGCGCCGGACGGCACGGCGTACACCACGCGCGACCTCGCCGGTCTGAGCGGGATCCCGTCCGTCGTACGGCCGTCGGCGGAGCTCACGCTCGCTCCCGACCTGGCGGCGGGTACCGACCCCACCGGCTTCGGGGTGACCGCGACCGGCGACTGCTCGACCGACGGCGCCGGCGACGTGCTCGAGGTCGGCGCCGCCAACGGCTGGTGCACCGTCACCGGCCAGCTCGCGACCAGCGGCGACCTCGGTCCGTCCGGCTACGTGCAGGAGACCTTCCCGGTCGTCTCGACGACCACGATCGACTGGTCCGGAACCGTCCCGACGCAGGGCGTGCAGGGCAACAGCTGGGCCGCGACGGCGTACGCCTCCGACACCACGGACGCCGCGTCGATCGCCGCCGCCCCGGCGGGCGTGTGCAGCGTCAGCGATGGCGCCGTGCAGTACGACGGCCCCGGCACCTGCACCGTGACCGCCAGCCAGGCGGGCGACACGTTCCACGACGCCGCCTCGACCAGCACCGACGTCGACGTCCTCGGCACCCAGACCAAGGGCACGGTCGCGTTCCCCGCGACGCCGAAGGTCGGTGTCGAGATCACGCCCACCACGAGCGGCTGGGACACCGACTCGACCCTCTCCTACACCTGGACCGTGGACGGTACGACGGTCTCCACCGCCGCCACCTACACCCCGGTCCCCGCCGACCAGGGCCACACGCTCGAGCTGTCCGTCGACGGTGTCCGCACGGGCTACGTCGACTCCGCCGCGGCCACGACGTCGGCGACGGTCGGCCTCGGCGACCTCACCGCGGGCTCGGTCGCCGTCAGCGGGACCGCGCAGGTCGACTCGACCCTGACGGCAGACGTGTCCGGGTTCGGCCCGGAGACCACCGGCTACGCCTACACCTGGAACCGCGACGGCCAGCCGCTCAGCGGTGCGGACGCCAGCGGCTCGACGTACGTCGTGACGCCCGCGGACGCCGGGCACCAGCTGTCCGTCACCGTGGTCGGCCAGGCCTCGGGCTACGCCGACACCGACGGTGTCACCAGCGACCCGACCGCCTCGGTCGTCAACGGCACCGACATGGTCACCGGCTCGGTCACGATCGTCGGTGCCTCGCCGGCCGGTCGGGTCAAGCAGGGACAGGTCCTCACCGCGCGGACGGCGTCGTGGGATCGCCGCGGCACCCTCGCCTACCAGTGGACCGTCGGCGGCGACCCGATCGCCGCTCCCGCCGGGGCGGGCTCGTCGCTGCGGATCCTGCCGGCGTGGGCCGGGCAGGACGTCGCGGTCACGGTCACCGAGTCCTCGACCGGGCAGGACGACGTGTCGGCCGACGCGGGTCCGGTGCTGGTCGTGAAGAACCCGACGGTCACCGCCCACTACCCGCGCACGCCCGCGTCGGGCTGGTACCGCCACCCGATCCGGGTCACCTTCACCTGCGACGCGGGCACCGCCGCCGTGCTGGCCTGCCCCGCGCCGGTCCTGCTCGGCCAGGGGACGCACCGGCCGGCCCGGTCGATCCGGACGCTCGACGGCGGCACGGCCGCCGTACGGCTGCCGGCGATCCGGGTCGACGACCGCGCACCCGTGGTGCGGATCAGTGCCCCGTCGGCGCGCAACGCCTACGGCCAGGCACCGCGGTGCTCGACCAGCGACGCCGGCTCGGGCCACGTCAGCTGCACGGTCCGGATCCGCAAGGTCGCCGACGCGGCCGGCTGGGAGGTCACCTACCGGGTCACCGCCCGGGACCGCGCCGGCAACGTGACGCGGATGGTCCGCAGCGTCCAGGCCGACCGCCTCTCGCTGGTCGCGCCCGAGCGCGCCGGTGCCTACCAGGTCCGCCAGCACGGCACCTACCGGGTCGTCATGCTGTCCGCTTCGCAGCCGCGCCTCCTGTACGCCGCCCCGACCCCTCGTGCCCCGCACGGTGGTGACGTGCGGTTCCGGCCCGACGGCCGGGTGGCCGGCATGCGTCGCTGGACGCTGAGCCTGACCATCACCAGCTCGACGCGCTACAGCCGGAGCTGGGTGGTCGGGGCGACGACCGCGGGTCACACCTACGTCGCCGCGCTGCACGTCATCGGCTGATCGGTCCGACCAGCGCGACCGACGCCACGGAGCTCCACGAGGTCCCCGACCTCGTGGAGCTCCGTGCCTCTGGCAGGCTCGTCGGTGGGAAGCGAGACGAGGGGAGCAGCGGGTGGGGTTCTACGTGCCGGGCGACGAGGGCTACCAGCGGGCGAAGGCCCTCAAGCAGGGACGCGCCACGCTCGACCCCGCCTTCGGGCGGTTCGTGGAGCGCTTCGAGCGGAGGTACGGCGTCGCACCGCTCGCCATCGAGCCGACCGCGACCGAGCGGGCCGGCGGCCTGGGCTGGCCGCACCTCGACATCACGCTGGAGCGCAGCGCGCAGCTGCAGGCGTTCCGCACCGGCCCCGACCCGGACGACGGCCTCGGCCGCACCAAGCAGCGGGAGATCGCCGGGATGCTGGTCGACGCGATGGCCGGCACCAGCCTGCGGCGGCTGTTCGGGATGCCGCGCAACACCCCGCTGTCCTACCCGTGGCGCGACGAGATCTACGTCGTCCTCTCCGACTTCGAGCGCACCGCCAAGTGGGAGGTCCACGACCTCGTCACCGAGGACGAGCGCGAGCGATGGGTGGAGTCGCTGGCGCTGGGCGAGGCGTTCTGGTGCACCCAGCGCTTCCTCGGTCCGCCCCGCGTCTTCGTGCACACCGACGCCCAGGCCGCCGAGCTGACCGAGGCCGAGCGGCAGGACGCGTGGGGCGACGGCTGGTTCGCGCTGGCGAAGGCGCACGACGAACTCGGCTACCTCGAGCGCGAGGACGTCGTCATCGCCCTCGACAGCCGCCAGAGCTTCGAGGAGAACCACCAGGGCAGCTGGTACGACTACTTCAGGGCCTGACCCACCGGTAGCGGCTCGTCGGCACCAGGTCGAGGCCGGTGTCGGCACCGAACCGCGCGACGCTGGCCATCAGCTCGGTGATCCGGCGGTGCAGCTCGGCGTCGTCGCCGCCGCTGCCGTAGAACGCGTGCACGTCCTCGATCGCCGCGCTCGGGAACAGCTCCTCGACGATCGCCGCGATCTCGGGTGCGTCCGGGGTGAGAGCCTCCTCGACGACGTTCTGGACGTAGCCGAAGGTCGCCTGGGTGCGGATCGCGATCGGCGTGTGGTGGACCAACCAGCGGTCGAGGTAGTCGTCGCGGCTCATCGACGCCGGCCGCCGCAGCACCGCCACGTTGGCGAGCGCCTCCGCGCGGGCGCCGTCGGGCACGACCGGCGGGTCGAGGCGGCGGTGCTCGGTCACCCGGTAGACCGGGCCGACCTCGGCGAGGAGCGCCAGCGTGGCAGGGACGTCGGACGTCCACGCCGACACGAAGCCGCCGATCGGCCGGCCCTCGGCGTCACCCGGTCCGAACCGCATCGCCGCGGCCACGTCGGCGTCGTCGAGATTCACCTGTACGGCGGAGCAGCCGCTCTCGCTCAGCCGCCGGCGCAGCCCGGGGTCGGTGGCCGGGCCGGCGACGTCGCCGTACCCGATCGCGATGAGCCTGGTGTCCACCCGCGCAGACTATGACTCCGGTCCCTGGGCGAGCTTGTGCGTGCCGTCGCACCACGGCTTGCGCTGGCTGAGCCCGCAGGCACAGAGCGCGACGACGGGCCGCCCGACCTCATGCTGCTCGCCGTCCTCGTCGAGGACGACGTCGGCGCCGCGCAGCAGCAGCGGTCCGCCCGGTACGACGACGGCCTGCGTCCGCCGGGCGCTCATCGCCACTCCTCGAGCAGCCGATCGCCGGCGAGACCCTCCAGCACGAGGCAGGCGGCCGCCCCGAGGAGCACGTCGTCGTGGAGGTCCGGCTCGGCCTCGACCATCGAGCCGCAGATGGCGCGAGCGGCGAGCTGCTCGTGGACGGCGTCGGCCTCGACGTGCTCGTCGAAGTAGCGCACCACGCGCTCGTCGAGACCGAGCCGCTCGGCGCCCTGCACGTAGCGGCGGCACGGGAGCGAGCTGGTCATCTCGAACGCCGCGAGGTGACCCATCGCCGCGCCCCGCAGCCGGCGGTGCAGCCCGAACAGCGACATCGCGTTGTTCGCGACCAGCGTCGGTGCGGACGCGCGGTCGACGTACGCGCCGTACGACGGGTCGAGGCCGGCTCCCTCGAGCGCGTCGGCGAAGAGCCGGCTGTGCAGGCGGGCGGACACGCCGTCGCCGTACTCGTCGTACTGGAGCTCGGCGAGGGCGACCTTCGCGGGCCCGTCGAGCCGGGGCAGCGCCCACGCGTGCGGGTCGGACTCCTTGAGGTGGTAGATGCTGCGCTGCACCAGGAAGTCGCGGTACTGCTCGGCCGTGGCCTCGCGGTGGAGGTGCCGGGCGAGGGCGCCGGACTGGTCGCGGGTGAGGTGCTCGAGCTGGGCGACGACGTCGTCGCCCTCCTCGGTCGCCTCCTTGACCGTGGTCGCCGTCAGGTCGCAGATCCAGGCCTCGAACGGCGTCTCCAGCGTGCGGCGGAGCCGCAGCAGGTCGGGGCTCCACTCGAGCGACGGGTCGACGTCCTCGAAGCCGCGGTAGTGCTGCTCGTAGAGGATCCACAGGGCGAGCTGGACGTCGTCCGTGCTCGGGTCGCCGATGCCTCCCGCGGCGAGCGCGGGGGTCTCCGGCGTCCCGGAGGCGAGCGCGTCGATCAGCTGGGCGCTCAGGTCGCCGCGAGGGCGGGGGAGTCGCATCGGGGTGCTCCTTCGTCCGGGTGACGTGGGGGTACCCGGTGCGCGAGGGCGCTATGCGATCGCGGTGAGGCGGGCGGCGTACGCGAGGACCGGGTGCGTGACGACCGAGGACGCAGCGCTGCGCACGTTCGACGAGGTGACCGCGATCGCGGCCGCCGGAGACCACCGGTACGACGCCGAGCTCGATCCGCTGTCGACGTACGTCCGCGCGCTGCCCGCCCCGGGCCCCGTCCAGGTCGTCATGCGGGCCAACCTGGTCCACGGCGACCGCGTCGACGAGTCCGTCACGATCCGCGACAGCGGTGGCCGGGTGGTCGCCCAGTCGCACCAGCTCGCCGCGATCAGGTTCGGCTGAGTCGGGGGTGTGAGCGCGACCCATGGGTTGCGCTCACACCCCCGACTCGTGAGCTCACTGCACCTTCGAGGTCGCGCTGCTGAACGTCTTCGTGGCGTAGTAGGTCTTCGATGCCTGGGCCCTGGCCTGGAGCTTCCTGCCCTTCGCGCTTGCCGGCAGGCGGTAGGTCGTGCCGGTGTGGACCACCTTGCCGGCGAGCCGCCAGGTGACCTTCCAGCTCGGCGTCACCAGGGCTCCGGTGGCGGTGTTCGTGTGGAGGGCCGGCATGACGGCGCGGACCGTCTTGCCGTGGGCGACGGTGCCGCTGATGGCGACCTTCTTGGTCGCCACGAAGGTGGCCTTGCCGATCGTCCACGGCAGCGTCACCGTGCCGGATGCGCTGCGTCCGGCGGGCGTCGTGCCGGTGAGGTCGACCGTGGCCCTGCCCGACGACGGGGTCTGGGTCGGCGTCCCGGTGATCTTCAGGTCGCCGCCCGAGACGGCCGCGTGCAGCCCGGTCGGCAGCCCGGTGACGGTCGCCGTGGAGGTCTTCAGCGTCTGCCGAGTGCCCTTGTCGTCGACGAGCGTGATCGCCGTCGATACGCTGGTCGCCTTGCGGTAGGTCGCCTGCAGGCGACTCGCCGCGAGGCCCATCGAGCCGAGCGGGAGCCCGAGCGCCTCGGGGGTCACCGGCGTGCCGATGCCCGTCGGGCCGTCCCATCCCGTGCCGGGCGTGCACAGCGGAGCGCCGCAGGTGCCGTTGTCGCCGCCCGTCGTGACGTCGGTCATCAGCTTGGTGTCGCCGCTGGCGTCGTACGGCGTGGAGGGGTCGGTGTGGTTGCCGACGATGGCGTAGAGGGCGGCGACGATCGGCGCGGCGGCGGAGGTGCCGGCCATCGCCTCCCAGCCGGTGTTGCCGTTGGAGGTGTCGTAGATGGCCAGGCCGCCGCTCTGGGCGGTGCCGGTGTCGGCGACCGCCGAGACGTCGGAGGAGGCCTTGTACTGGCAGCCGGTGTCGAGACCCGACTGCGCCGGCGGCGTCGGCGTCAGGGTGGAGCAGCTCGAGCCGGACTTGCCGAAGGAGTCCGACCAGCTGGCGGGGGTGTCCCCGGGGTTGGTGATCTGGACGCCGCCGACCGCGACCACGTCGGTCATCGTCGAGGGCGCGTCGCCGGTGGGCTCGCTGGTGCCGTCGTACCCGTCGTCGCCGCTGGCCGCGGTGAACAGCGTGGACGGGTTGGCGAACTCCGAGCGCGGGATGCTGGAGTCGTCGGCGCCGCCCCACGACATCGAGACGTAGTGGTCGACCTTGCCGGCCGCGACGGCACCGGTGAAGAGCCCGTTGCCGGTGTCGTTGGTCGCCTCGACCAGCCGCAGGTGGCAGCGCGGGCACACCGCGGAGGCCATGTCGAGGTCGAGGGCGCTCTCGCTGGTCCAGTCGTCCTTGGCGGTCGGGGCGGGCGGCAGCGGCGACGTCTTGAGGTTCTGGTTCACGATCGAGAGGCAGCCGCTCGCGACCGTGCAGGCCGGGAGGCCGTTGGCGGAGCGGTACTTCGCCAGATCGGCCGCCGCGTTGGCGTAGTCGAAGGCGTCGACGATCGCGATGGTGGGCGTGCCGCTGGGGGCCAGACCGGCCGGGTTGTACGTCGACTTCAGCTGGGACGCGCCCCAGCCGGCGCCGGTCGGTACGGCGTGCGGCCTGATGCTCTTCGTGGACGCTCCGGACCCGCTCGTGGTCGGTCCGCCGAGCACGATCGCCCGGCACTGCCAGGTCGCGTCCGTCGCGCAGGCAGGATGCGCGCCGGCGGTCGTGCCGGCGTCTGCCGCACCTCCTCCCGCGACGACGAGGACGGCGTTGACGAGGAGCGCCGCAGCGGCTGCGGCGTACAGGCGTGTGGACATGGGAGCCTCCCGAGTGGTCAGCAATGATCCACACGGGCACCGTGAGCCCCGCAAGTCCCGGATCGGCGACTGGGACGGATGAGATCCGCGTTGACGGGGTAATGGGACATGTGTTCACTGAACTCATGACGGCGGTCACGACAACCCCTGAACGAACGTCATGGGAGCGGCTGCGTCGAGCGGGCTCCAAGCTGACCACCCCGCTGCTCCCCGACGACTACCTGCAGCTGGTCAACCCGCTGTGGAGCTCCCGCGAGCTGCGCGGCCGCGTCGAGAGGGTGATCCCCGAGACCGAGGACGCCGCGACGCTGGTGATCCGGCCCGGCTGGGGGTGGCGCTACCGCCACCACCCCGGCCAGTACGTCGGCATCGGGGTCGAGGTCGACGGCCGTTTCGTGTGGCGCTCCTACTCGATCAGCTCTCCGCCGCAGCGCAAGGGACGCACGATCTCGATCACCGTCCGGGCGATGCCCGAGGGCAAGCTCTCGGCCCACCTCGTCAAGGGTCTGGCGCCCGGCACGATCGTGCGGCTGGCGCTGCCGCAGGGGGACTTCGTGCTGCCCGACCCTCCGCCCGCGCGGCTGCTGTTCCTCGTCGCGGGCAGCGGCATCACGCCGGTGATGGCGATGCTGCGCACGCTCGACCGGCGCGGCACCATGCCCGACGTCGTCGTGCACTACTCCTCGCCGACGCCCGACCGGATGATCTTCCGCGCCGAGCTGGAGGAGATGGCGGGCCGCAACGACGCGTTGACCCTCCACCAGCTCCACACCGACACCGACGGCATGCTCGAGATGGCGCACCTCGACCGCATCTGCCCCGACTGGCGCGACCGCGAGACGTGGGCCTGCGGACCGGCGCCGATGCTGGACATGATCCGCGACCACTTCGACGAGGAGGATCTCGAGGACCAGCTCCACCTCGAGCGCTTCTCGCTCCAGCTCGCCGGCGACGAGGACGGCGGCGGCACGATCACCTTCCGCAACTCCGGCAAGACCGTCGAGGCCGACGGCGCGACCACGGTGCTCGAAGCAGGCGAGGGGGCCGGCGTGGGCATGCCCTACGGCTGCCGGATGGGCATCTGCCACACCTGCACGGTCACGCTCGTGTCCGGCGCGCTGCGCGACCTGCGCAACGGCGACGTGTCCGACCAGCCCAACGAGCAGGTGCAGACCTGCGTGACCGCGGCCGCAGGCGACTGCGTGCTGGACATCTGAGGCGACATTCGCGAGGTCTCGAGACGGTCGCTGCGCGACCTCCTCGACCACCGGAAGACAGACCACCGGAAACCAGAAGGGACCGACATGGCGATCGCAGACGTACAGGAATACACCCACCTCAGCGCGGAGGAGGTGGAGCAGATCGGGCGCGAGCTCGACGACCTGCGCAAGGAGATCGAGGACTCCCGCGGCGCCGACGACGCGGCGTACATCCACCGGATCATCCGGGTGCAGCGGGCGATGGCGTTCGCGGCCCGGCTGCTGCTGTTCCGCAGCGACGTGCGTGCGGCCCGGGTGGTCGGCGCGGCCGCGCTCGGCGTGGCCAAGATCCTGGAGAACATGGAGATCGGCCACAACGTCATGCACGGCCAGTGGGACTGGATGAACGACCCCGAGATCCACTCCTCCAACTGGGAGTGGGACACCGCGCAGCCGGCCGAGCAGTGGAAGCACAGC
>WQZX01000070.1 GCA_009780515.1 Nocardioidaceae bacterium | reverse complement strand
GCTGACCTTCGGCGCGAGCGCGTCGCCGCTGATCGGCGTCTCGCCTCACTTGGCCCGCCCGCTCGCTCCGGTCGCTGGCGCTCCCTGCGCTCCCGTCCGGACCGCGCTCGGCCTCGCGCCGGCGGCGCGGCGCTGCCGCGCTCGCGGCCGAGGTGGGTGCCTGGTTGCTCGCCGCTGGCGGCCACACGTCGACGGCGGTCGGTGGGCGCAGGGATCGGCGTCCCGCTTGGTCGAAGTGACGTCTCACTCAGTCGTAACCGCTGATTCACTCCCGCCATCGGGGCACCGATAGGCTTGTCCGGTCCCGGCGGCTGCCGGGAGTTTCGCAGACGTTGCCGGATGGTCCGGCTGCTGGAGAGGCACACGTGGGTTCTGTCATCAAGAAGCGGCGCAAGCGCATGGCGAAGAAGAAGCACCGCAAGCTTCTGAAGAAGACGCGCGTCCAGCGTCGCAAGCTCGGCAAGTAGCCGACTCGCCGCCAGGAAGCGCGATGGGTGGTCGTACGGTCCTGATCACCGGGGTCTCCCGGGACCTCGGCCGGACCTTCGCGCGCTCACTGGCGGAGTCGCCCGGCATCGACCGGGTCGTCGGCGTCGACGTCACCCCGCCCCGCGGCGACCTCGGAGCCGCCTCGTTCGTCCGCGCCGACATCCGCAACCCGGTGATGGCCAAGATCATCGCCAAGGAGGACGTCGACGCCGTCGTCCACATGAGCGTCATCGCCACGCCCGGCTCCGCCGGCGCGCGCGGCACGATGAAGGAGCTCAACGTCATCGGCACGATGCAGCTGCTCGCCGCGTGCCAGAAGTCCGAGCGCGTCCGCCAGGTCCTGGTGAAGTCCTCCACCACGGCGTACGCCGCGAGCAGCCGCGACCCCGCCATGTTCACCGAGGACATGGAGCCCCGATCCGCTCCGCGCACCGGCTACGCCAAGGACGTCGCGGACGTGGAGGGATACGTCCGCGGGTTCGCCCGTCGTCGCCCCGACGTCGCCGTGACCATCCTGCGCTGCGCCAACGTGATCGGCCCGCGGGTGGTCAGCCCGCTGGCGTCGTACCTCCGGCTGCCGGTGATCCCGACGGTGCTCGGCTTCGACCCCCGGTTGCAGTTCCTGCACGAGCACGACCTGGTGAGCGCGCTCGGCCACGCGGTCGCCAACCCGGTGCCGGGCACCTTCAACGTCGCCGGCGACGGCGTCCTGATGCTGTCCCAGGCGCTGCGGCGCATGCAGCGCCCGAGCCTGCCGCTGCCGGCCGCCGCGTTCGGCGGTGTGCGGGCGACGCTGCACCGCGCGCGGCTCGCCGAGCTGCCGCCGGAGCTGCTCGCCTTCCTGACCTACGGCCGCGGGGTCGACACCACCCGGATGCGCACCGAGCTGGGCTTCGTGCCCCGCTACACCACCGCGAGCGCGTTCGAGGAGTTCGCCGCCACGCTCAGCCCGACCGGCGGGCGCACCCAGCGCGCCGTCGGCGCGCTGGCGGAGCGGTTCCCCGCTCGCCCAGCGATGCCCCCGAGCCGACTCGCGATCGCCGGAGGCGACGATGGGTGACGCCGAGATCATCCCGATCGGGACCCGCGGTCGGCCCGGGCGCGCCACGGGCACCCGCCCGTCGGCCGCCGCGCGCGGCCTCGCCCCCCAGCCGAAGTCGCGCAAGCGCGGCAAGCCGGCGGCGGAGCCCGAGGAGCAGCAGGCCGAGCGGCCCGGCTCCGACGAGCGGACCGAGCCGGCCGAGCGGCCGGAGCGGACCGAGTCGGACGATCGGGCCGGAGCGCCGACGGAGGAGCAGCCGCCCGTCGTACCCGGCGCCGGCGAGAGCCAGCCCGCCGCGCGGTTGGAGGTCGCCGAGCGCGAGCCCTCGACCGGCATCCCGGTCGGCGACTGGCTGATGGCCTTCCAGCAGGCGTCCCGCGAGCTGTTCGGCGAGCAGTGGGAGCCCCAGCTGGCGCGCTTCCTGGCATTCCTGCGCCGCCGCCTGACCGGTGAGTACGACGTCGACGAGTACGGCTTCGACCCCGAGATCACCGAGCGCTTCCTCTTCGCCGCGCTGCGACCCATCGCGCAGAAGTGGTTCCGCATCGAGGTGCGCGGCATCGAGAACATCCCCGCAGACGGCGGTGCCCTGGTGGTGTCGAACCACTCCGGCACCATCCCGGTCGACGGCCTGATGACGATGACCACCATCCACGACCGCACCGGCCGATTCCTGCGTCCGCTCGGCGCCGACCTGGTCTTCCGGCTGCCGTTCGTCGGCTCGGTCGCGCGCAAGGGCGGCGCGACGCTGGCCTGCAACGAGGACGCCGAGCGGATGCTCCGCGGCGGCGAGCTGGTCGGCGTCTGGCCCGAGGGCTTCAAGGGCATCGGCAAGCCGTACGCCGAGCGCTACAAGCTGCAGCGCTTCGGCCGTGGTGGCTTCGTGTCGGCCGCGGTCAAGACCGGCGTGCCGATCGTCCCGCTCTCGGTCGTCGGCGCCGAGGAGATCTACCCGCTGGTCGGCAACATCCCCGCCCTCGCGCGGGTGCTGGGTGTGCCGTACATCCCGATCACCCCGCTCTTCCCGCTCCTCGGCCCGCTGGGACTGGTCCCGCTGCCGTCGAAGTGGATCCTGGAGTTCGGCGAGCCGATCCGCACCGACGCCCTCGAGTCGGGTGCTGCCGAGGACCCCATGCTGGTCTTCAACGTGACCGACCAGGTGCGCGAGACGATCCAGCAGACGCTCTACGCGCTGCTGCGCGAGCGGACCTCGGTCTTCCGCTGAGGGGGCCGGCCGGTCGGCTCAGTTGTTGAGGCCGAGCAGCCCGGTGAGCGCGCCGACCACGGTCGGGCTCTTGCTGTCGGTCGTGGGGTCGGTGCCCTGCGTGCTGTTGGAGCCCGAGCCGCCGGACCCGCTCGAACCGCTGTTGCTGTCGCCGGACCCGAGCAGGTCGTGGGTCAACTTGGTGACGGTGCCGGTGATGAGGCCCTGGTGCTTGGTGCCGACGGTGCCGTCACCGCTGCTGGAGGGCAGCGGGATCGACGGGAGCGAGGGAAGCGGATCGGTGCCCTGAGAGGTGCCGGACGGCGACTTGGACGGGTCCTGCTGGGGCGCGATGGCGGTCGGGTCGTCCCCGCCGAGGGGTACGCCGGCCGCCTGGCTCTGCGTCGCGGCCGGGTCGGTGCCGAGCAGCGCCTGCCGCAGCGTCGCGCTGAGCGGCTTCGTGGCGAACTGCGGGAGCGGTGCGAGCTTGCTCTCCGAGCAGGTCGGGCAGGCGCCGTACGCCGCGGAGTCGACGGACTGGACCGTGTGCGCGGCCGCGATCAGGGCCGGTCGGGCGGCCGTCGGCAGGACGTCGTCGAGCGCCGTCAGCCGAGCCATGCTCGAGGTGGCGAAGGTGCGCACGTCGGTCAGCGCGCTCTGGTCGCCGTCGGTGGAGAAGTCGGTGATGGCGATCGCCGACGCCTGGTTGGTCTGGTCCTGGAAGGCCTGCAGCGTGCTGCTGATCTCGCCGGCGTCGCCGGGGTCGTGCCGCTGGGTGAGCTGCTCGACCTCGCTCAGGCGGGTGTCGGCGTTCTGCAGCAGGACCTGTGCCTTGCCGTCCGGCGAGGTCTGGATGTTGGCGTGGGCGTTCTCGATGGCCCGCTTGACCGGGTAGAGGACGTCGCCGGGGAGCGAGCTCTGCGAGGCCATCGCCATCGATCCGGTCGCCGCCACCACGGCGAAGCCGCCGAGCACGGCCGCGATGCGGCGCTCGCGGCTGCCGCGGCGCTGCTTCGGGGTGAGGCGGAGTGCGGTGGCGTCGTCGGTGCGCGTCGCCGGTGCGGGCATGCCGGCCGCCTCGGTCATGAGCCGCTCGCGCAGGTCGGCGACGAAGGCGGGCCGGGCCGTCGGACCGGGGACCGCGCGCATGGCACCGACCACGTCGAGCAGGTCGGCGTAGCGGTCGGCCGCGGCGTCGGAGGCGCGACCCGACAGCGCCGCGTCGAACTCCTCGGCGCGGCGCGAGCTCGCGTTGCCGCCGATCATGAGACTGGCCCTTCGGTGCTTCGGGGGGAGGGAGGCAGGTCGGTGTCGACCTGCACCGACAACGACACGGGAGGCCCCGAGGTTACGTGCGATCCGATCACCGCAGGCCCTCCGGCATCAGCTTGGCCAGGTTGCGCACGCCGCGCAGCTGCAGCTGCTTGATCGCGCCGTCGCTGCGGTCGAGCACCGAGGCGGTCTCCGCGATGCTCATGCCCTGCAGGAAGCGCATCACCAGGCAGTCGCGCTGCTCGTTGGGGAGCTGCGTCAGGGCCTCGAGCAGGATCTCGTTGGTGAGGCTCGCCAGCACCGCGGACTCGGGACCCTCGGTCGCGTCGTCGTGCTGGCCCATGTCCTCGGTGGTCATCTCGAGGCGGGTGCGGCCGGCCTTGAAGTGGTCGGTCGCCAGGTTGCGGGCGATCGTCATCAGCCAGGCGCCGAAGTCCTTGCCCTGCCAGCGGAAGGACGACATGTTGCGCAGCGCGCGGAAGAACGTCTCCGACGTCAGGTCCTCGGCGACCACGGTCGAGCGGGTCCGGTAGTAGAGGAAGCGGTAGACCGAGCCCTGGTAGTGGTCGTAGAGCATGCCGAACGCCTCGGCGTCGCCGCCACGGGCGAGCTCGACGAGGCCGATCAGCCGCTCACGCTCCTGCGGGCTGTCCTCGGACGACGTGGCCAGCCGTGCGTCGCCGTACGCGCCGGTCGGCTCGGTGGAGTCCTCGGCCTCCTCGGCGGGGAAGCCGTGGTCGGCCTCGGTCAGCAGCAGCCGTCCCGCAGCGGGGTGGTGTCGCGGCGCGGAGGGCTGTGCGCCGGCCAGGGCGAGCGCGGGCCGCGGAGCGGCGAGCTCGGACAGCGTGGAAAGCACGGCAGCGCGAAGGGCCTCCAGCCCCCGCGTCACGTCGCGCTCCCAGGTCATGTCCTGGCCTCCCCTCGACCTCCCTGTTTCGGATACTACGGCGGATCGGTTCGTCGCGGTACCGGTTGGGGAACTCGGGCATCCCGTCGGGACTTCGTCCCGGACTCCTGCCGTGGACGAGCCGAGCGGGCGGATCAGCCGGACCGGTGGCGGCGTCGTACGACGGCGCCGGCGACCGCCGCACCCGTCGCCGCCGACCCGACCAGGAGCCCGGCCCGCGCCGCGCGGCGCCCCGAGCGGTAGTCGCGGATCCGCCAGTCACGCTCGCGCGCGTAGGCACGCAGCTTGGCGTCGGGGTTGATGGCGCAGGGGTCGCCGACCAGGTTGAGCATCGGGAGGTCGTTGGAGGAGTCGGAGTACGCCGAGCAGCGGCTCAGGTCCAGACCCTCACGCTCCGCGAGCGACTCGATGGCGACGGCCTTGGCGGGTCCGTGGAGCATGTCGCCCACGAGCCTGCCCGTGTAGACGCCGTCGACGTGCTCGGCGACCGTGCCGAGCGCGCCGGTCAGGCCGAGCCGGCGGGCGATCAGGGTGGCGATCTCGATCGGTGCGGCGGTCACCAGCCAGACCCGCTGACCCTGGTCGAGGTGCATCTGCGCGAGCGCCCGGGTGCCCGGCCAGATCCGGTGTGCCATCGCCTCGTCGAAGATCTCCTCGCCGAGGTCCTCCAGCTCGGCCACCGTGTGCCCGGCGATGAAGGCCAGCGCGGAGTTGCGCGCGTCGGCGACGTGGTCGGGGTCCTCGACCCCGACGATGCGGAAGTAGGCCTGCTTCCATGCGGCACCCAGGATGTCGCGGGTCGTGAAGAACTTGCGACGGTGCAGGCCGCGCGCCAGGTGGAAGATGCTGGCGCCCTGCATGACGGTGTTGTCGACGTCGAAGAACGCCGCCGCAGTCGGGTCGCTGGGGTGCGCGAGCGCCGTCTCCACCTCGGCCGCGGCCGCCGCGGCCTCGCCGGCCAGGGTCGAGCGCTGCTGCAGGTCCAGCCGGCTCGTACGCCGGCCACTCGGTGCGGCCATGGGGGAAGCCTAGTGTCGTGCCCGGGCACGCCGACAGGTCGAGCGGCGAGCGCCGCGAGACCCCGGGCTACCGTGGGGCACATGGAGCCGAGGATCACGCTGTACTCCCGGCCCGGCTGCCACCTCTGCGACGACGCGCGCACGGTCATCGAGCGGGTCTGCGCGGACCTGGGGACGTCGTACGACGAGGTCTCGATCGACGGCGACGACGAGCTCACCGAGCGCTTCGGCGAGGAGATCCCGGTCACCTTCGTCGACGGCCGTCAGCACGACTTCTGGCGGGTCAGCGAGGAGCGACTGCGGGCCGCGCTGGCGGGCTGAGCAGTCGTCTCGCGGGCGCGTCCCACGGATCTCGACCCGCCGGCCGGGGCTTGCCGAGCCGACCGCGCGACCACTCGATCTCCTCGCCTAGCAGACCCCGTTCTCCTACCCCGAACAGGGCCCGACTCGCAATTTTGTTCGCGCGTTCACAAACTCCTACAGTGATCGAGCCGCTCCACCCGGAGCGACTGGAAAGAAGAGTTGTGACAGCACGGACTTCGCCAGAGGCCGGCCGGGTCATCCCGGAGGCCACGGTCGCCCGTCTGCCCGTCTACCTGCGGGCGCTGACCGCCCTCGCCGAGACGGGGATCCGCACCTGCTCCAGCGAGGATCTCGCGACCGCGGCGGGCGTCAACTCCGCCAAGCTGCGCAAGGACCTGTCCTACCTCGGCTCCTACGGCACCCGCGGCGTCGGCTACGACGTCGACTACCTGCGCTACCAGATCGCTCGCGAGATCGGCGTCACCCACGACTGGCCGGTCGTCATCGTGGGCATCGGCAACCTGGGCCAGGCGCTGGCCAACTACTCCGGCTTCCGCAGCCGCGGCTTCCGCGTGCTCGCGCTGCTCGACGCCGACCCCGACCTCGTCGGCCGTGAGGTCGCGGGGCTCGCGGTCAGCGACTTCGCCGACCTCGACGAGATCGTCCGCGAGCACGACGTCGTCATCGGCGTCATCGCCACGCCGGCCACCTCGGCCCAGTCGGTCGCCGACCGGATGGTCGAGGTGGGCATCAGCAGCATCCTGAACTTCGCCCCGGCCGTCCTGAACGTCCCCGAGGGCATCGACGTGCGCAAGGTCGACCTGTCGATCGAGCTGCAGATCCTCGCCTTCCACGAGCAGCGCAAGTCCGGCGCCGCCGACGTCCCCGGCGACATGGACGCCGCCGTCGCGACCGACGACGCCGACACCGACGAGCTGGAGGAGGTGCTGTGAGCGTTCTGGTCGTGGGCATCTCCCACAACTCCGCGCCCGTGGCGCTGCTCGAGCGGGTCGCGCTCGACGAGTCCGGGGTCCAGAAGATCACCGCCGCGGCCGCCGCCTGCGACCACGTCACCGAGGCCACGGTCATCGCGACCTGCAACCGGCTCGAGATCTACACCGAGGTCGACCGCTTCCACGGCAGCATCGAGCAGCTCTCGCGGCTGCTCGTCGAGCGGGCCGGCGAGACGACCGAGGCGATGCTGCCGCACCTCTACGTCCACTACGACGACGGCGCCATCTCCCACCTCTTCAAGGTCGCCGCGGGCATGGACTCCATGGCCGTCGGCGAGGGCCAGATCCTCGGCCAGACCCGTGACGCGCTGCGCCGCGGTCAGGAGCTCGGCACCGTCGGCCCCGCCCTCAACTCGCTGTTCCAGCAGGCGCTCCGCGTCGGCAAGCGCACGCGTGCCGAGACCGCGATCGACCAGGTCGCACCCACGCTCGTGAGCGCCGCCCTCGACCAGGTCGCCGTCGGTCGCCGGCTCGGCGCGAGCGACGAGGAGTCGGTCGCCGGCCGCTCGGTCGTCGTGATCGGCGCCGGCTCGATGGCCGGCCTCGCCACCGCTACCGTCCGCCGCCTCGGTGCCGACCGGATCGCCGTCGTCAACCGCTCGCCCGAGCGGGCACGCCGTCTCGCCGCCCAGTACGACGGCATCGCCGTACCCCTGGAGGAGCTGGGCGGACAGATCGCGCAGGCCGACGTGGTGATCAGCTGCACCGGCGCGACCGGACTCGTGGTGACGGCCGCGATGATCGCCGAGGCGCGGGCCGCGGCGGCATCGACCGGCGAGGCGAAGCCGCTCGCCCTGATCGACCTCGCGCTGCCGCACGACATCGACCCCGCGTCCGCCGCTCTGCCCGGCGTCACGCGGATCGACCTCGCCACCCTCGGCGCCGCGCTCTCCGACGGCCAGGCCGGCAGCGAGGTCCAGGAGGTGCGCCGCATCCTCACCGAGGAGGTGACGGCCTTCCTCGCGGCCCGTCGCCAGGCGAGCGTCACCCCGACCGTCGTCGCCCTCCGCTCGATGGCCACCTCGGTCGTCGACGCCGAGATGACCCGTCTCGAGAGCCGGCTGCCCGACGTCGACCCTGCCGTCCTCGCCGAGGTGCGCCACGCCGTCCGCCGGGTCGCCGACAAGCTGCTCCACGAGCCGACCGTCCGGGTCAAGGAGCTCGCCAACCAGGAGGGCGCCGTCTCGTACGCCGCCGCGCTGGCCGAGCTGTTCGCGCTCGACCCCGAGGCGGTCGACGCCGTCACCCGGCCGATCCCCGTCGCCGAGGAGGGCCAGTCGTGACCCTGCGCATCGGCACCCGGGCCAGCGCCCTCGCCACCACCCAGACCGGCCACGTCGCCGCGCTGCTGCGCGAGCGCGCCGGCGTCGAGACCGAGCTGGTCGAGATCAGCACCTCCGGCGACCGCAGCCAGGCCGCCGGCACCTCCCTGGTCGGCTCGTCGAGCAACGGCGTCTTCGTCAGCGCCCTGCGCGACGCCCTGCTCGCCGGCGAGGTCGACGTCGCGGTGCACTCGCTCAAGGACCTCCCGACCTACCCCGAGGCCGGCATCGCGCTGGCCGCCGTACCCACCCGTGAGGACCCGCGCGACGCGCTGGTCGCCCGCGACGGGCTGACCCTCGGCGAGCTGCCGGCCGGCAGCGTCGTCGGCACCGGCTCGCCCCGACGCGGTGCGCAGATCGCGGCGCTGGGGCTCGGTGTCGTCGTACGTCCCATCCGCGGCAACGTCGACACCCGCATCGGCAAGATCGCCTCCGGTGAGTACGACGCCGTCGTGGTCGCCCTCGCGGGTCTCGCCCGCCTCGGCCGGGCCGACGAGGCCACCGAGCTGCTCGACCCGCTACAGATGTTGCCCGCGCCCGGCCAGGGGGCGCTGGCGGTCGAGTGTCGCGCCGACGACACCGCGACACTCGAGGCCCTCGCCCTGCTCGACGACGCCGCCACCCGCGCCGCCGTCGCCGCGGAGCGGGCCACCCTGGCCACCCTCGAGGGGGGCTGCTCGGCCCCCATCGGAGCCCTCGCCGACGTGGTCGAGGGCGACGACGGCCCGGAGCTGTGGCTCCGTGCCGTGGTGCTGTCCGAGGACGGCACCCTCGCGGTCCGGACCTCAGGATCGTCGCCGCTCGCCGGCGACGCGGCCACCTGGTCCGAGGCAGCGATCCGGCTCGGTGAGCGACTCGCCACCGAGATGCTCGATGACGGTGCCCGTGAGCTCTCCGCGAGCTCCACGACACCGCCTTCCGCCGCACGATCTGCAGAGGTGCATGAGGCATGACTCGATCCAGCACGACCGCCAAGACCGGTTCCCACGGGACCAAGGCGACCGGCGACGCCACGCTGCCCACGCAGGGCAGTCTCGCGTTCGTCGGCACAGGTCCCGGTGACCCGGAGCTGTTGACCGTCCGGGCCTCACAGCTGATCGCCGACGCCGAGGTCCTCATCACCGAGGCCCCCGAGCACGCCGCCCTCGTCGCCGCCCTGTGCGGCGAGGACGTCGAGATCGTCGACGGTGGCTTCGGCGAGGACGGCCAGCCGCTGACCCACGCCGCCCGCGCGAAGGTCGTCGTCAAGCAGGCCAAGCGCGGCCTGCGCGTCGTACGACTGCTCGGCGGCGACCCGTTCATCTACGCCTCCGGCCCCGAGGAGGCGCAGGCCGTCGCCAAGGCCGGCCTCGCATTCGAGGTCGTCCCCGGCGTCTCGTCCGTGGGCGCCGTCCCGGCGTACGCCGGCATCCCGCTGACCACCAAGGACCACCGCGAGGTGGCCGTGGTGACGTGCGGCGACAAGGTCGACTGGAGCCGCTACACCGACACCCCGACCCTGGTGCTGCTCTCGGCCGTCGGCCAGATCGGCGACATCGCCAAGGCGCTGGTCGAGGCAGGGCGCCCGGCCACCACCCCGGTCGCGATGACCCGCGTCGGGACCACCACCGAGCAGCAGACGGTCACCTCGACGCTCGAGCAGATCGCCGCCGACGCGCGTGCCGCCCGGATGGCCCCGCCGGCCATCACGGTCGTCGGCAAGGTGGTCGACCTGCGCGAGACGCTCTCGTGGTTCGAGACCAAGCCGCTGTTCGGCTGGCGCGTCCTCGTGCCGCGCACCAAGGAGCAGTCGGCGTCGCTCTCCAACCGCCTGCGCAGCTTCGGCGCGGTGCCCGAGGAGGTGCCGACCATCTCGGTCGAGCCGCCGCGCAACCCGCAGCAGATGGACAAGGCCGTCCGCGGCTTGGTCGAGGGCCGCTACGAGTGGGTCGCCTTCACCTCGGTGAACGCGGTCAAGGCGGTCCGCGAGAAGTTCGAGGAGTACGGCCTCGACGCCCGCGCCTTCTCCGGCCTCAAGATCGCGGCCGTCGGCGAGAAGACCGCCGCCTCCCTGCTCGACTGGGGCCTGCGTGCCGATCTCGTGCCGTCCGGCGAGCAGTCGGCCGCCGGCCTCCTCGAGGACTGGCCCGAGTACGACGAGCAGCTCGACCCGATCAACCGGGTCTTCCTGCCCCGCGCCGACATCGCGACCGAGAACCTCGTCGCGGGCCTGGTCGACCTGGGCTGGGAGTGCGACGACGTCACCGCCTACCGCACCGTCCGGGCCGCTCCGCCGCCGGCGCCGACCCGCGACGCGATCAAGACCGGCAAGTTCGACGCGGTCGTCTTCACGTCGTCCTCGACGGTGCGCAACCTGGTCGGCATCGCCGGCAAGCCGCACCCGTCGACGATCATCGCCGTGATCGGCCCCGCCACCGCCAAGACCGCCGAGGAGCACGGCCTGCGCGTCGACGTGATGTCGCCCAAGCCGGACGTCGACGTGCTCGCCGAGGCCCTCGCCGGCTTCGGTGCCGCCCGCCGCGCCTCCCTGGTCGAGGCCGGCGACCCCGTCACCAAGCCGTCGGACCGCAAGCCGTCGGGGCGTCGCCGCAAGGCCGAGTAGCTCTCCAGGCGTCACCTTTCCACGGTCGAGACGTCACAACCTCCCGCAGACCTGCGGGAGGTTGTGACGTCTCGACCGTGGAAAGGTGACGCCTCGGCAGGGTGGGAGGATGGGGACATGAGTGAGCTCGAGCGGCCCGTCGTACGACCTCGGCGACTTCGCACCACCCCCGCGATGCGGGAGCTGGTGGCGGAGACGACGCTGAGGCCGGCGCAGCTGGTGCTGCCGATGTTCGTGCGCGAGGGGATCGCGGAGCCGAAGCCGATCTCGTCGATGCCCGGCGTCGACCAGCACACCCGCGACAGCCTGCGGAAGGCCGTCGTGGAGGCGGCGGAGGCGGGGATCAAGGGCGTGATGCTGTTCGGGATCCCCGAGCACAAGGACGCGCTCGGCAGCGGCGCGACCGATCCCGACGGGATCCTCAACCGTGCGATCGCCGACGTCGTCGCCGAGGTCGGCAACGACCTGGTCGTCATGGCGGACCTGTGCCTCGACGAGTTCACCGATCACGGCCACTGCGGCGTGCTGACCCGTGACGGCCGCGTCGACAACGACACCACCCTCCAGCGGTACGCCGACATGGCCGTCGTGCAGGCGGCGGCCGGCGTCGATCTGGTCGGCCCCAGCGGCATGATGGACGGCCAGGTCGCGGTGATCCGGGACGCGCTGGACGGCGCGGGGCATGCCGATACCGGCATCCTCGCCTACTCCGCGAAGTACGCCTCGGCCTTCTACGGGCCCTTCCGCGAGGCCGTCGACTCCTCGCTCGAGGGCGATCGCCGGACCTACCAGCAGGACCCGCGCAACGGACGGGAGGGCGTCGCCGAGGCTCTGCTGGACATCGAGCAGGGCGCCGACATGGTCATGGTCAAGCCGGCGCTCGCCTACCTCGACGTGCTGCGCCGGGTGCGCGAGGTCGTCGACGTACCGGTGGCGGCGTACAACATCTCCGGCGAGTACGCCATGGTCGAGGCGGCAGCGGCGAACGGCTGGATCGACCGCGAGCCGGCGATCATCGAGACGCTGACGTCGATCCGGCGCGCGGGCGCCGACATCGTGCTGACGTACTGGGCGGTCGAGGCCGCTCGTCTGATCGGCTGAGGCTCAGCCGCCGAGGCCGAGGGAGCCGAGCAGCCGGGTGACCACGTTGCCGCTCGGGGTCGGGCTGGGGCTCGGGGTGGACTTGGCCTGCTGGCTCGGGTGGGACGACGCGGAGTGGGTCGGCTGCGCGGACGCGTGGGACCCGGTCGACCCGGTTGACCCGGTTGACCTGGTGCCGTGGTGCGCGGCTGGGGAGCCGGTCGCCGCGGCGCTCCTGGTCGCGGTCGCGCCTCCGGCGGTCGCGGCCGCGGTCGGCGCTGCGCCCTGAGGGGTGCTGTGGGCGGTGCGGTGGTGGGTGTGCGCGCGGTGACGCGGTGCGTGGTGCTTCGCCGAGGTCGCGGGCGCCGGCGGCGGGGGAGCCGCCGCCGCGGTGTTCGTGTGGGCGTCCGTCACGTGATCGTGGCCCTTGCCGGTCCACAGCGTGCCGCCGGCCCAGGAGCCGACGAGCACGACGGCGACCGCGATGCCGGCCGCGTTCAGCAGCTTCGTTCTGCTCATACCTGCCCCGAGTCTCGATTGCGACACCCTTGATGCTAACGGGGCGGCGCCGCAATAAGCGAGCCGAGATGCACGAGGGCCCCGGACCGAACGGTCCGGGGCCCTCGTTGAAGGGTGCTCACTTGAGTCCGTAGGACTCCAGGCACGCCTCCTTCTTGGTCGGGTTGAGGAGGTACTTCGTGTCGCACTGCAGCTGGGCGGTGACCGGGTTGAGGGCACCGAGCAGGCCGTCGATGACCTGGCTGACCGCACCCCCGGAGCTGCTGCCGGAGGACCCGGAGCCGCTCCCGCTGCCCGAGGACGACGTCTTGCCGCCGCCGGTCAGCCCGTTCAGCGCGGTGCCGACGCCCTTGACGAGGCCGTTGACGGTGTTGGTCACCGGGTTGCCGGTGGGACTCACGGTCGGCGGGGTGATGGGCGGGGTGGTGTCGCCCGTCGACCCTCCGGTGGAGCCGCCGGTCTTGCCGCCTCCGGTGGAGCCGCCGGTCTTGCCGCCGCCGGTCGAGCCGATCTTGGAGCCGTTGTCGCGGACCGCCTGGCCGTAGGTGTTGTGGCCGCCGCCGAAGGTGCCGCCGGGGTCGTAGCTCGGCGCACCGGGGACGATGTAGCCCGCGGCGGTGGAGTTGTTCGGCACCGAGGTGTAGTCGCCCTGGAGGTAGGCGTTCATGACCTTGATGACCAGGTTGACGTACGCCTGGCTGTGGTTGTAGCGGAGCACCGCGGCCCGCTGGCCGGCCAGCGTGGACAGGTCGTCGCTGCCGGAGCAGAGGTAGACCGCCGCCGCGAGCGAGGCGTCGTCGATGTCCTGCGGGTTGCGCTTCCCGTCGCCGTCGGCGTCCACGCCCACGACCGCCCAGGTCGAGGGGATGAACTGCATCGGGCCGACCGCGCGGTCCCACTTGGTGTCGTTGTCGTACTGACCGGCGTCGGTGTCGGGGATGGCCTTGTGGCCGTTCTTGCCGTTGAGCTCGGGGCCGTAGATGCCCGGGGTCGAGACGCCCTGGTCGTTGAGCACGTTGCCGTCGGCGCGGCCGTGGTTGGACTCCACGCGGCCGATGGCCGCGATGAGCTGCCAGCTGATGTGGCAGGTCTTGTCGGCGGCGTTGATGACCGAGGCGGCCCGCTGGTAGGCGGCGAGCGCCGCCGACGGGATCTCGTCGGTCGAGGCGGTGTTGACGATCTGGGCCGCGGTGCCGGAGTTGATGCCGTCGATGGAGCCCGGCGTCGACAGGCTCGCCGGCGCGTTGATCGCCTTGGCGGGGACGCTGGTGTCGCCCGCGGCGCCCGGGGCGGAGCCCTCGGCGCTGACGGGGCTCGGGATGCCGCCGATGCCGGCGACGCTCGCGGTCCATGCCGTCGAGAGCAGCGCGAGCGGAACGATGGTGGCGGCGCGCTGCAATCGGCCCAGGCGCTTCCTCGACATGGCGTCTCCCTTGTCCAACTAAAGCGGCCCGTCCCTCCCCGCCGTACGTCTCGGCAGGCTCGGACCGCTCCCAGATGTCGCCCTGCCCCCAGTACCAGCGACACGACGTCAACGAGACCTTACCCGCGTGAGTTACGGGTGTCACATGGTTGATTATCCCGATTCGGGGTTCCTCGATGGTATTTCGCGTCACGCTCGCCCGGATGCAGGGCGTTGGGGGCGATCGGTGACAATGGCTGGGTGAGGTCCGAGGAGCTGTTCGCGCGTGCGCAGAAGGTGACGCCGGGCGGGGTGAACTCGCCGGTGCGAGCCTTCAACGCCGTCGGTGGGACACCGCGGTTCATCGCGAGCGCCCGGGGCCCGTGGCTGACCGACGTCGACGGCAACGAGTACGTCGACCTCATCTGCTCCTGGGGCCCGATGCTGCTGGGTCACGCCCACCCCGCCGTGGTCGAGGCGGTGCAGCAGGCGGCGGCCCGCGGGTCGTCGTACGGCACGCCGACCGAGGGCGAGGTCGCCCTGGTCGAGGAGCTCGTCGCCCGCACCCCCGTCGAGCGGGCGCGGCTGGTCACCTCCGGCACCGAGGCCACCATGTCGGCGATCCGGCTCGCGCGCGGGTTCACCGGTCGCGACATCGTGATCAAGTTCGCCGGCTGCTACCACGGCCACGTCGACGCGCTGCTCGCCTCGGCCGGCTCGGGCCTGACGACGCTGGCGATCCCCGGCACGCCCGGGGTGCCCGCCAGCTCGACCGAGCTGACCCTGGTGCTGCCCTACAACGACCGCGACGCCGTCACCGCGGCCTTCGCCGAGTACGCCGGCCGCGTGGCCTGCCTCATCACCGAGGCGGCCCCCGGCAACATGGGCGTGGTCCCGCCGGCGCCCGGCTTCAACAAGTTCCTCGCCGAGACCTGCCGGGCCAACGGCGCCCTGTTCGTCTCCGACGAGGTCATGACCGGCTTCCGCGTCTCGCGCTCGGGCCAGTGGGGCACCGACGGCGCGACCGAGGGCTGGACCCCCGACCTGATGACCTTCGGCAAGGTCATGGGCGGCGGCTTCCCGGCGGCGGCGTTCGGTGGTCGCGCGGACGTCATGCACCAGCTCGCTCCGGAGGGGCCGGTCTACCAGGCGGGCACCCTCGCCGGTAACCCCGTCGCGACGGCCGCGGGTCTCGCGACGCTCCAGAACGCCACCGACGACGTCTACGCCCACATCGCGTCCGTCGCCGACACCCTGCGCGACGGTGTCGCCGAGGCGCTGACCGCCGCCGGCGTCGCCCACGTCATCCAGTCGACCGGCTCGATGTTCTCGGTGTTCCTCACCGACCGGCCCGTCACCGACTTCGAGGGCGCCCAGCGCACCGACGTGCCGGCGTACGCCGCGTTCTTCCACTCGATGCTCGACCAGGGCGTCCACCTGCCGCCGTCGGCCTTCGAGACGTGGTTCGTCTCGGCGTCCCACGACGACCGGGCCGTGCAGGCGGTGCTGGACGCGCTCCCGGCAGCGGCCGAGGCGGCCGCGGAGGTGCAGCAGTGACAGCGACGCCCGACACGATCGTCCACCTCGTCCGCCACGGCGAGGTCTACAACCCCGACGGCGTCCTCTACGGCCGCCGCGACGGGTTCCACCTGTCCGACCTCGGCAAGCAGATGGCCGAGCGCACAGCCGGCGCGCTCGCCTCGCGCGACATCACCGTCGTGCGCTCCTCGCCGCTCGAGCGGGCGCAGGAGACCGCGGCGCCGCTGGCCAGCGCGTTGGGGGTCGAGGTCGGGATCGAGCCGCGGGTGATCGAGTCGGAGAACAAGTTCGAGGGGATGAGGTTCCTCCGCGGCGACAACGCGCTGCGGAACCCCGCGACGTGGCGGCTGCTGTGGAACCCGTTCCGTCCCTCGTGGGGCGAGCCGTACGCCGAGATCGTCGAGCGCATGCTCGCCGCCGTGCGCGACGCCCGCGCCGCCGCCGAGGGGCACGAGGCCGTGCTGGTCTCGCACCAGCTGCCGATCTGGACCACGCGACTGGCCGTCGAGGGCCGCTCGTTCCTGCACGACCCGCGCAAGCGCCAGTGCACGCTCTGCTCGGTCACCTCGCTGCACTTCGTCGGCGAGGTCATCAGCCAGGTCTCCTACAGCGAGCCGGCCATCGACCTGATCCCCAAGAAGGACCGGGACGACCCGTTCTCGGCCGGCAGCGGCAGGCCGTCCCCCGAGTCGACCCAGGCGACCGAGGGCTGACCGTGCGTCGTACCACTCTCCTGTCATCCGTCGTGCTGGCAGCCCTCCTCCTCGCGGGCTGCGGCGGCATCGGCGGCACCGGCGACCTCAACTACATCTCCGGCGACGGCAAGGTGGTCGAGGTCCACGCCGCCGACCGCGGGGCGCCCGTCGACGTCAGCGGTACGACGGTCCAGGGCAAGTCGCTCAACCTCGACTCGATGCGCGGCAAGGTGGTCGTGGTCAACGTCTGGTGGTCCGGCTGCGTGCCGTGCCGTGCGGAGATGCCGATGCTCGTCGACACCGAGCACTCCCTCGCGAAGGGGCGCGACAAGGGCAAGGTGGCGTTCGTCGGCATCGACATCCGCGACGCGGCCGCGCAGACCGCCGCGGCGTTCGAGCGCGACCGCGGTGTCGACTACCCCTCGCTCTACGACCCGGCCAGCAAGACCCTGCTGGCGTTCGGCAAGTACGCCCCCTACGCCCCGCCGGCGACGCTGGTGCTGGACCAGCAGGGCCGGGTGGCGGACGTGATCAACGGACCGATCCCGTCGCAGACCACCCTCACCGACGTCGTCGACGGCCTGCTCGGGAGCGGCTCGTGAGCGGTTGGTTCCAGCACCAGGCGGCGGGCGGATCGCTCGCGCTGGCGATCCCCGTCGCGGTGATCGCCGGACTGGTGTCCTTCTTCTCGCCCTGCGTCATCCCGCTGCTGCCGGGTTACCTGTC
The DNA here is from genome assembly GCA_009780515.1 of Nocardioidaceae bacterium. GTDB lineage: Bacteria > Actinomycetota > Actinomycetes > Propionibacteriales > Nocardioidaceae > Nocardioides. Next base: position 747 of record WQZX01000070.1, on the reverse strand, counting down.
CTACGCCACCGGCCTCTCCGGCGCCGACCTCGCCTCGGGCGAGGCCGCCCGCCACCGCGGCCGGATGCTGCTCGGGTCGCTGCTGTTCGTGCTCGGCTTCGCGGTCGTCTTCGTGCTGGTCGCGACGGCGTTCGGAGGGATCGGCAACGAGCTGCGGCGGTGGCAGCACGAGCTGACGGTCGTGCTCGGCGTGATCCTCATCGTGCTCGGGCTGGTGTTCGCCGGTGCGCTCCCGTGGATGCAGCGTGAGTGGCGGGTCCACAAGCTGCCTGGCGTCGGCATCGCCGCCGCGCCGCTGATCGGGGCGCTCTTCGCCGTCGGCTGGACGCCCTGCGTCGGCCCGACCTTCGGCGTGATCCTGACCCTCACGATGGCCAGCGGCAGCACCGCGGCCCGTGGCGGCGTGCTCGCCCTCTTCTACGCGATCGGTCTCGGCCTGCCGTTCGTCCTCGCCGCCGTCGCCTACGAGCGCGCGCTCGGCGCCCTGCGCTGGGTACGCCGCCACCAGGTCTGGATCATGCGCGCCGGCGGCGCCCTGCTGATGCTGATCGGAGTGTTGATGGTGACCGGGGCGTGGGACCACATGGTCCAGTGGGTGCAGCTGCGGCTCGTCAACGATTCGACGGTGGGCCTGTGAGCGAGTGGCGCGGCCGCCTCGGGGCGCGAGGTGACGGCGGGCTGTGGCTTGAGGCCGCGTCCGAGCGAACGAAGCTGGTGGGCCTGTGAGCGAGTGGCGCGGCCGCCTCG
>WQZX01000069.1 GCA_009780515.1 Nocardioidaceae bacterium | reverse complement strand
GCCGCCAACGGCGCCCGACCCGGCACCACCTCGACCGCGAGCGCGGCAGCGCGTCGCCGCAGCGACCGAGGCCGGACGCCGTCGGGGACGCCGCGTAGACAGCCCCGCCACCACGACCGACCGGGCACACCACGAAACCACCGCAAGCCGCCAACGGCGCCCGACCAGGCACCACCTCGACCGCGAGCGCGGCAGCGCGTCGCCGCAGCGACCGAGGCCGGACGCCGTCGGGGACGCCGCGTAGGGAGCGCCAGCGACCGGAGCGGCGGACCCGACGAAGTCCGGCGAGGGAAGCGACCGCGGCGACGCGCTCGCGCCAAACGAGGCTAGAACGCGTCTCCGCCCATGTCGCCCTCGTCCATGTCGAAGTCGTCCATCTCCTCCATGCCGTCCTCGCCCTCACCGTCGTCGTAGTGGAGGAAGCGGATGCCCTCGTCGACGTCGCCGTCGAAGACGCGCTTGCCCTCCTCGAGCACGACCACGCGGGTGCAGGTGTTGCGGACGGAGCCGGCGGAGTGGCTGACGTAGAAGAGGGTGCGACCGCTCTGGCGGATCTCCTCCATCTTCTTGACGCACTTGCGGCGGAAGGGGGCGTCACCCACGGCGAGCGCCTCGTCGGCCAGGAAGATGTCGGAGTCGACGTGGATCGCTACCGAGAAGCCCAGGCGCGACTGCTGACCCGAGGAGTAGTGGCCCACCTGGGTCTCGAGCTTGTGCTCCAGCCCGGAGAACTCGACGATCTCGTCGAACTTGCGGGCGGTCTCCCGCTCGCTCATGCCGAGGATCGCGGCGTTGAGGATGAGGTTCTCGCGGCCGCTGAGCTGGGGGTGGAAGCCCGCACCGGTGGCGATCAGGCCGGCGATGCGGCCACGGGTCAGGACCCGGCCGGAGTCGGGCCGCATGACGCCGTTGATCATCTTCAGCAGCGTGCTCTTGCCCGAGCCGTTGAGGCCCATCAGGCCGATGGCCTCGCCCTGCTCGACGTTGAAGGTCACGTCGTCGACCGCGCGGAAGGTGTGCGCGATCTGCTGACGGCGCGCCATCGCGACCGTCACCTGCTTGAAGGTGCGGTGGTACTGGAGGGTGAAGTTCTTGGTGACGTTCTCGAGAACGATCGACGTGGTCATGTCAGAGCCTCTCCGGGATCTTGTTCTCCAAGCGGCTGAAGATGACCTGCGCGATCACCAGGATCACCGCGCTCACACCGACGAAGACGCACCCGCGGGTGAGCAGGTGGTCGGGCAGCTGGGTGGCGATCGTGTAGGCGCGGTCGTCCGTGGTGCCGACCCAGAAGGCGCGCTGGAACAGGAGCACGGCCTCGGCGAGCGGGTCGAGGAGGTAGTACTTCGAGAAGCTGCCGAACCGCTCGTGCACCAGCGTGTAGGGGTACATCATCGGCACGCCGAACCGCACGAACATCAGCAGCACGTTCACGATGTTGCCGAAGTCGCGGAAGAACACGTTGGCGACGCTGAACACGAGCGCGGCCGAGAGGCCGATCAGCATGATCATGATGATCGCCAGGATCAGGGCGATCATGCCGCCCGGGTCGGGGGTCCAGCCGAGCAGCAGGCCGGCGACCACGAGGATCACGACCTGCGGCACCACGTGGTAGAGCGAGGTCAGCATCGTCGCGACCGGGAACATCTCGCGTGGCAGCGCCATCTTCTGGACGATCGACCGGTTGCGCACGATCGATCGCGTACCGGCACCGAAGGTCTCGGTGAAGAAGTGCACGATGACCAGACCCGAGAACAGGTGGATCGAGAAGTTCTGCACGTTCTTGTGCAGGTTGAAGATGGTGCCCATCACCACGAAGTACACGAAGAAGTGCGACAGCGGGTTGATGTAGGACCACATCAGGCCCAGGAACGAGCCCTGGTAGCGGGCGCTGATCTCTCGGCGTACCAGCAGCTTGAGCAGGTAGCGGCGCTGAAGGACACCGACGAGGCCGTTGGCCGCGGTCGGCTCGGTCAGCTCCGCGTTGACCCGCGGCCTGCTGATCTCGGGCATCGACGGCTCCGGCTCGACCGTCAACTCACTCATGCCTCTCCTGCCTCGTCAGTGCCCGTCCAGGGCGCGAAGGTCCTCTCCCACGCATCGGGCGAGGTGATCTCACCCAGCTGCTCGCGGTAGGTCTCGGCGAGCTCGGGCCACTCGCGACGATACCGCTCGTGGAGCTGGAGGGTCCTCTTGAGGAGGGCCTTGAACAGCTCCGGGTCGCGTCGGTAGAGCGCGGCGGAGGTGCCGTCGTTCATCGAGACGATGGCCGAGTCGAAGCTCGCGAGCTGGTACCACTTCGCATCGCTCGCGGGGACCTCGACCTCGGGGAAGTCCGCGGCGAGGTCGCGGGTGGGCCGCACCTGGCGCAGCGGGCCGGTGACGGCCTTGATCAGCTGGGCGCGCTTGCTCGGCACCTCGGAGATGCTCTTGCCGCGCTTGGGCGGCTTCTCGCGGCGTACCGGCGGGAGGTCGTCGCGATCGGCCACCAGCACGGCGTCGCTGAACTGCTTGCGCAGCGCGTTGACCTCGGCGAGGCGGGTCGGGAGCATCTCGTGCAGGTGCGCAGGACCCTGCAGGATGTCCTCCATCGCCTGGAGGCGGAGCTCCGCGGTGGAGTACTGCATCGAGACGAGGTGCGCGATCTGGTTGTTCAGGCTCTCGCGCAGCAGCCGCCCACCCTTGGGGTACGTCGAGTGCAGCAGCGCCGCGACGATCCGGTTGCGGTGATGGAAGTAGGCCTGCCAGTCGAGCGCGTCGTTCTTGTCGCTCCACGGGACGTGCCACACGGCAGCGCCCGGCATGGTCACCGTCGGGAAGCCGGCCTCCTTGGCGCGCAGGCCGTACTCGGAGTCGTCCCACTTGATGAACAGCGGCAGCGAGAGGCCGATCTCCTCCAGGACGACGCGCGGGATCAGGCAGGAGTACCAGCCGTTGAAGTCGACGTCCCAGCGCTTGTGCAGCCAACGCGCGGAGCGGATGTTGCGGGTGGAGAAGTCCCAGGCGACGTACGCGTCCTCGGGAGTCAGCCACCAGAACCGCCACGGCTGGACGACCTCGCCGAAGCTGTGCAGCCGCGAGCGGGAGTAGATGTTGAACATCATCCCGCCGACGATCGTGGGGCGCCGCGCGAGGTCGCCGAAGGTGACCTGCCGGATGATGCCCTCGGGCTCGCATACGACGTCGTCGTCCATCATCAGGGCGTACGTCGCGGTGCCCTTGCGGACCGACTCCAGCTGGCCGCGGGCGTAGCCGCCCGAGCCGCCGAGGTTGCCCTGCTTGAGGACGCGCAGCTTGTCGCCGAGCAGCTCCTGCGCGGCCGGGAACTCCTCGCTGTCCTCGACCAGCTGGGTGCCCTGCTCCATCACGAAGACGGTGTCGAGGTAGGGCATCAGGTCCGCGTTGCCGAACTGCTGCAGCAGGCGCGCGCACCAGTCGGGCCGGTTCATGGTCGTGATCGCCATGTCGACGGTGCCGTGCTCGGCGCGGTCGGCCGGGACCTCGGCGGTCCAGTTGGCCGAGACGACGCACTCGTTCTCACCGGCGACGACGTCGTACCAGTACCAGCCGCCGTCGACGAAGGGGCCGAGCGACAGGTCGAACGAGAAGGTCTGCTGGCCCGGCTCGGTGGTGGTCGCCGAGTCGACGCGCTGGCTGTTGCCGTTGGCGAGCGACTTGTTGACGATGATGTGCGCGTCGGCGCCCGACACGGTGACCTCGAGGCGCACCTTGTCGACGATCGTCCAGCGCCGCCAGTACGACGCCGGGAAGCCGTTGAACAGGGAGCCGAACGAGACGCCCTGACCGGGGAGCACCTTGAACCGGGTCCGATCGATCAGCTGCTCGGGCTGGACGCGGCGACCGCTGCCGGTGGCCTGGCGGATCTGGGTGTTGTTGATGTCCTTGGCGGCCTGGGTGCCACCGACGACGTACTTGTCCTCGTCGAGGTGGGCGTCCTCGAGGTCGATGTAGAGCGACATCACCTCCATGTCGCGGTCCAGCGGCATGATCTGCCGCTGGATGACCCGCGTGGCCGTCCCGGTCGTTCCCGTCGTCACCGTCACTCGGTCACTCCTCCGCTGGTCAGCGGCGCGCCGTCACGGAAGTGCGGCGCGATCTTGTTGTCGAACATGGACAGCGCGGACGCGATGGCCATGTGCATGTCGAGGTACTTGTAGGTGCCGAGCCGTCCGCCGAACAGGACCATCGGCTCCTGGGTGGCGAGGTCGCGATACTTCAGCAGCTTGGCGCGGTCGTCGGCGGTGTTGATCGGGTAGTAGGGCTCGTCGCCCTCCTCGGCGAAGCGGCTGAACTCGCGGACGACGACCGTACGCCCCTTCTTGTACGACGCGGCGCGCTCGGGGTGCAGGTGCTTGAACTCCAGCTCGCGGGTGAAGGGGACGTCCTCGTCGTTGGCGTTGACGACGCCGGTGCCCTGGTAGTCGTCGACGTCGAGCGTCTCCTGCTTCAGGTCGACCGTGCGCCAGGAGAGCCGGCCCTCGACGTTGTCGAAGTACTCGTCGACCGGACCGGTGTAGACGATCGGGACCTTGCCCTTGTACTCCTCGGCCACGTCGAAGAAGTCGGTGGAGACCTTGACCTCGATGTTCGGGTGGTCGGCCATCCGGGTCAGCCACGCGGTGTAGCCGTCGGTCGGCAGGCCCTCGTACTTGTCGTTGAAGTAGCGGTTGTCGAAGGTGTAGCGGACCGGGAGGCGCGTGATGATGTCCGCGCTCAGCTCCTTGGGGTCGGTCTGCCACTGCTTCGCGGTGTAGCCCTTGATGAACGCCTCGTAGAGCGGGCGCCCGATCAGGCTGATCGCCTTCTCCTCGAGGTTCGCGGCGTCCTCGGTCGAGATCTCGCTGGCCTGCTCGGCGATCAGGGCCCGCGCCTCGTCGGGCGTGTGGCTCCTGCCGAAGAACTGGTTGATCAGGGCCAGGTTCATCGGCAGCGAGTAGACCTGCCCCTGGTACTTGCCGAAGACGCGGTGCTTGTAGTCGGTGAACGTCGTGAACCGGTTGACGTACTCCCACACCCGCTCGTTGGAGGTGTGGAAGAGGTGGGTGCCGTACTTGTGCACCTCGATGCCGGTCTCGGGCTCGAACTCGGAGTAGGCGTTGCCACCGAGGTGGTCGCGTCGGTCGAGGACCAACACCTTCAGGCCCAGCTCGGCGGCGCAGCGCTCAGCGATCGTGAGACCGAAGAAGCCGGCACCGACGACGAGGAGGTCGGGGAGGGGTTCTGACTTCGACACGGGGCGTGAGTCTAACGGCCGATCGCCCCGGGGACGGCTTCGGCAAGCCGGGCCGGAGATGGTGATATCCGTCAACTATCCTCGCTCGGGTGACGAAGGACAGTGCCGTGCTCCACTCCGCTCGGCAGTTCGGACTCGCGTGGGCCTGCGGAATCCTGCTGGCGATCGTGATGGTCGTGCTGGCCGTGTGGAAGCACCTTCCGGTGCGTGACCCCGACGGGAACTTCCTCTGGTTCCCGCTGATCCTGCTGGCGGCGATCGTCGTCGACGTCGCGCCACGGGTGGCCCACCGATCCCGTCTCCGGGGCTCCTGGTCCCGGGCGGACGTGGGCGACGTCACGCGCGAGGTGATGCGCGAGCGGTGGCACAAGCGCCAGTGGGCGTACGCGCTCAGCGGTCTCGGCGCCTGGTACCTCTGCTACGCGACGTTCCGCAACGTCAAGAGCATGGTGCCCTTCGTCAACCACCGGCTGTACGACGACAGGCTCGCCGCCTTCGACCGCAAGATCTGGTTCGGGCACGCCCCCGCCGTGGTGCTCCACCACGTGTTCGGGACCGGCATCTTCGCGCACATCTTCTCCGGCGCCTACATCCTGTGGATCGGTCTGGTGCCGGCCTCGATCGCGATCGCGCTGGTCTGGACCCGCGCCACCAGCGCCGGGTCCTGGTACGTCACGGCTGTTGCGCTGGACTGGGTGCTCGGCGCGCTCTTCTACCTGCTGGTCCCGACCCTCGGCCCGATCTACAGCTCGCCCGAGCACTTCACGGCGCTCCCCCACACCTACGTCACCGACCTCGAGAGCGGCCTGCTGACCGACTACACGGCCGTGACGCAGCACCCCTGGGGCGCGGGGCGCCTGCAGACGATCGCCGCGTTCCCGTCGCTGCACGTCGGCATCATGACCACCATCTGCCTGACCGTGACCCTCCTCGGGCTCCGGCGCTGGATCCGGGTCGTCGCCTGGATCTTCTGGGTCGTCACGGTCTTCGGCACGATGTACCTCGGCTGGCACTTCTTCGCCGACATCCTCGGCGGCATCGTGGTCGGCTCGTTCGCGGTGTGGGCGTCGGCGATGACCACCGGCAACCACGTCGGGCTGAGGCCCAGGCTGCGCTACGGGTTCACCGGCGAGCGACGGCCGGAGGAGGAGCCGCAGCCGGATCCAGCCACCTCATCCGGCGCGCGTCCCGCACGGCTCTCGTGACGTTGCGGGCCTCGGCCCGCCCGCCCCGCAGGGGGCTCAGCAGGACCACCACGAGCGCGATCAGCCACGGCTTGAGCCGCACGAGCGGGTTCTCGGCGTACCTGAAGTGCACCGCGAACAGGTTGCGGTACATGTAGTAGCCCTTCCAGCCCGACAGGTCGTGCTGCTGGTCGAACCCGAGCTGGCGCACCAGCACCGCGTCGCGCACCGCCCGGATCGAGAAGCCCGCCCGGCGGGCGCGGATGGCGTAGTCGACGTCGTCGTAGAAGATGAAGAAGCTCGGGTCGGGGAAGCCGATCCGCTCGACGACCTCGCGCCGGACCAGGAACCCCTCGAACGCGACGTTCTCGACCACGACCGTCGCGGGCATCTCCGCGCGCGAGGAGTACGTCGAGTCGACGCTGGCCGTCTTGGGACGGATCGCCAGCGGGTTGCGCAGGTCGAAGCGGATCGCGGCCTTCTCGACCAGCGCACCGGCGGTGTCCTCGCGCACGCTGATCAGGCAGCTGCCGTCCGCCTCGAGCAGCCGGCTCAGGCAGTCGGGCGCCGGCACGACGTCGTCGTCCATCAGCCACATCGCGTCGAAGCCCTCGTCGTACGCCGTCCTGAGGCCGAGATGGAAGCCGCCGGCGCCGCCGAGGTTGTCGGCCGTCCGGATCGTGCGCAGGCCGGGCAGGGTCGCCGCCGCCAGCACGTCCGGCGTGTGGTCGGTGCTGGCGTTGTCGACCACGATCACCGCGTCGGGCGCGCGGTCCAGCGCCGCGAGGCCCTCGAGCATCCGGGCCAGCAGGTCCGCGCGGTTGTAGGTGACGACGACGACCGCGACCCTCACCGGAGGTACCTCCGGTGGCCGGTGAAGTCGCCGCGCAGGCCGGCTGCCGCCGCCCGGGCGCTCATCGCGATCCGGCCCGGCCGCGGCTTGGTGAACAGGTAGAACCACACGGTCTTGACCCAGAAGAAGAGCACGAACAGCCAGCCCCGGTAGTCGCGCAGGTTCAGCACGTTGTTGCGGGCCATGCAGTAGTGCTTCAGGTCGCTGGGCGTGTGGTTGTAGGTCGTGCGCCCCAGCATCATCGGGGTGCCGAGGTCGTCCGTCGCGGGATGCAGGAAGCGTGCGTCGACGACGGTCGCGATGCGGGCGCCGGCGCGCTCGGCGCGCCAGAGGTACTCCACGTCGTCGCCCCAGATGAAGAACTCCGCGCGGGGCAGGCCGATCCGCCGTACGAGCCCGCGGGTGACGAGCACGCCGTTGAACGGGATGACGACGTCGTCGACGAGGCCGTCGCGGGCGGCGCCCTCGACGGCGGGCATGGCGTGCACGACGCGGCTGCCGCCGGGCAGCCGGATCGGGAAGCACAGCCGGGTCGGGTCCTGCTCGGCCAGCACGACGGGACCGCAGAACTCGAGCCGGTCGCGCTGGACGCGCTCGAGCAGGCGCGCGAGGCAGTCCTGCTCGGGGAGACCGTCGTCGTCCATCAGCCAGACGAGGTCCTCGTCGTCGGACAGCAGGCCCTCGGCCCACTCGATGCCGTCGTGGAAGCCGCCCGCTCCCCCGGTGTTGGTCGCCAGGGTGCGGTGCTCGACCGGTACGCCGGGCCCGTCGCCCGCCGAGACCAGCCACTCGCCGGTGCCGTCGGTCGAGGCGTTGTCGACGACCAGGATGCGGTCCAGGCCGCCGATCGCGCGCAGGCGGCCGACGAGACGCTGGAGCATCGGCAACCGGTTGAACGTCACCACCACCGCCACGACCGCCACGGCGGACACCCTACGGGGGCGCGACGGGGCCGCACTAACGTAGGGGCGTGGACACCGCCGCGGTTCTCACCCTGCTGCAGGACGTCGCCGACGAGGTCATCAACCCCCGGTTCCGGGCGCTCGGCGACGCCGAGGTGTCGGAGAAGAGTCCGGGCGACCTGGTCACCGTCGCCGACCACGAGTCGGAGGCGCTGATCACCGAGGCGCTGCAGGCGGCGTACCCCGGCGCGCTGATCCTCGGCGAGGAGGCGATGGCCGCCGACCCGACGCTGATCGAGGCGTTCGAGGAGGCCGACCACTCCTTCACCGTCGACCCCGTCGACGGCACCAAGAACTTCGTCAACGGCTCCCCCGACCACGCCGTGATGGTCAGCGAGGTCGTCGGCGGTGAGATCACCCGCGGCTGGATCTGGCAGCCGCAGCACGGGGCGTCGTACGTCGCCGAGCGCGGTGCGGGCGCCTTCCGCAACGGCGAGCGGCTGCGGGTCGCCGAGCCGGGCGACGCGGCGTACCGCACGGCGCGGCGCGGCTGGGTCGGCAAGGACCTGCCCGGGCTCGGGACGCTCGAGATCAGCTGGGCGTGCTGCGGCGTCGACTACCCGCACCTCATCGCCGGCGACGCGCGTGCGCTCGTCTACAACCGCAGCATGCCCTGGGACCACCTGCCCGGCGCGCTGATCCTGACCGAGGCCGGCGGCGTGATCGGCCGCCACGACGGCGGGCCGCTCGAGCCGCGCCGCCTCGAGGGCGGCATCGTCGCCGCCCCCGACCAGGCGACGTACGACGCCGTGGTCGCCGCCCTGCCGGCGCTGGGCTGACCCGGCCGAGGACTCGGACCGAGCCGGACCGGCTCAGCAGCTGGCGCCGAGGTTCGAGGTCTGGTTCGCGGTGTAGCCGGACTGGTAGGAGCCGAGCGAGCCCTCGCCCATCTGGCCCGCAGTGCTCACAGCGTGGTGGTGGTGCTTCTTCTTCGCGCCGCCGCCGGGGACGCTGCGGCCCTCGGACTTCGCGATCGCGTTCGCGATCAGCGCGTGGACCTTGGGCATGCTCGGGTCGGCGGTGTTGACCACCGGCGGGACGAGTGAGACGGTCGCCATCTTCTGGCTGCGGGCCTTGAGCGCCAGGTCGACGAAGCGACCGACCTCGGAGCCGGGCAGGTCGGTGGAGATGGTGCCGGTGGTGGCCTTCTCGAGCGCGTCGAAGTGCCTCACGACGTCCATCGGGCTGATCTGGGAGAGCATCGCGTTCATCACGCACTTCTGCCGCGCCATGCGGGAGTAGTCGTCGGAGGTGGCGCGGGAGCGGGCGTACCAGAGCAGGTCGTTGCCCTCGAGCTTCTGCTTGCCCGCCGGGATGTAGCCCTTGATGTCGCCGGTCTTGCCGACCGCGATCGGCTGGCGCACGTCGATGGTGACGCCGCCGATCGCCTTGGACAGGTCGCGGAAGCCCTGGAGGTCGACCATCGCCCAGTAGTTGATCTTGAGCCCCGTCACGCCCTCGATGGCGGACAGCGTCGCCTCCATGCCGGCGGTCTTGTCGCCCACGTCGGTCTTGCCGAACAGCTTCGGGTGGTCCTCGGCCCAGGTGCTGACGGCGTTGAGCTCGCAGTTGGGGATGCCGCAGTCGAACCCGTGCGGGAACTGCTTGGCCATCACCGAGCCGGGCGCGAAGGTGAAGTTCTCCAGGTTGCGCGGGAGGCCGATCAGCACGGTCTTGCCGGTGTCGGCGTCGATCGAGGCGACGGTCATCGAGTCGGTGCGCATGCCCACGCGGCTCGCACCCGAGTCGCCGCCGAGCAGCAGCACGTTGTAGCGGCCGTCGTGCGCGCCGGTGGCGGCGCCGGTGCCGAACATCGACAGGAAGTCGTTGGTGGTGCCGGCCATGTGCGACCCGTAGAGCAGCACCGCGGCGACCGAGAAGCACATCACGCCGTTGACGCCGGTCATCATCAGCCGCTGCTGGCGCACCAGGCTCAGCGGCTGGCCGATGCGCCAGGCGTCGACGAGCAGGTAGACCCACCCGATCGCGCCGGCGATGAGCCCGAGCCGCGCGATCGTGAGCAGGTGCAGGACGACGACCTGGCGCACCGCGAAGCCGGGAAACTCGTACGCGACCACGAGGGCCGTCACCCCGAGGACGATCGTGGTGAACCAGATCCTCAGCGCGACGCGTCCGACACGACGGTTGCCGGTGATGAGCTGGGCCGACCCGGGCGCCACCAGGGTGAACGCCATCAGGGTCACCGCTCGGCGGAACCGGACCCGGGCAGCGCGGTCGGCGAGGTTCATCGGCGCGGGCGCGGGGGTCGCCGGGGTGAAGGTTGCCATGAGGCGGAATCTCCTGCTGGGGAAGGAAGCAGTCCGCGCCAGTATCACCAGTCACACCCGTCACAGTCGGGCCGACGCGCCGTGACCGGCCGACCTCACCCGGGACGAGCCGCTCGCCGCCGTCGTACGACGGGAGTCAGCGGGCCGCGATGCGCGCGATCTCGTCGGCCGACGCGTTCGCGCCGGTGACGATCACCGCGACCCGCCCGCGGCCGCGCGCGGCCTCGTCGTCGGCGAGCAGACCGGCGAGCGACGCGGCGCCGGCACCCTCGGCGAGGGTGTGCGCATGCGTGGCCAGCAGCCGCGCCGCGGCGTCGATCTCGTCGTCGGAGACCAGCTGGAAGTCGTCGAGGCCGCGGGCCAGCACCGCCTGCGGGCCCGGGTAGCCGGTCACCGTCGCGAGCCCGGACGCCCTGGTCGTGGAGGGCGCCTGCTCGATCGAGCCGCTGCGCCAGGAGCGCCAGCCGGCCGGGGCGGCGGACGACTGCACGCCCACGACGCGGCAGCCCGGCGCGAGCGCGTCGCGGACGACGCACGCGCCCGCCGCGCCGGTGCCGCTCCCGATCGGCACGTAGACCGAGGCCAGGCCGGGCTCGGCGCGGAACAGCTCGAGGTACGCCGTGGCGTGGCCCATCACGATCCGCGGGTCGGTCGGGTCGACGAAGGCCCGCTCCCCCGTTCGCGCGTACGACGCCGCCTCGCTCAGCGTCTCGCCGTGGATCACGACCTCGGCGCCCAGCGCCGCGACCGCGTCGCGCTTGACCTGCGGGGCACAGCTCGGCATCACGACCGTCGCGGAGATGCCGGCCAGCCGGGCGGCGTAGGCGACGGACTGGGCGTGATTGCCGGTCGACGCGGTCACCACGCCGGCGGCGAGCTCCTCGGGCGAGAGACGGGCGGACAGGAATGCTCCGCCCCGGACCTTGAAGGACCCGGTCGGCAGGACGTGCTCGTGCTTGACCACGACGTCCGCGCCGACCACGCCGCCGAGCAGGGGGTGGGCGACCTGAGGGGTGCCGCCCACCGCCTCGGCGACGACGCGCCCCGCCTCCACCACGGCCTCGAACGTCGGCGGAGCCGTCGTCGGGGTCGTCGTGGCGGTGGCGGGAGCGGTCATGGATCCATGCTCACCCGCGGAGCATCCATCGGTCCAATAGTTCTTTTAGCTCGATCTCATCGATCACGTCGATGTACGGTGGACGAGTGATCGACCTCCGGCGACTCGAGGCGCTCGTCGCCCTCCACCGCGCCGGCACGGTGTCCGCGGCCGCCGAGCGACTCCACTACGGCCAGCCGACCGTCTCCCACCACCTCCGGCGGCTCGAGACCGAGACCGGCAGCGTCCTGCTGCAGCGGGTCGGCCGCGGCGTACGTCTCACGCCCGAGGGCGAGCGGCTCGCCCGTCGTGGCGAGGAGATCCTCGGACTCCTGGAGCGGGCCGAGGCGGAGCTCGCCGCCAGCACCAGCCTCCAGTCGGGGCGCGTACGGGTCGCGGCCTTCCCCTCGGCCGCGGCGACGCTGGTCCCGGCCGCGGTCGGCATCCTCGCCGAGCGTCACCCGGGCATCGACCTCGAGCTCGCCGAGGCCGAGCCTCCCGAGGCCGCCGAGATGCTGCGCGCCGGCACCGCCGACCTCGCGCTGACCTTCCGCTACCCCGACCAGGCCGACCCCGACGGGCTGACCTCGACCACGGTCCTGACCGACCCGCTCTACCTCGTCACCACCGACGCCGTCGGGCGCGAGCACCGGCGCCCGAGCGGGGAGCCGCACCTGGCCGACTACGCCGAGAGTCGGTGGATCACCGGCTGCGAGCGCTGCCGCAGCCAGCTGATGACGCTGTGCGAGGCGGCCGGGTTCACGCCCCGCATCGCCTTCGCGAGCGACGACTACGTCGCCGTCCAGTCGCTCGTCGCGAGCGGGCTCGGCGTCACGCTGCTGCCCGGGCTCGCGCTGCAGGCGCACCAGCGCGACGACGTACGACGGAGCCTGGTGCGCGGCGGCGAGCGACGCGTGCAGGTGTCGTCGTACGGCGCGCCGCCGCGGCCGGCCGTCGTCGACGCCGTGGCCGGGGCGCTGGCCGATGCCGCGCGCCCGCAGGGCTGATCACAGCTAGCGAAGACCGCCGAGGGTCGGGCGACCGAAGTCCATGTTGAGGCACTGCCAGGCGGTGCGGTCCTTGAACCGGTTGACGCCCTTGATGCAGGTGGCGCCGTCGCGCTCGGCGATGGTGAGGATCACGCCGCGCGCCGGCTTGTAGTCGGCCGGGCCGAGCTTGGTGTCCGGGGCGTTCTTGCGGCCGCGGAGCTTGCCGAGGACCGGCTTCTTCCCGGCCTTGATCAGGTCGTACTCGAGCTGCTGGACCTGGATGATGTTGCGGTACATCGCCCGGCGACGGTCGCTGCTCTTGTCCAGGATCAGCGAACCCGCGACCAGTCCCGCCATCAGGACGACGACGACGGCAAGCGCGATCGAGCGCTTGGGGGTCATTCGGATCTGCATTCGTCACTCTCGGTGTGTGGGGACCGGCCGGCGCCACATTCTAGGCGGTCGCGGCAACAGCGCCGATTCGGGCCCAGCCTGGATGGCTCAGCCTGCGGCCGTGCCGGTGCCCCGGCGCCCGGCCTCGATCTCCTCGCGTCGGGCCAGCCGGTGGGACCGTCGGATCTCGGCCTCGCGGGCCCGACGGCGGTCGGCATCGGTCTCCGGGCGCAGCGGTGGGACGGCTCGGGCCGCGCCGGCGCCGTCGATCGCGACGAAGACGAAGTACGCCGACCCGACGTGCCGCCACTCGGTCGCGGCGTCCCACGGCTGGGTCTCGATCCGCACCCCGACCTCCATCGACGAGCGGCCCACCCAGTTGACCTGGGCGTAGGTGCGCACGATGTCGCCGACGCGCACCGGCTCGAGGAACGCCATCTCGTCGAGCGCCGCCGTCACCGCCGGGCCCTCGCCGTGGCGCTGGGCGACCACACCCGCCGCGGAGTCGGCCAGCTTGACGATCTCGCCGCCGTGGATGTTGCCGAGCAGGTTGGCCTGGGCGCGGGAGGTGACGGTCGCGAGCTCGATCCGGGAGTACGACGGCGTGCGCGCCGGGAGGAGTTCGGTCACGGGCTGACGGTAGCGTCTTCGCCATGGCAGGTGGTACCGACGACGGCGGCGACGGCTTCGACTGGATGTACGGGGACCGTCCCCCCGCACGCAAGGACGACCCGACGCGCGCCACCCAGCGGCCGAGGGCGGGCTCCGACGACCCCGAGCCGACGATGATGCTGCCGACGCAGTCGCGCACCGGCGGCAACGGCCCGTCCAGCCGCGGGCTCCCGCCGGCCGGAGCGGACCGGACCCGCTACGGCGCCACCCCCGAGCCGCCGCGACCCAGCCGCCAGCGTGGCCGGTCCGGGTGGCGCAGCCCGCGCCGGTGGGTGCGGATCATCGGTGCGCTGATCGTGCTCTGGCTCGTCTACACGATCGCGGTGCCGTTCTTCACCTGGACGAAGATCTCGAAGGTGCCGTACGAGCCGAGCGGCCACCGCCCGGCCGACCAGCCCGGGACGACGTACCTCATGGTCGGCAGCGACTCGCGCGCCGGGCTGACCAGGAAGCAGGAGCGCGAGTACCACACCGGCAGGAACCACTCGGAGAGCCTGGCGGACACGATCATGATCCTGCACACCGGCTCGGGGCCGGACACGCTCGTGTCGTTCCCGCGCGACTGGATCGTGAACGGCGCGAAGATCAACTCCTACTACCGCACCAACGACGCGACCCACCTCGTCAAGGCGCTGGAGCAGCAGACCGGCATCCGCATCGACGACTACGTCCAGGTCGGCCTGGGCGGCGTCGCGGGCGTGGTCGACGCGGTCGGCGGCATCCGGATCTGCCCCAAGGAGCGGATGAACGACCACTACTCCGGGCTGCACGTCCACAAGGGCTGCCAGCAGGTCGGCGGCGCGACCGCGCTCGCCTACGCGCGTGCCCGCCACGACCAGAGGCTCGGCGACCTCGACCGCGTGCACCACCAGCGCGAGGTCATCGCCCAGATCGGCAAGAAGGTCTTCTCGCCCTGGTCGGTCCTGAACCCGATCCGCTGGTGGAGGCTCAACCAGGCCGTGCCGGCCTTCTTCTCCTTCGGCGACGGCACCAGCAAGCTCGCGGTCGCCCGCTGGGCGCTGGCGATGCGGCATGCCAACGGCAAGGACGGCAAGTCCTGCACGATGCCGGTGACGAGCCCGTCCGCCAACGACATGGACACGACGCGGGCCCGACCGCTCTTCAAGGCGATCATCGAGGACCGCACCCAGGACATCACCAAGAAGGAGTGCACGGCCTCCGGGCTGCCGCAGTGACATGAGCGACACGACCTACGAGACCCTCGACTGGAGCGTCGACGGCGACGGGATCGCCACGCTGACGCTCAGCCGGCCCGATGCGCTCAACGCCTTCGACCTGACGATGGCGCGCGAGCTGCTCGCGGTCTTCACGACCGAGGCCCGCTCCGACGACGTACGCGCCGTCGTGGTGACGGGCTCGGGCCGCGCGTTCTGCGCCGGCATGGACCTCTCGGCCGACGGCAACGTCTTCGGCCTCGACGAGTCGCTCTCGCCGACGCCGGAGGAGTTCCGGGCGTCCTACGACCAGGCGCCGTACGACGACGGCATCCGCGACACCGGCGGCAAGGTGACCCTGGCGATCCACGCGCTGCCCAAGCCGGTCATCGCGGCGATCAACGGCCCCGCGGTCGGGATCGGCGCGACGATGACGCTCGCGATGGACATCCGGCTGGCCTCGACGAAGGCGCGCGTCGGCTTCGTCTTCGGCCGGCTCGGGATCGTGCCGGAGGCGTGCTCGACGTGGTTCCTGCCGCGCATCGTCGGCATCCAGCAGGCGCTGGAGTGGGTCTACTCCGCCGAGGTCCTCACCGCCGACCAGGCGTACGCCGGCCGGCTGGTGCGCAGCCTCCACGACCCCGACGAGCTGCTGCCCGCGGCGTACGGGCTGGCGCGCTCGTTCGTCGTCGACCGCTCCCCCGTCGCGCTCGCGCTGGCCAAGCGGATGCTCTACCGCAACGGCGCGGCCGGCGACCCGCTCGAGGCGCACCTGTCGGACTCGCTGGCGATGTACTACACCTCCATCGCCGACGGCAAGGAGGGCGTCGCGGCCTTCCGGGAGAAGCGAACGCCGGAGTTCACCGGCAAGGCGTCCGAGGCGCCGAGGATCTACCCCGGCTGACGGAGCGGCGACTCACATCGCCATGAACAGGATCTCCTCGCGGCTGTACTCGCGGCCGGGGTGCTCGGCGGCGAGGTGCTCCTGCACCTTCTCGACGAGCTCGTCGTCGGTCTCACCGCGGAGGGTCACGTCACAGGGGCAGCGCAGGGACGGCATGGGACGAGGCTAGCCCCGTCCCATGCCGTCCGAGCGGTCCCCGGATCAGACGGTGAGCCGCCGCCGGCGGCTGGCGTAGACCGACGAGCCGCCGGCGAGGACCAGGCCGGCGCCGAGGTAGACCCACCACGCGGAGGGACCGCCGGTGTTCGGCAGCGTGCCGCCGAGGCCGCCCATGCCGCTGCCGGAGCCCTGCTTGCCGAGGTGCTGGGCGGCGACGCCGCGGGTGCGGAAGTCACGGAAGCACCTGCAGTCGAGGTAGGTGCCGGGGTCGGCGGAGAACGTGCCCACCGCCTCGGCACGACCGGCCGGCAGCACCGGACCGCGGATCGAGAGGGGCTTGCCGCTGTAGTGGGCCGAGGTGGACCAGACCAGGCGGCCGGCGGGGCGGGCGGCGACGCGGGCCGGCGTCTTCGCCACCTGCTCGTAGACCCGGATGGTGACCGTTCCGCTGATCTTGTTCGTGGCGTTGGCGTTGACGTCGATGTACGCCGAGATCGCCTTGCCGGCCTGCGCCGTGATGCGCACGTTGCAGGCGGTGTTGACCTTGTTGCCGTACGAGCCGGCCGATGCCGGACCCGCTAGCAGCACCGTGGCCGTGGCCGCGGCGACGAAGGCGATGACTTTCCCGAACATGCCCATCCCCCATATCTGGACTCCCCTGTGCGATGACAAACGACGGCCCAGATCCGGAGTGACGCAGTTCACTGAAAATTCTTTGCCTGACTTTCTGCCGATCAGGTGCCTGCGGCCGAGACGAGCCGCTCGGGGAGCCTCGGCGAGACCTGACCGAGCACCTCCAGCAGCGCGGCGTACGCCGGCATCAGCTCTGCCGGGCGGTGCCGGACCGCGGTCAGCACCCAGCGTGCGGCGGTCTCCGGCTCGAGCGCCGCGCGGGCGGCGTACGCCGTCGTCGGCGCGATCATCGGGGTGCGCATGAGCGGGAAGTGCAGCGAGGTCACCGCGACTCCGTTGGCCCGCTCCTCGGCCTGCAGGCTGGCGGCGAACGCGGCCAGGGCGGCCTTCGATGCGTGGTAGGCGGAGAAGCGCGGCATCAGCCCGCCCGGCACGCCCCACGTGGAGGAGTTGACCACCTGGCCGCGGCTCTCGCGCAGGGCGTCGAGGAGGTTGAGGGTCAGCCGCACCGGCGCGTGGTAGTTCAGCCGCATCAGCCGGTCGTGGTCGAACGGCCTCTCGACCGTGTCGGCGGCCGACCGGCGGATCGAGTGGCCGGCGTTGTTGACGAGCACGTCGATGCCGCCGACGTGGTCGAGGACGGCGTCGGTCAGCGCATCGATCGCGTCGCCGTCGGTCAGGTCGCACGGGAACGGCAGCGCGCCGGTCTCGTCGGCCAGCCGATCGAGCTCCTCGATCCTGCGGGCGACGGCGACGACGGTCGCGCCCTGGTCGGCCAGCAGCGCGGCGGCGGCCCGGCCCACGCCGGAGGACGCCCCGGTGATCAGGATCCGCTTGCCGGCGACGATCCGGCCGCCGCCGGCGAGGTCGGCGGCCGCACGCAACGGGTCGGGCAGCGGGTCGAGGAGCGCACGGCCGAGCGTGCGGCGCAGCGAGGTGAGCACGGGGACCATCATCCCCGTGCCCACCCGCACACGGGATCAGGCCCGGATGGTGCGACCGAGCAGCGCCTCGAGCTCGGTGAAGGAGCGCTCGGCCGCGGCCTCGTCGTACATGGAGGTGTCGTTCATGGAGTAGCCGTGGGGTGCCCCGGCGTACACCTCGTTGGCTGCGGTCAGCCCGGCCGCCTCGAGCGCCGTGCCGAGCGCCTCGACGGCCTCGGGGCCCATGGACTGGTCGTTGTCGGCGTGGCCGTAGACGAACTCCGCGCGGGCCTGCGGCAGCGAGAGGTGCGGGCTGTCGGCGTCCTCGGTGACCAGGCCGCCGCCGTGGAAGCCCGCGACGGCCGCGATGTCGTCGGGGTGGTTGCCCGCCGCACGGGTCGCGAGGCGCGCACCCATGCAGTAGCCGGTGGTGCCCATCGGGCCGTCGGCGACCTCGGGACGGGCCCGGAGCGCGGCGAGGTACGCGGCGGTGTCCTCGTTGGACTTGTCCGACGTCAGCGCCTGCATGTGCGGCATGATCGTCGGGAAGAACGCGTCGCGGGCGCCGGGCTCGCGCAGGTCCTCCTTCGGCGCGATCTCCTCGGCGGTGCCGGTGCGGTAGAAGACGTTGGGCGCGAGCACGACGTAGCCCCAGTCGGCGATCCGCTGGGCCATCTGCTCGATCTGGGGGCGCAGCCCGATGGCGTCCATGAAGAACAGGACGCCCGGGTGGGTCTGGCCGTCGGTGTGGTCGGACGGGACGGCGAGGAAGGCCTCGGCCGTGCCGCCGGGCATCGGGAGCTCGATAGTCGGCATGCCACCGACAGTAACGAGCGTTTGGTTGAGCCCGCCAACCGCCTC
>WQZX01000068.1 GCA_009780515.1 Nocardioidaceae bacterium | reverse complement strand
GGACCCGGTAGCGTGCGCTGACGTGACCCGCGTCGTCGTACTCACCGGTGCCGGCATCTCCGCCGAGTCGGGTGTGCCGACCTTCCGCGACTCCGACGGCCTGTGGGAGGGGCACCCGGTCGAGGACGTCGCGACGCCCGAGGGGTTCGAGCGCGACCCGATGACCGTCCAGCAGTTCTACGACGCCCGGCGGGCCGCGCTGGAGACCGTCGAGCCGAACCCGGCCCACTACGCGCTCGCCCGCCTGGGCGAGGCGCTGGGCGACGAGCTGGTGCTCGTGACCCAGAACATCGACGACCTGCACGAGCGTGCCGGATCGACCGGCGTCGTGCACATGCACGGCGAGGCCTACCGCGCCTGGTGCACCGAGTGCGACCGGCGCTGGCCCTGGCGCACCACCCTGGTCGACGACCCGGCCTGCCCCGGTTGCGGTGCGCGCGCCCTGCGGCCGGACGTCGTCTGGTTCGGCGAGATGCCCTACGAGATGAACCGCATCGCCGTCGAGCTCGCCCGCGCCGACCTCTTCGTCTCCATCGGCACCTCCGGCGCGGTCTACCCGGCCGCCGGGTTCGTCCAGCAGGCCCGCAAGTACGGCGCCCGCACGCTGGAGCTCAACCTCGAGCCCAGCGAGGGCAGCTTCTACTTCCACGAGGCCCGCCAGGGTCCGGCGAGCCGACTCGTGCCCGAGTGGGTCGAGGACCTGCTCGCCTCCCGCGACTGACGCGTAATCCGGGCCCGGTCGGGTAGAAACGTCCCGTGCCCCAGTTCCAGCCCGCCGGCCTCCCCGCACCCGGGGCCCGCATCGGGCGCTTCCTGCTGCTCGAGCAGATCGGCCAGGGCGGCATGGGCATCGTCTTCCGGGCCCGTGAGGAGAGCCTCGACCGCGAGGTGGCGCTCAAGGTCATCGCGCCGCTCTACGCCCACGACCCGGAGTTCCGGCACCGCTTCACCAGCGAGGCGCAGACCCAGGCCTCGCTCGACTCCGCCCACGTGGTCGCGGTCTACGCGCACGGCGAGGAGGACGGCTACCTCTACCTCGCCAGCCAGCTGATCCCCGACGGCGACCTCGGGCACCTGATCAACCGCGCCGGCGTACCTCCGGTGAGCGACGCGCTCGATATCATCGAGCAGACCGCCAGCGGCCTGTACGACGCCCACTCCGCCGGGCTCGTCCACCGCGACATCAAGCCCGGCAACGTGCTGGTGCGGCTGCGCGGCAACACGATCCGCACCTACCTCTGCGACTTCGGCATCGCCCGTCGGCTCAACGCGGCGGCGACGCGGTTCAGCCGGTCGGGCGTCGGGACGCCCAACTACATGGCGCCCGAGCTGCACACCGGGGCGCCCGCGGGCGTCGCCAGCGACATCTACTCCCTCGGCTGCGTGCTGTGGGCGACGCTGACCGGCACGCCGCCGTACTCCGGCGAGACGGAGTACCAGATCATCAACGCCCACGTGAGCGAGCCGCCGCCGCAGCTGCCGGGCGACGACGCGATGATCCACGCCGCCAACCGGATCCTGCGGATCTCGATGGCGAAGAGCCCGAGCGAGCGCTACTCCTCGGCCGCGGCGATGCGCGCCGACCTCCAGGCCGCGCTGCGGATGCCGATGCCCCGGGTCGTCCCGCTGCAGACCGCCGTCCGCTCCGCACCCCGCCCGGCGGGGCCGGACACCCCCGCCCCGCCGACACCCGCCCCGCCGACGCCCGCCCCGACGGTGCCGCCGGCAGCGCCGACGTACGGGCCGAGGCTGCGGCGCCGGCGCTGGGCGCTGTGGACCGCCGCCGGGGTGGCCGGTGTCCTGGCGATCGGCGCCGGCGTGGTCGCGGCCGTCCTGACCGACGACGGCGGCGATCACCCCCACCCGCCGTCGGCCGCCGCGCTCTTCCTGCGCCAGCCCGCCAAGAGGATCCGGGCCGACTCGGACAAGCAGATGGGCATCGTCACGACCGCGCACATCGTCGGCAGCTTCACCGACCACAAGACCGGCGCGGTCACGGACGTGGACTTCTACGACACCAGCGACGGCGACTGCAAGGGCACGATGTCCTACCCCGGCACGGGCGGTGCGCTCAGCCGGGTCATCGAGAAGGGCACGCACATCTACATGCGACCCAACAAGGCCTACTGGCGGACCAAGACCACCGGCGGCCCCGGCGATGTGACCTCCCTGATCGGCGACAACTGGGTCCGCGACGACGCCCTCTACAGCGGGATCAACCCGATCTGCGACCTCAACCAGCTGCTCAGCCGGCCCGGCCGCGAGCACGCCGACATCACCGACGAGGGCACCACCACCGTCGACGGTCAGAAGGTCGTGCGGATCAAGGAGTCCGAGGGCTCTGCCTGGGACATGCTCTACGTCCGGGTCGCGGCTCCCCACTACCTCCTGCGGTACGACGAGGTCGCCGCGTCGTTCAGGTACTCCGACTTCGACAAGCACGTGCCGATCGAGGCGCCGCAGCACGTCTTCGACTGGCCGGCGTACAAGAAGGCGCACCCCGGGGCCTGAGGCCCGTCCGCGCCCCTGCCGCGGGTACGCCGCCCGGCTACCGGTCGGTAGGGTGGCGCCATGAAGCGTGAGATCTACGACGAGGACCACGAGGCGTTCCGCGAGTCGGCGCGGACCTGGATCGAGCGATCCGTCCTCCCGCACACCGACGAGCACATCGCCGCCAAGGCGCTGCCGCGCGAGTTCTGGCTCGACGCCGGCAAGAACGGCATGCTCGGCCTGCAGATCCCCGAGGAGTACGGCGGCTCCGACGCCGGCGACTACCGGTTCCAGGCCGTCCTCCAGGAGGAGCTCGCGAAGGTCGGTGCGGCGTACCCGACCTGCCACGGCATCCACGCCGACATCACGGTCCCCTACATCGTCGACCTCGGCACCGAGAAGCAGAAGCAGCGCTGGCTCCCCGGCTGCGCCTCGGGCGAGATCCTGACCGGCATCGGCATGACCGAGCCGTCGGGCGGCTCCGACCTCGCCGCGCTGAAGACCACCGCCGTCCGCGACGGCGACGAGTGGGTCGTCAACGGCTCCAAGACCTTCATCACCAACGGCTACTCCGGCGACCTGATCGTCACCGCCGTGCGCACCGACCCGGAGAAGGGCCCGAAGGGCATCACCCTCTTCGGCATCGAGGCGTCCAAGGAGGGCTTCTCCCGCGGCCGCAAGCTCGACAAGGTCGGCATGGAGGAGTCCGACACCGCCGAGCTGTTCTTCGAGAACGTCCGCCTCACCGACGACGACATCGTCGGCGAGCTCAACATGGGCTTCATCCACATGATGCAGAAGCTCCCGCAGGAGCGCCTCGGCTGCGCCGTCGCCAACGTCGCACACGCCAAGCAGATCCTGGTCGAGACGCTGCAGTACGCCAAGGAGCGCAAGGCCTTCGGCCAGTCCATCGGCAACTTCCAGCACAACAAGTTCCTGCTGGCCGAGCTGTTCACGCAGATCGAGGTCGCCGAGGCGTACATGGACAAGTGCGTCGCCGCCCACGCCGAGAAGCAGCTCAGCGCCGTCGAGGCCGCGAAGGCCAAGTGGTGGTCCTCGCAGGTCCAGTCCGAGGTCCTCGACGCCTGCGTCCAGCTCCACGGCGGCTACGGCTTCATGAACGAGTACCGCGTCGCCCGCGCCTGGCGCGACGCCCGGGTCACCAAGATCTGGGCCGGCTCCAACGAGATCATGAAGGAGCTCATCGGCCGCGAGCTGGGCCTGTGACATCCGCGCGAGCGTGTCGCCGCTGACGTAGTGGACCGTCCGGGTCGTCCGGCGGTCTGAGCGCCCGGTCACCGATGGGTGGCCGGGCGCTGTCGTCTCCGCGGTCAGTGGGCGGTCAGCAGCTTGTCCCGCTCGGCGTCCAGCGCCGTACGTCGCTGGTCGGCCTCCTGCCTCTTGCGGCGCAGCCCGAGCCTGAGGTCCCGCACCTGCACCCGCGTCGCGGCGACCGCGTCGCGGGCCTTGTCGATGCGACGGAGGACGCCGAGGTCGGAGAAGAAGTTGTCGAACCAGACGTCGAAGGCGAACGTCAGTCCGTCGAGGTGGAGGTCGTCGCCGAGCCCGCGGTTGACGTCGGCGAGCTCCCGGTCGAACGCCTTCAGCGCCCGGTCGGCGTCGGCGAGCCGCGCCTGTGCCTGCTCCATCTTCGCGTGCTTGGCCATGTCGGTGAGCATCCCGCCGCCCCCGAAGGTGTCCCATGTCGACCAGCTGGCCGCCGAGTCGAGCAACGCCATCGCCTCCGCGAGATGCCTCTCGGCGTCCCGGCCGGCGGCCTCGGCCTCGTCGAGCTCGTGGGTCTCGGCCGTCAGGCGGCCCTGCTCCTCGGCGACCTCGGACAGCCGGTGCGCGTCCGGGGTGTCCTGCGTGCGCAGCCAGGTCTCCTTCGCGGCCAGTGCGGCGGCGTACGACGCGTCGACGTCGCCCAGCTCGTCGAGCCGGCGCACCAGGTCGCTGACAGTGCGGGCGTCCGCCTCGGCACGGGCCTTCTCGGTGGCGGCGGTGTAGCGGGCGGCGTCGGCCTCCGCCTGCTCGCGCTCGAGGTCCTGGTCGCGAGATCCGCGCAGGACCGCCACGATCCTGGCCCAGCTCAGGTCCTCGAGCCGCTCGACGTCGTGCTGCTTGGTAGTCATGCGCTCGGCGGCCGCTTTCGCGCGGGCCGCCGACTCCTCGGCGTGCGCGCGGGCGGTCTCGAGCTGCTGGTGCAGTCCCTCCGCCTGGTGGCGCCGCATCATCGCGTCGGTGAGCGCTCGTTCCACCTCGGGGTCGGTCGTCATGGCGTGAGGCTAGTACGACGGCGGTTCAGCGGAGGCTCACCTAGGTTGCGAGGCCCGGTGGCGACGGCGACGATGTCCTCATGACGTCACCGAGCGCCGCGACCGACAACACCGACGGCACGGACGAGATCGTCCACGAGCACGGCGATGCCGAGGGACTCGGCAACCGGCTCAACTGGCTGCGCGCGGGGGTCCTGGGCGCCAACGACGGCATCGTCTCGGTCGCCGGCATCGTGATGGGTGTCGCGGGTGCGACGTCCGATCGGAGCCAGATCCTGGTCGCCGGCATCGCGGCCCTCGTGGCGGGCGCGCTGTCGATGGCGGCCGGCGAGTACGTCTCGGTCTCCAGCCAGCGCGACGCCGAGCTCGCGCTGATCGAGAAGGAGAGCCACGATCTCAAGCGGATGCCGGAGGAGGAGCTCGCCCACCTCACCTCCATCCTCGAGGGCAAGGGCCTCTCCCGCGACGTCGCGCACGCCGCCGCGGAGGAGCTGACCGACAAGGACGTCCTGCGGGCGCACGCGGAGTTCGAGTTCGGCATCGACCTCGACGACGTGACGAACCCGTGGGGAGCCGCGCTGGCGTCGATGCTGTCGTTCTTCGTCGGTGCGCTGCTCCCGGCGCTGACCATCCTGCTGCCGAGCCCGGAGCGCTTCTACGTCACCGCGGTCACGGTCGCGCTCGCCCTCGGCGTCACAGGCTGGACCTCGGCACGCCTCGGCGGCGCGCGACCGATGCGGGCCGTGCTGCGCAACGTGCTCGGCGGGCTGTTCGCCATGGGCGTCACCCTCCTGATCGGCCACCTCCTGGGGGCCCAGGTCGGCTGATGACCGCCCGCCTGTTCGCGGCGGTGATGCCGCCGCGGCACGCGATCGAGCATCTCGACACCTTCCTCGAGCCGCGGCGTGCGGCTGCCGGTGACGACCTCCGCTGGAGCGACACCGCGCAGGCGCACGTCACGCTCGCGTTCATGGCGGCGGTCGAGGACCGCCGTGTCGACGAGTACGTCGACCGCCTGGCCGACGGCCTGACCGGCATCGAGCACGCCGAGCTGCGGCTGGCCGGCCCGGTGATCTTCCCGGACCCCGCCGCGGCACGGGTGCTCGCCACCGGAGTCGCCGGCGGGGGCGTCGTACTGCCGCGGCTGGCGGAGCGCGCCCGCAACGCCGCCGTGGTCTCGGGCATCGCGGTGGACGGGGGCCGCTTCCGCCCCCACGTGACCCTTGCCCGGCTTCGCCGCCCCACCGACGTCACCAGCTGGGTCCGCCTCCTCGAGACGTACGACGGCCCGCCCTGGCTGCTCACCGAGGTGGCCGTGATCGCCTCCCACCTCGGTGAGGGGCCGCGGGGGACACCGCGGCACGAGGTTGTCGCGGAGATCGTGATCGCGGGCTGAGCCCGCACCTCGCCGCGACCCGTGCGAGATGACGATGCCCCGAAAATGCGTGAGCGCCCCGGGCAGGGCCCGGGGCGCTCCTCAGCTTCGACAGAGCTCGTTCCTCGGCTAGCCGAGGTCTCGGACGATCTCCTCGACCTTGTCCTTCGCGTCTCCGAACAGCATCTGCGTGTTGTCGCGGAAGAACAGCGGGTTCTGGACGCCGGCGTAGCCGGTGGCCATCGAGCGCTTGAAGACGATGACGTCCTTGGCGTTCCAGACCTCCAGGACCGGCATGCCCGCGATGGGGGAGCCGGGGTCCTCGGCGGCGGCCGGGTTGACCGTGTCGTTGGCGCCGATGACGAGGACGACGTCGGTCTCCGGGAAGTCCTCGTTGATCTCGTCCATCTCCAGGACGATGTCGTAGGGCACCTTGGCCTCGGCCAGCAGCACGTTCATGTGACCGGGCAGGCGGCCCGCCACCGGGTGGATGCCGAAGCGGACCTCGACGCCCTTGGCGCGCAGGCGCGCGGTCATGTCGGCGACGGGGTACTGCGCCTGCGCGACCGCCATGCCGTAGCCCGGCGTGATCACGACCGACTTGGCGTTCGCCAGCAGCTCGGCCGCGTCGGCGGCCTGGATCTCGCGGTGCTCGCCGTAGTCGACGTCGCCGGAGGTGGAGGCCTCGATGCCGAAGCCGCCCGCGATGACGGAGATGAACGAGCGGTTCATCGCCTTGCACATGATGTAGCTCAGGTAGGCACCGGAGGAGCCGACCAGCGCGCCGGTGACGATCAGCAGGTTGTTGTCGAGCAGGAAGCCCGACGCGGCCGCGGCCCAGCCGGAGTAGCTGTTGAGCATCGACACGACCACCGGCATGTCGCCGCCGCCGATCGAGGCCACCAGGTGCCAGCCGAGCCCGAGCGCGAGCACGGTGAGCACCGCGAGCAGGATCGTCTTGGTGGAGTAGTCGTCCACGACGACGTACACGACCGTCAGGACCGCGAACGCGACCAGGGCGCCGACGTTGATGAGGTTCTTGCCGGGCAGCATCATCGGCGCCGACTTCATCCGCGCCGACAGCTTCAGGTTCGCGACGATCGAGCCGGTGAAGGTGACCGCACCGATGAAGATGCCGATCGAGATCTCGGCGTCGTGGATGTTGTTCAGGCTCGCGAGGCCGAGGTTCTCCTTGAGGAGGTGGCCGTTCCACCCGATCGCGACGGCCGCGAGACCGACGAACGAGTGCAGCATCGCGATGAGCTCGGGCATGCCGGTCATCTCGACGACCTTGGCGCGCCACAGACCGATCGCAGCGCCGATGACGACCGCGCCGAGCATCAGCGGGATGACGACGCCGCCGTCGCCCACGCCCGCACCGGTGCTGTAGTCGATGACCCGGGCGATGGTCGCGACGAGCGCGATCACCATGCCGACCATGCCGTAGACCAGGCCGTTCTTGGCCGACTCCTGCTTGGAGAGGCCGGCCAGGGACAGGATGAAGAGAAGCGCCGCGACGATGTACGCCGCGTCGGTGATGGTGACGATATCCATGGTCAGTGCCCCTTGCTGAACATCGCGAGCATGCGACGGGTGACCGCGAAGCCACCGAAGACGTTGATCGACGCGAGCAGGATCGCGACCGCGGACAGGACCCGGACGGCGGTGTGGCCGGGCTCGGCGACGGTCAGGAGAGCACCCACGACGACGACGCCGGAGATCGCGTTGGTGACCGACATCAGCGGCGTGTGCAGCGAGTGCGCGACCTTGCCGATGACGTAGTAGCCGATCACGATCGACAGCATCAGCACCGTGAAGTGCTCGGGGATCGGGGCCGGAGCCGTCGCGTTGACCAGCCAGAACAGCGCGATGCCGGCGAGCACCAGGCCGATCTTGGCGCCGGCCGACATCGGCTTCCTCTCCGGCTTGGCAGGCGCCTCCTTCGCGGGGGCGGGGGCCGACGGCGCGGCGGACACGTTGACCGCCGGCGGCGGCCACATGCCCTCGCCGTTGTGCACGACCGTGATGCCGCGCTGCACGACGTCGTCGAAGTCGAGCGTCAGCTCGCCGTCCTTGCCGGGCGTGACCAGCTTCAGCAGGTTGACGATGTTGGTGCCGTAGAGCTGGCTGGTCTGCGCGGCGAGGCGGCCGGCCAGGTCGGTGTAGCCGAGGATCGTGATGCCGTTGTCGGTCACGACCTTCTGGTCGGCCACGGTGCCCGCGGCGTTGCCGCCGTTGGCCGCGGCCATGTCGACGATGACCGAGCCGCCCTTCATGCCGGCGACCGTCTCGGCGGTGATCAGGGACGGGGCGGGGCGCCCCGGGATCAGCGCGGTGGTGATGACGATGTCGGCGGCACGGGCCTCCTCGTCGTACATCGCCGCGGTGGCCTGCACCTGCGCCTCGGACATCTCCTTGGCGTACCCGTCGGTGCTGACCTCCTGCTCCATCTCGACGTGGACGAAGCGGGCGCCCATCGACTCGACCTGCTCGGCCACCTCGGGGCGTACGTCGAAGGCGTAGACCTCGGCGCCCATCGCGGATGCCGCACCGATGGCGGCGAGCCCGGCGACGCCGGCGCCCACGACGAACACGCGGGCCGGCGGGATCTTGCCCGCGGCGGTCACCTGGCCGGTGAACATCCGCCCGAACTCGTGCGCGGCCTCGACGACGGCGCGGTAGCCGGCGACGTTGGCCATCGAGGACAGCACGTCCATCGACTGCGCGCGCGAGATCCGCGGGACGGCGTCCATGGCGAGGCCGGTGACGCCCTGCGTCTGGAGCCTCTCGATCAGCTCGGGCGAGCGGGCGGGCGCCATCATCGAGATGACGGTCGCGCCCTGGCGCAGCCGGGCGATCTCCTCGTCGGTCGGTGCGTTGACCTTCACGACGACGTCGGCGGCCCACACCTCCTCCGCCGTGCCGACACGGATCTCGGCGCCGGTGAAGGCGTCGTCCGGTTGGTCCGCAGCCTCGCCGGCGCCCGACTCGACGATGACGTCGTAGCCGAGGCCCTTGAGCTGGGTCGCTGTTTTCGCGGTCGCGGCGACGAGGGTCTCGCCAGCCTTCGACTCGCGGGGAATGCCGATGAGCACCGATTCCTCCAGGTGGGCAGGGGCATGAGTGCGGCTCAACCTACACAGGACGAAGCGGTAGTGCTCATCGTCTTACGTGTGACGTGTGCGCGTGACCTGGGCCACTCTAGGCTCGGGATCAGTCGACGAGGCCGTACAGCCGGTCGCCGGCATCGCCCAGCCCCGGGACGATGTAGCCCCTGTCGTCGAGCCGTTCGTCCATGGCCGCGGTGACCACCTTGACCGGCACGTCGATGCCCGCCAGCCCCTCCTCGAGCCGCCGGCAGCCCTCGGGGGCCGCGAGCAGGCACAGGGCGGTGATGTCGTCGGCGCCGCGGTCGGTGAGGTAGCGGATCGCGGCCGCGAGGGTGCCG
The DNA here is from genome assembly GCA_009780515.1 of Nocardioidaceae bacterium. Lineage (GTDB taxonomy): Bacteria > Actinomycetota > Actinomycetes > Propionibacteriales > Nocardioidaceae > Nocardioides. Next base: position 9,387 of record WQZX01000068.1, on the reverse strand, counting down.
CCGGTCGCGAGCATGGGGTCGACCACGTAGCACTGCCGGCCGTGGAGGTCCTCGGGCAGCCGCTCGGCGTACGTCGTGGCCTCGAGCGTCTCCTCGTTGCGGACCATGCCGAGGAAGCCGACCTCGGCGGAGGGGAGGAGCCGCATCATCCCGTCGAGCATCCCGAGACCGGCGCGCAGGATGGGCACGACCAGCGGCCGCGGGCGGGCCAGCCGGGTGCCGGTGGTGCGCGCGACCGGGGTGACGACGTCGTGGGCGACCACGCGCACGTCGCGGGTGGCCTCGTAGGCCAGCAGCGTCACCAGCTCGTCGGTCAGCTGCCGGAAGGTCGGGCTCTTGGTGCTCCGGTCGCGAAGGACCGTCAGCTTGTGGGCCACGAGCGGATGGTCGACGACCTGGATGCGCATGTTCCCGACACTATTCCTCTGGTCGTGCGGCGGCTCGCGTGTCAGGCTTGTCCCCTGCCCTGCACCTGCCTGCGCGTCCGGACGAGGAGTGCCGATGAGCGAGACCTTCAGCGAGGAGCTCGACTTCGCCGTCGCCGCGTACGTCGACGACGACGGCTGGCAGGTCGCGGAGATGGTGGTCGACCACATCGGCGACCTCGACTCGCTCGCCCACGCGCTCCGCAGGTTCCCGAGCGCGACCGGTGCCGTCGGCATGGTCGCGGTCGACGAGGACTTCTTCGTCATCGCCCGGGTCGACCCGCACGAGACGCGGGTGCTGCTCTCCGACGTGACCGCCGCGACCGACTGGGAGTTCGCCGCGTCGATCGTGGAGTTCCTCGGACTGCCGCTGCCCGAGGACGACGAGGACGACGTCGAGCCGGCCGGCGACATGGATCTCCTTTCCGACCTGGGCGTCGACCCGGTGGCCCTCGCCGAGCTGCTCGACGACCAGGAGGCCTACCCCGACGAGCTGCTGTCGGACATCGCCCGCCTGCTCGGCTTCGGCGAGCTCTTCGACGACGTCGTCGGCCTGGCGTCTGCATGACCCAGGCGGCGTGGGGCGGTCCGATGACGGCCGCCCTCGACGAGGCGCGCGCGGCGCTGGCCACCGGCGACGTACCCATCGGTGCGGTGGTCGTCGACGCCGACGGCGCGATCGTCGGCACCGGCCGCAACGTCCGCGAGGCCGACGCCGATCCCACCGGCCACGCCGAGGTGGTCGCGCTCCGGGCCGCCGCGCGGGCCCGCGGCGAGTGGCGTCTCGACGGCTGCACGCTCGTGGTCACCCTCGAGCCCTGCACGATGTGTGCCGGTGCGCTGGTCCTCGCCCGCGTCGACCGCCTCGTCTTCGGTGCGTACGACGACAAGGCCGGCGCGGTCGGCTCGCTCTGGGACGTCGTACGCGACCGACGCCTCAACCACCGCCCCGAGGTGCTGTCCGGGGTGATGGCCGAGGAGTCGGCCGCCCTGCTCGCGGAGTTCTTCCGCGGTCAGCGCTGGTGAGGTGGGAGCTGGTCTCACCCGGCCCGATCAGCCCAGTGAGGCAGCTTCGGCGGCGAGCTTGCTGATCCGCTCCCAGTCGCCGGCGGCGACCGCGTCGGCCGGCGTGATCCAGCTGCCGCCGACGCAGCCGACGTTCGCCAGCGCGAGGTACGACGGAGCCGACGCCGGCGTGATCCCGCCGGTCGGGCAGAAGCGGGCCTGGGGGAGGGGGCCCGCGACCGACCTGAGGTACGGCGCACCGCCGGCGGCCTCGGCGGGGAAGAACTTCATCTCGCTCAGCCCGGCCTCGAGCACGGCCATGACCTCCGAGACGGTCGATGTCCCGGCCAGGAAGGGCACTCCGGTGCCCTCCATGGCCGAGAGGAGCGTGGGCGTCGCACCGGGCGACACGAGGAAGCCCGCACCGGCCGCCACCGCGGCGTCGGCCTGCTGCGGGGTGGTGATGGTGCCGGCGCCCAGCGCGATCTCGGGCACCTCGGCCGCGATGGCGCGGATGGCGTCGAGCGCGGCGGGGGTTCGCAGGGTCAGCTCGATGGCGGGCAGCCCGCCGTCGACGAGCGCCCGCGCGAGCGGCACCGCGGTCGCGGCGTCCTCCACCACGACGACGGGGAGGACGGGCACCAGGTCGAGCACGCTCTCACCGGACAACGGACACCTCCAGCGGGTGGGACGGGACGGAGAAGACCGATGCGCCCTGGTCGGCCGGGCCGATCGCGGCGCGGAAGGCGCCGAAGAGCTCGCGGCCCGTGCCGGCCCACTCCTCGGTGGAGAGGGCCGCGCCGGTCGGCTCGCGACCGGACGGGTCGGCCCCGATGGCGAGCACACCGCGGTCGGGGTCGACGGTGATCACGTCGCCGTCGCGCACCAGCGACAGCGGGCCGCCGAGCGCCGCCTCGGGCGTCACGTGGATCGCTGCGGGCACCTTGCCGGACGCGCCGGACATCCGGCCGTCGGTCACGATCGCGACCTTCTGGCCGCGGTCCTGGAGCACCCCGAGGGCCGGGGTGAGCTTGTGCAGCTCGGGCATGCCGTTCGCCGCCGGGCCCTGGTAGCGGATCACCGCGACGAGGTCCACGCCGTCCAGCGACCCCTCGGCGAACGCCGCCAGGAAGTCGTGCTGGTCGTCGAACACCCGCGCCGGTGCGGTGACGAGGCGGTGCTCGGGCGCGACCGCGGACGTCTTCACGACACCGGTCCCGAGCGCCCCGCGCACGACCTTGACGCCGCCGTCGGGTGCGAACGGGTCGGACGCCGGCCGCAGGACGTCCAGGTCCAGGCTCTCGGCGGGGCCCGGGCGCCAGGTCAGCTCGCCGTCGATGACCACGGGCTCCTCGGTGTAGCGCCGCAGCCCGTGGCCGGCGACGGTCTCGATGTCCTCGTGCAGCAGGCCCGCGTCGAGCAGGGTGCGGACCAGGAAGCCGACGCCGCCGGCCGCGTGGAAGTGGTTGATGTCGGCCGAGCCGTTGGGGTAGATCCGCGCCAGCAGGGGTACGACGGCCGACAGCTCGTCGAGGTCGTCCCAGGTCAGCAGCACGCCGGCCGCGCGGGCGATCGCGACGAGGTGCAGCGTGTGGTTCGTGGAGCCGCCGCTCGCCAGCAGCGCCACGCAGGCGTTGACGATCGCCTTCTCGTCGACCATCTCGCCCAGCGACGGCGCACCCGCCTGCGCCCGCGAGACGACTCCGGCGGCCGCGGCGCGGGTCAGCGCCTCGCGCAGCGTCGTCTCGGGGGAGACGAAGGAGGCTCCGGGAAGGTGCAGCCCGAGCACCTCCATGATCAGCTGGTTGGAGTTGGCGGTGCCGTAGAAGGTGCACGTGCCGCGCGAGTGGTACGACGCCGCCTCCGCCTCGAGCAGCTCCTCGCGGCCGATCTCGCCGGCGGCGTACTGCTGGCGGATGCGGGCCTTCTCCTTGTTCGGGAGGCCGGAGGCCATCGGGCCGGCGGGGACCCACGCGGCGGGCAGGTGGCCGAAGGAGAGCGCGCCAATCAGCAGGCCGGGCACGATCTTGTCGCAGACGCCGAGCAGCAGCGCGCCGTCGAACATGTCGTGCGACAGCGCGATCGCGGTCGCCATCGCGATCACGTCGCGGCTGTAGAGCGAGAGCTGCATGCCGTCGCGGCCCTGCGTGACGCCGTCGCACATGGCCGGCACGCCTCCGGCGACCTGCGCCAGCCCGCCGGCGCGGATCACCGCGTCCTTGAGGATCGGCGGGTAGTCGCCGTACGGCTGGTGGGCCGAGAGCATGTCGTTGTAGCTGGTGACGATGGCAAGGTTCGGCTTGGTGCCGCTGGCGAGCTCGGACTTGGCCGGCCCCTCCGCCGCGGCGAAGCCGTGGGCGAGGTTGGCGCAGGCGAGCCGGCCGCGGGCCGGACCCTGGACCGCCGCGGCCCCGATGCGCCGGAGGTACGCCGAGCGGCTGGCCGCGCTGCGCTCGGTCAGCCGCTCGGTGACCTCCGCGAGGACCGGGTGCAGGACGGTCGTCATGCGGTCGTCTCCGACCAGCTGCGACCGTCACGCGCCAGCAGGCGGTCGGCAGCGGCCGGGCCCTCGCTGCCCGGGTGGTAGCGGACGGGCTCGACGGGCATCTCGTCCCAGCGGTCCAGGATCGGCTCGACCCACGACCACGCGGCCTCGACCTCGTCGCGGCGCATGAAGAGGGTCTGGATGCCGCGCATGACGTCCATCAGCAGCCGCTCGTACGGGTCGGGGCAGCGCTCGGCGAACGCGCTGTCGTAGCTGAGGTCCAGCGAGACCGGCACCAGCCGGATGCCGCCGGGGCCGGGCTGCTTCGCGGTGACGTGCAGCTGCATGCCCTCGTCGGGCTGCATCCGGATGGTCAGCTGGTTGGGGGTCGTGCCGCCCTCGCTGCCGGGGAACATCGCGTGGTCGGGTGTCTTGAACACGACGTCGATGCGCGACTCCTTGCGCGCCAGCCTCTTGCCGGTGCGCAGGTAGAAGGGCACGCCTGCCCAGCGCCAGTTCTGGATCTCGGCGCGCAGCGCCACGTAGGTCTCGGTGTTGCTGGGCCGCAGCAGCTCCTCGGCGTACGTCGTGTACTGGCCGCGCACCGTCGCCGTGTCGACGTCGGCGCCGGTGAGCGGCGCCAGGGCGCGGAGCACCTTCAGCTTCTCGTCGCGGACCGAGTCGCCGTTGCCGCCGACCTGCGTGGGCGGCTCCATCGCGACCAGGCAGAGCATCTGCAGCAGGTGGTTCTGGACCATGTCTCGCAGGGCGCCGGCGTCGTCGTAGTAGCCGGCGCGCCCCTCGAGGCCGAGCGACTCCGACACGGTGATCTTCACGTGGTCGACCCAGCGCGAGCTCCACAGCGGCTCGAGGAAGACGTTGGCGAAGCGGGTGACCAGGAGGTTCTGGACGCTCTCCTTGCCGAGGTAGTGGTCGATGCGGAAGATCTGGCTCTCGTCGAAGACCTGCCCGATCGCGTCGTTGATGCGCTGGGAGGACGCCAGGTCGTGACCGATCGGCTTCTCCAGGACGATGCGGCTGTTGGGCGTCGCGAGGCCGAGGTCGTCGAGCCGCTCGCAGATCCGGCCGAAGAGGTGCGAGGCGACCGCGAGGTAGTAGACGCGGACGACGTCCTTCTCCGGGTCCTTGCCGTCCTTCGCCGGGCGGTCCTTGAGCAGGCCGTGCAGCTGGTGCCAGTCGTCGCCGGAGGCGGCGTCGAGGGAGAGGTAGTGGATGCGCGAGAGGAGGCGGTGCATGGCGCCCGCCTCGAGGTCGTCGTCGGCGAGGTGCTCGTGCAGCGCCTCGCTGACCATGTCGCGGTAGCCGTCGTCGCCCAGGTCGCTGCGCGAGACGCCGATGATCCGGGTCCCCTCGGGGAGCTGGTGCTCGCGCTCGCGCTGGTAGAGGCCGGGCAGGAGCTTGCGCAGAGCCAGGTCGCCGGTCGCGCCGAAGACCGTGAAGTCACAGGTGGGGAGGACGAGCTCAGAAGCGGTCACATGACTACCGTAGTGCCAAACGGTGCCTCACAGAACACCTACTTAGGACTTTTTCCGATCAAAGTGAGTGAGGTTAGAGTGCACGTCATGACCGAGGAGCGTCCGACCGGGCCTTCCGAGCGCCGGGAGAGCACCCGCGAGACCGCCAGCGCCGGCGACCTGCTGGCGCTGCTGCGCAGCGGTCAGGCAGCCACCCGCGCCGACCTCCGTCGCCTCACCGGACTCTCGCGCACGGCGGTCGTCAGCCGCGTCAACGCTCTCGCCGACAGCGGGCTGCTGCGCCACGGCGAGGACCTGGCCTCGACCGGCGGCCGACCGCCGGCGAGCCTCGAGCTCGACACCGGCGCCGGCACCGTCCTCTCGCTCGCCGTCGGCCGGTCCCGCTCGCAGGTCGCCGTCTTCGACCTCGGTGGCACCCAGCTCGCCGCCTCCGAGGTCGACCACGAGATCGGCGCCGGCCCCGACGAGGTCATGCCGATCGTCGCCGGCCAGCTCCGCAGGCTGCTCGGCGACGAGACGCCCCCGGTCCTCGGCATCGGGATGTCGCTGCCCGGCGTGGTCGACCCGGTCCGCGGGATGAGCGTCGACTCGCCGGTCATCGGCGGATGGGACGGCGTACCTCTCGCGCCGTACCTCGCCGAGGTCGCGGACGCGCCGCTCTTCCTGGCCAACGACGCCAACGCGCTCGCGCGCTCGGAGTTCCTCGGTCACGCCGCCCACACCCACGACCTGCTGGTGGTGAAGGCGTCGACCGGTCTCGGCATGGGCGTGGTCGCCGGCGGGCGTCTCGTCCACGGCGTGCTCGGCGGCGCCGGCGACCTCGGCCACACCAAGGTCCCCGAGGCCGACGGGCGTCCCTGCCGCTGTGGCGACACCGGCTGCCTGGAGACGCTCGCCGCCGGCTGGTCGCTCGTCGCCCGGCTCCAGGAGGACGGTCGCACCCTCGAGCACGTCCGCGACCTCGTCGCCCTCGCGCTCGCCGGCGACCCCGAGGCCAAGCAGCTGCTCCGCGAGAGCGGTCGCCGCCTCGGCGAGCTGCTCGCCGTCGCGATCAACCTGCTCAACCCGCGGGCCGTCGTCCTCGGCGGCGACATGGCCGCCGCCTACGACGTGTACGCCGCCGGCGTCCGCGAGGCCGTCTACGCCCGCGCGTCCGCCTTCGCGACCCGTGAGCTGCAGATCCTGCCCTCGACGTACGGCGATCGCGCCGGGCTGGTCGGCTGCGCCGCCCTCGCCCTCGACGGCGTCCTCAGCCCCTCCGCCGTCGACGCCCGGCTCGCCCGATCCTGATCCGTCCGCCCTGAGGTCCGGGGTCGCGTCGCCGGGGTCGCGTCGCCGGGGTCGTGTGCCCCACACATCGGGATTCCGATGCCTCGGACACACGACTCCACTCCCGGGCGGGCGCAGCTCGGCAGTCCGCGAATCCCGATTTCGGACGCCCGGACCGCTCGGGTAGCGTTCTCCACGGTGCTGTGTCCGAGCGGCCTAAGGAGAACGCCTCGAAAGCGTTTGTGGGCGCAAGTCCACCAAGGGTTCAAATCCCTTCAGCACCGCCACGTTCGAAGTCCCGCCCAGGAGGATCCTGGGCGGGACTTCGGCGCTGCGGGCCCGAGTGTGGGGTCTCGGGGGCTGGCTTCCGTAGCGTGACGGGTCGGCGCGCGTCGCTGGGTGGCTTTGCCGAGTTCTTTACCGAATTGGACCGAAAGGTCTAGTCCGGGAGGTCTGGTCCCGGGATGGCAGGGTGGAGGCATGCGCAGTCGCTCCCGGATCCTGGTGCTCGCCGTCCTCGCGCTGCTCGCGTCCGCAGCGCTCGTCTCACCGGGCCACGCGGCCGGGCTGCCGTCGCGGGCGAAGTGGCTGTCCGACGTACGCCACGACATGGTGGGCTCGATCGGCTACCTCGACCGGCGCACCTCCGGCGCGCACGGCAGGCTCGCGATCAACCTGGACATCGACAACACCTCCCTCGCCACCAAGTACGGCGGCGGCGCCGTCGGCCCCGTGCTGCGGTTCGCGAAGCGGGCGCACGCCGAGGGTGTCGCGGTCTTCTTCAACACCGGCCGCAACGGCGCCAAGCTCCGGATGGCGCGCGGTCAGCTGACGCGCGCCGGCTTCCCGGTCGACCGGGTCTGCGGGCTGCGCAGCGCGACGGTGTCGCTGGTCCAGTCGAAGAAGCGCTGCCGCAAGCGGTTCGTGGCGCGTGGCTACACGATCATCGCGAACGTCGGCAACAGCGCGACCGACTTCGCCGGGGGCAACTACCAGCGCGCGTTCCGCCTTCCGAGCTACGGCGGCCGGCTGAAGTAGCCCCTCGTGCGGCGCGATGCACGCGGGATGGCAAAGAAATCCGCGGCACGGTAAAGATTCGTCGGAATCCCTCAACTCCCGCACGGTTGGAGTCCACGCTCGTGTGAAGCGTGCTCGGTCCGGGTCCATGGCATGCGCCTCGGGACACCCGATCGCCGACATGAAGGACCCTCCGATGGCTGCGAGCACCAGCCGAGCGCGCGATCCGCGCCCCGCGCACGAACCCGTCTCGGGCATTCGCCGCGCCCTCTCCACCGCCGCTCTCGCTGGTGGCATGACGGGTGTGGCGCTGCTGGGCGTCTCCGGCGCCCTCAACCCGGCGCAGGCGGCACCGAAGGGCAACAACGGCTCCGTCAAGATCGCCCAGGTCGGCGACGTCGACAACATCCCCGACAACACCCCGCACGTGGGCTGCACCTTCGAGCTCCAGTGGTACGACTTCGACCTCGGCAACCAGACCGCCCAGGTGAGCTTCACGATGCAGAAGCCGACGCTGGGCACCGTCCAGGTCTCCGGTGGCAGCACCTCGCCGAACGTGCCCGGCGGGCCCGGCCTCGACACGTCGGTCGCCTACACCCTGACCCCGAACGCGACCCCGTCGCCCACGCAGGGCTACCACGTGAAGGTCGTCGTCACCACGCCGCACAGCAAGGGCAACGACACCAAGTCGAAGACCTTCTGGTTCTCCGGCTGCAATGCCGCCCCGCCGCCGCCCACGACGACGGCCGTTCCGCCGCCGCCCACGACGACGGCCGTTCCGCCGCCGGCCACCACGACCGCCGTTCCGCCTCCTCCGCCGCCGCCCACCACCACGACGGCCGCGCCGCCGCCGCCCACCACCACGACGGCCGCGCCGCCGCCGCCCACCACCACGATGGCCGCGCCGCCGCCGGCCACCACGACCGCGGTCCCGCCGCCACCGGGCGGCGCCACGACAGCGACCTCGAGTGCGGCGGCCACCACGACGGCCACCTCCGTCACCCCCGTCGTCGGAACGGCCGTTCCTCCTCCGCCGGCCGGCGCGTCGACGCCGAAGGGGCCCAAGGGACCCAAGGGGTCGAGGCCGCCCGCTTCGGCCTCGCCCACCCCGGCTCCCGCCGTAGGCACCACGACCGCAGTGCCGACCCGCATCGAGTCGGGCCTCGCGACGCTCCCGACCGCCGACCAGAGCCAGCAGCACGGCGACAGCTGGCGCTGGCTGCTCCTCGCCGTCTCGGGCGTGACCGCGCTCCTCGGCGCGATCTCGTTGCGGCCACGACGTGGTGCGCGCGGCTGACCTGAGGATCCCGCGACGACGGGCGATCGCCGCGTGCGTGTTGCTGCTGCTCTCGGCAGCGCTCGCGCTCGCGGCGTTCGCCCTGCCCGGGAGCACGTCGGCCGCGCCGGTCGCGGTGCGCGCCGAGTCCATCCGGCCGGTGGTGCCGATGGCGACGCTGGGCGCGCGTGCGCCACTCGTCCCCCTGCCACGCCCCGCACGGCCGACCGAGCTGGTCGTGCCGGTCATCGGCGTACACGCCGACGTCGAGCGGCTGGTCGTCGAGGGGACCGTGCTGACACCGCCCGCCGACGTCACCGAGGTCGGGTGGTGGTCCGGCGGCCCGCGTCCCGGGTCGCGCCAGGGCCACGTCCTGATCACCGGGCACACCGTGCACACCGGTGGCGGCGTGTT
>WQZX01000067.1 GCA_009780515.1 Nocardioidaceae bacterium | reverse complement strand
GCCGCGCTCGACGTGCAGCGCGGCCGCCTCGACGTGGGTCGAGGTCGACAGGTCGGCCGGCACGTCGTACGCCGGGTCGGCGGCGACCGGCTGGTCGCCGAGCCGGGTGATGGTCGCGGTGAGCCGGTCGCGGCGCTGCCGGTGTGCGAGGAACGCGCCGATCACGTCCTCGTACAGGGTCCGCTGCCGCGACCGGGACGTCTGCGCGCCGAGCACGCCGTAGACGTAGACCGCGGCGTGCTCGCCGGCGAGGACGTCCTGCAGCGCGGCGACGGTGGGGCTCTCGCCGCTGCTCATGCGTTCACCAGCCGCTGGCCGATCGCGGCCGCCATCGAGGCGAGCACCTGGGCGAGCGCACCGCTCTCGGCCTGCCCCGCGCCTGCGACGAGGCTGTGCTGCAGCCGCCGCTCCGCGGAGACGAGCGCGGTCGGCGTACGTGCGCTCACCACGGCGGGCCGGGCGGAGGTCGCGCCGAGGCGGTGCAGGTGCTTCTGGTGCAGCGTCGCGAGGCCGAGGGCCCAGTTGCGGCTGTCGTGGTGGTGATGGGCGACCACGGTGGCGGCCGCGCGGGTGCCGGCGATCTGGCGCGCGAGCGAGGCGACGAGAGCCTGGTCCCCGCCCGACGACCGACCCGTCCGGCGCTCCCGGCCCGAGCGCGGGGGGGTGCTGACGGTGGCGTCGCACGCGGCGAGGACGGGAAGCGTCAGCGCCGCCGCGGCGGCGGCCCTCAGCGCGCCTCGCCGGTCGGTCAGCGGGGCACGGTTGGTCACCGGGCGAGGATAGACCGCGGGTCACCGGCACCCTCGAGCACATGCCCTAGGCTTGGAGGACAACCAGGCGGCACACAACAGGACACAGGGAGCTTCTCCATGGGATCGGGTCAGCGATCGAGCGACGAGACCGGGGTGGAGTCCCTCGTGTCGGGGCCCCTCGCCGAGCTGGGGCTGGACGTCGAGGCGGTCGAGATCACGCCGGCCGGCAAGCGCCGGGTGCTGCGCATCGCGGTCGACAAGGACGGCGGGCTCTCGCTCGACGACGTCGCCACCGCGACGCGCGCCCTCAACGGCGTGCTCGACGAGTCCGACGTGATGGGCGAGCTGCCGTACACCCTCGAGGTGACCTCGCGCGGCGTCGACCGCCCGCTCACGCTGCCGCGCCACTGGCGCCGCAACGTCGACCGGCTGGTGAAGGTGACCCCGGTCGAGGGCGAGCCGTTCACCGGCCGCGTCGTCGCCTACGGCGACGAGTCGGCGACCCTCGTCGTCGACGGTGACGAGCAGGTGGTGCCGTACGCCTCCGTCGCGAAGGCGCTGGTCCAGATCGAGTTCAATCGCAAGGAGCACAGCTAATGGACATCGACCTGAACATCCTGCGGATGCTGGAGCGCGAGAAGGAGATCAAGTTCGACGTCCTGGTCGAGGCGATCGAGCAGTCGCTGCTGACGGCGTACCACAAGTCGCCGGGTGCCCACGAGCACGCTCGCGTCGACCTCGACCGCAAGAGCGGCCACGTCCGCGTGCTGGCCGCGGAGCTCGACGCCGAGGGCAACACGATCGGCGAGTTCGACGACACCCCCGAGGGCTTCGGCCGGATCGCGGCCACGACCGCGAAGCAGATCATGCTCCAGCGGCTGCGCGACGCCGAGGACGAGATCAAGTTCGGTGAGTTCTCCGGCAAGGAGGGCGACATCGTCTCGGGCATCATCCAGCAGGGCCGCAACCCCGACGACGTCCTGGTCGACCTGGGCCGGATCGAGGCGATGCTGCCGGTGAGCGAGCGGGTCCCCGGCGAGGACTACCGCCACGGCACCCGCATCAAGTGCCTGGTCGTGTCGGTCCGCAAGGGCATGCGCGGCCCGCAGGTCACGCTGTCCCGCTCGCACCCCAACCTGGTCCGCAAGCTGTTCGCGCTCGAGGTCCCCGAGATCGCAGACGGCTCGGTCGAGATCACCGCGATCGCGCGCGAGGCCGGCCACCGCACCAAGCTCGCGGTCCGTACGACGGTCGCGGGCCTCAACGCGAAGGGCGCGTGCATCGGCCCGATGGGCCAGCGGGTCCGCAACGTCATGTCCGAGTTGCACGGCGAGAAGCTCGACATCGTCGACTGGTCCGACGACCCGAAGGAGCTCGTCGCCCACGCGCTGTCGCCCGCCCAGGTGCAGTCGGTCACGGTCGTCGACGAGGCCGCGAAGTCGGCGCGCGTGGTCGTCCCCGCCTTCCAGCTGTCGCTGGCGATCGGCAAGGAGGGTCAGAACGCCCGCCTCGCGGCCCGCCTCACCGGCTGGCGCATCGACATCCACTCCGATGATGAGCCGGCGCAGGCCGACTGAGGAACGAAGGCGGCCAAGCAGGCCAGGTTGAGCGAGCGACGCGGCCGAGGAACGAAGCCGCGCGAGCGCGTCGAAACCAGGTGGGTCGGTGTGCGGACGACCCACCACCAGCGCGCGAGGGCACGAAGCCGCGCGAGCGCGTCGAGACCAGAGGGGTTGGGCGCGCGGAGCAGTCGTCGGCTTCGTGGCCCGATGCCCGTTTCGGGTCTTTGCGGCCCGACACGGTAGGGTTGAGCCTCGGTGGACCGCCGAAAGCATTCCTCTGCGTCGCCGGACGACATCCCTGTCGCAGGGCCCGTCCGGACCTGCATCGGATGCCGCATGCGGACCGCCAAAAGCGAGTTGTTGCGGGTGACCGTCGGCTCGGACCCGAGGACCGGGCAACCGGTCGTCGAGCCCGATCCCGGTGCCACAGCGCTCGGCCGCGGGGCGCACCTGCATCCCGCGCTGGAGTGCTACGACCTCGCGGTGCGGCGGAAGGCCTTCGCCCGCGCCCTCCGGGTGACCGGGGGAGCGAGCGGCCCCTCCAGCGCGCCGGTGCGGGACTACCTCGCAGCACAGCAGATGACCGAACCGACCGGATTCCCCGGTCCCAGAGAAACGGGAGCACCCCGCTCATGAGCACTCGATGAGTACTTCGCGATGAGCATGTTCACCTCGCTTCACCCATCTACGGTCTGAGACTCGCAACCACCGGGTCTGGGCCAGAAGGAGAATTGTGGCCAAGACCCGAGTTTCCGAACTCGCGAAGCAGTACGGCATCCCCAGCAAGGAGGCGCTGGAGAAGCTGAGCTCGATCGGTGAGTTCGCCAAGACAGCCTCCTCGAGCATCGAGCCGCCCGCGGTCAAGAAGTTCGAGGACAACTTCGGCGCGGATCTGCGCGCCAAGATGAAGCCCGCCGACGGCGGTGCCGAGCCGGCCAAGAAGGCCGCTCCGAAGCCTCCCGCCAAGAAGGCGCCGGCCAAGAAGGCCGAGACCGCCGAGGCGCCTGCTGCCGAGACCCCGGCGGCGCCGGAGGCCCCGGCAGCCGAGGCTGCGCCCACCGAGGCTCCGGCCGCAGAGGCGCCGAAGGCGTCGCCGCGCCCGGGCCCGCGACCCGGTCCCGCCAAGAAGGCGGAGACCGGTGACGCCGACGGCGGTGCCGCCGAGCCGAAGGCCCCCGAGGCCCCGGCCGCGTCGGCCACTCCCGCGGCACCGGCCAAGAAGCCGGGCGGTCCTACTCCCAAGCCGCCGACGCCGAAGGCTCCTGCCCCGCGCCCGGTCGGCAAGCCGAGCGGCACCCCGCGTCCGGGCAACAACCCGTTCGCGTCCAGCCAGGGCATGGGCCGCCGGCCCGCCCCGCCGCGTGAGGGTGCGCCGACGGACGACAATCGTCCGCCGCGTCCGCCCGCCGCCCGTGGCGGTGCTGCCGGCAGCGGTGGACCGCGCCCGAACCCGGCGATGATGCCGAAGTCCCCGGCCGCGTTCGCCGCGGGTCCCGGCGGCCGTCAGCGGCCCGCCGGTGGTCCCGGTGGCGGTCGTCCCGGTCCCGGCGGTCGCGGTGGCGCTCCGGGCCGTGGTGGCCCGGGTGGCGGCGGCGGTGCGCCGGGTCGTCCCGGTGGCTTCGGTGGTCGTCCGGGCGGTCGTCCGGGCGGTCGTGGTCAGACCCAGGGCGCCTTCGGTCGTCCGGGTGGTCCGGCCCGTCGCGGTCGCAAGTCCAAGCGGGCGCGTCGCCAGGAGTTCGAGGCCATGGAGGCCCCGACGATCGGCGGCATGCGGGTCCGCAAGGGCAACGGAGAGACCGTTCGTCTCGCCCGCGGCTCCTCGCTGACCGACTTCGCCGAGAAGATCGGCGTCGACGCCGCCTCGCTGGTGCAGATGCTCTTCCACCTGGGCGAGATGGTCACCGCGACCCAGTCGGTCGGTGACGAGACCCTCGAGCTGCTCGGCGACGAGCTCAACTACGTCGTCGAGGTCGTCTCCCCGGAGGACGAGGACCGCGAGCTGCTGGAGAGCTTCGACCTGGAGTTCGGTGCCGACGAGGGCGACGACTCCGACCTGGCCATCCGGCCGCCGGTCGTGACCGTCATGGGTCACGTCGACCACGGAAAGACCAAGCTGCTCGACGCGCTGCGTGACGCCAACGTCGTCGCGGGCGAGGCCGGTGGCATCACCCAGCACATCGGCGCCTACCAGGTGCACACCGACGTCGACGGCGTCGACCGTCGCATCACCTTCATCGACACCCCGGGTCACGAGGCGTTCACCGCCATGCGTGCCCGTGGAGCTCAGGCCACCGACATCGCGGTGCTGGTGGTCGCGGCCGACGACGGCGTGATGCCGCAGACGGTCGAGGCGCTCAACCACGCCCGCGCGGCCGAGGTGCCGATCGTGGTCGCGGTGAACAAGATCGACAAGCCGGATGCGGACCCCACCAGGGTCCGTGGCCAGCTCGCCGACTACGGCCTGGTCCCCGAGGAGTACGGCGGCGACGCGATGTTCGTCGACGTCTCGGCCAAGGCGGGCCAGAACCTGGACAAGCTGCTCGAGTCGATCGTCCTCACGGCCGACGCCTCGCTGGACCTGCGGGCCAACCCGACGCAGGACGCCCAGGGTCTGGTCGTCGAGGCCCACCTCGACCGTGGTCGTGGTCCGGTCGCGACCGTGCTCGTCCAGCGCGGAACGCTCCGCGTCGGCGACTCGATCGTCGCCGGTCCGGCGTACGGCCGCGTGCGGGCGATGCTCGACGAGCACGGTGTGGAGATGCAGGAGGCCGACCCGGCTCGCCCGGCGATGGTCCTCGGTCTGTCAGCCGTCCCCGGCGCCGGTCAGAACTTCATCGTCGTCGACGACGACCGGATCGCCCGCCAGATCGCCGAGAAGCGGGAGGCGCGCGAGCGTGCCGCCCAGCAGGCCAAGCGTCGCGTGCGTCGCAGCCTCGAGGACTTCATGGCGTCGATGGAGAAGGGCGAGAGCCAGGAGCTCAACCTCATCCTCAAGGGCGACGTGTCCGGCTCGGTCGAGGCCCTCGAGGACGCCCTGGCCGGCATCGACGTCGGCGACGAGGTCAGCCTGCGGGTCATCGACCGTGGTGTCGGTGCGATCACCGAGACCAACGTCGACCTGGCCGCCGCCTCCGACGCCATCATCATCGGCTTCAACGTCCGGCCCCAGGGCAAGGCGGGCCAGATGGCGGAGAAGGAGGGCGTCGAGATCCGCTACTACTCGGTCATCTACCAGGCGATCGAGGAGATCGAGGCGGCTCTCAAGGGCATGCTCAAGCCGGAGTTCGAGGAGGTCACGCTCGGTCAGGCCGAGATCCGGGCCATCTTCCGCTCCAGCAAGATCGGCAACATCGCCGGCTGCATGGTCACCAGCGGCCTGATCCGGCGCAACGCCAAGGTCCGCCTGCTGCGCGACGGTGCGGTCATCGCCGACAGCCTCGACCTGGCCTCGCTCAAGCGGGAGAAGGACGACGCCTCCGAGGTGCGGGAGGGCTTCGAGTGCGGTCTCGTGCTCAAGAACTTCCAGGACATCAAGGAGGGCGACATCGTCGAGGCCTTCGAGATGAAGGAGATCCCGCGGTCCTGACGGGCCCGGAACGACCCGGTCGGAGCCGGTGGCACCGTGATGGTGCCACCGGCTCTGCCGACTGATAGGAAACAACCATGAGCAGTCCCCGCGTCCGCAAGATCGCCGACCGGATCAAGGTCATCGTCGCGGAGATGCTGGAGCGCCGGATCAAGGATCCCCGGCTGGGCTTCGTGACGATCACCGACGTGCGGGTCACCGGCGACACCCAGCAGGCGACCATCTACTACACGGTGCTCGGCGAGGACGCTGACCAGGCCTCGACCGCCGTCGCGCTGGAGTCGGCCAAGGGCGTGCTGCGCTCGGAGGTCGGCAGGCAGCTCGGGATGCGCCACGTCCCGAGCCTGAGCTTCGAGTTCGACGGTGTGCCCGAGAACGCCCGCCACCTCGACGAGGTGCTCGCGCGTGCCCGCGAGGCGGACGCGGCCGTCGCGGCGGCCCGCGAGGGCGCCGCCCCCGCCGGCGAGCTCGATCCCTACAAGCGGCCCCGCGAAGAGTCCGCTGAGGACCTCGAGGACCTCGAGGACGAGCCCTTCGAGACGGGCGCTGCCCGTCCTCCTCAGGAACCGTGACCTCTTCCGGCCTGGTCGTGGTCGACAAGCCGGCCGGGATCACCAGCCATGCCGTCGTCTCGCGCGTACGCCGCCTGGCGGGCACCCGCAAGGTCGGCCACGCCGGCACCCTCGACCCGATGGCGACCGGCGTCCTGGTGGTCGGCGTGGAGCGCGCCACTCGGCTGTTGGGCCACCTGATGCTCACCGAGAAGGCGTACGACGCCACGGTGCGGCTGGGGCAGGCCAGCTCGACCGACGACGCGGAGGGTGAGCTGGGCGAGCCGGCCGACACCTCCGGCCTCGACGAGAGCCGCATCCGGTCGGTGCTCGCGACGCAGGTCGGGGATCTGCTGCAGGTCCCGACCGCGGTCAGCGCGATCAAGGTCGACGGGAAGCGCGCCTACCAGCGCGTCCGTGACGGTGAGGACGTCGCGCTGGAGGCGCGTCCGGTGACGGTGCACGAGCTCGTCGTCCACGGAGTCCGGCGGGTCGCCACAGGCTCGACCACCCTGACCGACGTCGACATCTCGGTGCGCTGCTCCTCGGGGACCTACATCCGTGCGATCGCCCGCGACACCGGTGGTGCCCTCGGCGTCGGCGGCCACCTGACCGCGCTGCGGCGTACCTCCGTCGGGCCGTACGACCTGTCGACCGCGCACACGCTCGAGGAGCTGGCCGACGACTACGCGCTGCTGCCCATCGCGGACGCGGCGCGCGCGGCGTTCCCGTCGGTCGACCTCGGGCCCGACGACGCGCAGGCCGTCCGCTACGGCCGCCCGCTCGACCTCGCGATCACCGCCCTGACCGCGGTCTTCGACCCCGACGGCGAGTTCCTCGCGCTCTACCGGCCCGACGGGGCCTCCGCGCGGCCCGAGGCGGTGTTCGTAGGATGAGTGGCGTGCGAGTGTGGCGCGACTTCGGCGAGGTGCCTGCGGACCTGGGCCGCACCGTCGTCACCATCGGCAACTTCGACGGCATGCACCTCGGCCACCAGCACGTCGTACGCCGCGCGCGGCGGATGGCGGAGCAGGTCGGTGTCGAGGACGTCGTGGCGGTGACCTTCGACCCGCACCCGATCGCGGTGCTGCGACCCGAGCACGCCCCGGCGACGCTGAGCGCCGTGCCCGAGCGGATCGACCTGCTCGCGGCCGCGGGTGTCGACGACGTGCTCGTGCTCCCGTTCTCGCGCGAGATCGCGGCCTGGACGCCGGAGGAGTTCATCGAGCGCATCCTCGTCTCGGCGCTGCACGCCAAGGCCGTGGTCGTCGGCGCGAACTTCCGCTTCGGCAACCGCGCCGCCGGCGACTGCAACGCGCTGCGCGCGGCGGGGGAGTCGCACGACTTCGTCGTCGACGAGGTGTCCCTCGACGGCGGTCCCCAGGTCTGGTCCTCGACCTACGTCCGCACCTGCCTCGGCGAGGGCGACGTCAGCGGCGCCGCGGAGGCGCTCGGCCGACCGTTCGCCGTACGCGGCGTCGTCGTCGAGGGCGAGCGGCGCGGCCGCGACCTCGGGTTCCCGACCGCCAACGTCCCGCTGCGTCCGGGCGCCGCCGCCCCCGCCGACGGTGTGTACGCCGGCCGGCTGACCGTCCTCGACGGACCCGGCGCCGCCACGACGTACCCCGCCGCGATCTCGGTCGGCACCAACCCGACCTTCGACGGCCACCGTGAGCGCCGGGTCGAGGCCTACGCCATCGACGAGCGCGGGCTGGACCTCTACGACCGCGAGGTCGAGGTGGCCTTCGTCGAGCGCTTGCGCGGCATGCTGCGGTTCGACTCGGTCGAGGAGCTGCTCGCGGCGATGGGCGAGGACGTCGACCGGGCGCGCTCGGTCCTCGGCTGATCCTGCTCGCGCGGCTCGAGGAACGCCGCGCCGACCAGCACGGCGAAGAGGACGAAGAAGAACGCCTCGACCGGCGCGTCCCAGCGGTCGGTCAGGTAGGAGAGCGCGAGGGCGGGGTAGCCGACGACCAGACCCAGCGCGAGCAGCTCGCCGGTGCGCCGCCAGGCGCTCTCCGCGGCGGCACGGAGGCGCCGCCACATGCAGATGATCGCGATCGTCGCGAACGCGAACTCGAAGATGCCCGAGACCATGTGGATGTAGTGGTGGAGGGGCAGCTCGAAGTGCCACTCGGCGTCGCGGCAGAGGTCGTTCTTGCCCTCCGGGCAGGCGTAGGGGAACAGCCCACCGATGATGCCGGACAGCCCGAACGCGATCAGCAGCCACCACTCGCGGCGTCGGTCGTGATCGGCGGGGGCACGGAGGATGAGCAGCCCGACGCAGACCAGGATGCCGGAGGCGATGTCGAGCCGCTCGAAGATGTGGGCGTGCCGCACGCCGGTCGCCTCGAGGTCGCTGAACATCCCGTCCGGACTCGTCACCAGGCCGGCGAGGGCCGCGCCCACCCACCAGTTGTAGGTGACCACGCTGAGCAGGCCCAGGAGCCGGGCGAAGCGCAGCGGGGCGATGGAAGGGGAGGCCACGACAGGATTGTCCCGCAGATTGGTTGTACGCCGCAACTGAATTGCCGGTCGGGCCGCGAGTCGTGGGTCACGTCGCCCGTCAGTGCGGATTCGGTGCCGCCGTCGCCGCCTTGGTAGCCTCCTCAGGTTGCCCGGACGGGCGACGTACGCCGTCAGAACGGCCGCGGACAAAGAGCGCTCCAGGATTCCTGGCTGGGGCACCGCGCAACGAACCGGAAGGACACGTCCCATGGCAGTCGGTACCGACGCTGAGACCAAGAAGAAGATCATCGCTGAGTACGCCACGGTCGAGGGCGACACCGGTTCGCCGGAGGTGCAGATCGCGCTGCTGAGCCACCGCATCGGTCACCTGACCGAGCACCTCAAGCAGCACAAGCACGACCACCACAGCCGGCGCGGCCTGCTGCTCCTGGTCGGCCAGCGCCGTCGTCTCCTCAACTACCTGAAGAAGACCGACATCGAGCGCTACCGCTCGATCGTCGAGCGTCTCGGCCTCCGCCGCTGATTTCGTTGTCCGACGGAGCGTCTCCGGCGTTGCAGGCCCTCGACGGCCTGCTCCGCTCTAAGGCCGCCTTCGGGCCTGCGCCTTGGAGCCGCACGCGTCGGACAACGAAATAACGTGGTGAACGGACAGCCCTCAGGGCTGTCCGTTCTCGCATTTCGGGCTGCGGTCGATAGGCTGGCCGGCGAGACAAGTCCCATTCCTTGCGGAGCAGCGTGCTCCGCGTCGTACGAATAAGAGAACATCTTGACTGAACCCGTCATCTCCGCCGTAGAGACCGTGATCGACAACGGCAAGTTCGGCACCCGCACCGTCAAGTTCGAGACCGGGCTGCTGGCCCGGCAGGCCGCCGGCTCGGTGACCGCCTACCTCGACGACGACACCATGCTCCTCTCGGCCACCACGGCCGGAAAGCACCCGAAGGACCACTTCGACTTCTTCCCGCTGACCATCGACGTCGAGGAGCGGATGTACGCCGCGGGCAAGATCCCCGGCTCGTTCTTCCGCAGCGAGGGTCGCCCGGGCGAGGACGCGATCCTCACCTGCCGCCTCATCGACCGTCCGCTGCGCCCGACCTTCAAGAAGGGTCTGCGCAACGAGGTCCAGGTCGTCATCACCGTGATGGCGCTCAACCCCGACGCTCCCTACGACGTGCTCGCGATCAACGCCGCGTCGATGTCGACCCAGCTGTCCGGCCTGCCGTTCAGCGGCCCGGTCGGCGCCACCCGCGTGGCCCTGATCGACGACCAGTGGGTCGCCTTCCCGTCGCACAGCCAGCTCGAGGACGCCGTCTTCGACATGGTCGTCGCCGGTCGTGTCACCGAGACCGGTGACGTCGCGATCATGATGGTCGAGGCCGAGGCCACCGAGCAGTCGTGGGACCTCGTCACCAAGCAGGGCAAGCAGGCCCCGACCGAGGAGATCGTCGCCAGCGGCCTCGACGCGGCCAAGCCGTTCATCAAGCAGCTCTGCGAGGCGCAGGGCGAGCTGGCCAAGCAGGCCGCGAAGCCCGTCCAGGACTTCCCGATCTTCCTGGACTTCCAGGACGACGTGTACGACGCGGTCCAGGCCGCCGTCGGCACCGACGTCGCCGAGCTCTACAGCGTCGGCGGCAAGCGCGAGAAGGTCCTCTCCAAGCAGGAGCGCGACGAGGAGGGCGACCGCATCAAGCAGGCCCTGCTCGAGAAGCTCGCCGACCAGTTCGAGGGTCGCGAGGGTGAGATCGGTGCGGCGTACAAGGCCGTCACCAAGAGCGCCATCCGCACCCAGGTCCTGCGCGACAAGGTCCGCATCGACGGCCGCGGCCTGGCGGACATCCGCCCGCTGCACGCCGAGGTCGGCGTCGTCCCGCGCGTCCACGGCTCCTCGCTGTTCGAGCGTGGCGAGACCCAGATCCTGGGCGTCACCACCCTGGACATGCTGAAGATGGAGCAGCAGCTCGACACGCTCTCCCCGGAGACGTCGCGCCGCTACATGCACAAGTACGTCTTCCCGCCGTTCTCCACCGGTGAGACCGGCCGGGTCGGCTCCCCGAAGCGTCGCGAGGTCGGCCACGGAGCGCTCGCCCGCCGCGCGCTCCTGCCGGTGCTCCCGTCCCGCGAGGAGTTCCCGTACGCCATCCGCCAGCTCTCCGAGGCCATGGGCTCCAACGGCTCGACCTCGATGGGCTCGGTCTGCGCGTCCACCCTGGCGCTGCTCCAGGCCGGTGTGCCGATCAAGGCCGCCGTCGCCGGCATCGCGATGGGCCTGATCTCCGGTGAGGTCGACGGCGAGACCAAGTACGTCGCGCTGACCGACATCCTCGGCGCCGAGGACGCCTACGGCGACATGGACTTCAAGGTCGCCGGTACCAAGGAGTTCGTGACCGCGCTCCAGCTCGACACCAAGCTCGACGGCATCCCGGCCGAGGTGCTGGCCGGTGCGCTGACCCAGGCCCGCGAGGCGCGCCTGACCATCCTCGAGGTCATGGCCGAGGCCATCGACGCTCCCGAGGAGATGTCGATCCACGCACCGCGGATCATCACCGTCAAGGTGCCCGTGGACAAGATCGGCGAGGTCATCGGCCCGAAGGGCAAGGTGATCAACCAGATCCAGGACGACACCGGCGCGACGCTGTCCATCGAGGACGACGGCACGGTCTACATCGGTGCGACCAACGGCGAGGCCGCCGAGGCCGCGCGTCAGGCCGTCAACGCGATCGCCAACCCGACGATGCCCGAGATCGGCGAGCGCTACCTCGGTACCGTCGTCAAGACGACCAACTTCGGCGCGTTCATCTCGCTGCTGCCCGGCAAGGACGGCCTGCTGCACATCAGCAAGCTGCGCTCCCTCGCCGGTGGCAAGCGGGTCGAGAACGTCGAGGACGTCGTCTCGGTGGGCCAGAAGCTCCAGGTCGAGATCGCCGAGATCGACGACCGCGGCAAGCTCTCGCTCATCCCGGTCGTCGGCGATGCCGACGTCGAGGAGACCGAGCCGGTCGCGGCGCCGAGCGCCGCGGACGTCGAGGACGCCGAGGAGGAGTGAGCACCCGGCTCCACCAGGCGACGGCCGGCCAGCGACTCGCTGGCCGGCCGTCGGCCTTCCCAGTCCTGGCCGCGCGTGCGTCCACACGGACCCTCGAGACCGTGCGCGACGCGGGCGGCCAGGTCACCTCGCAGGTACGACGGACCCAGCTGCCGTCAGGCCTCCGGATCATCACCGAGCAGATGGCCGGTGCCCGGTCGGCGGCCGTGGGCGTGTGGGTCGGCGTCGGCTCGCGCGACGAGCGGGCGACGACCCATGGCGCCTCGCACTTCCTCGAGCACGTGCTGTTCAAGGGCACCCGCGAGCGCAGTGCGCTGGACATCTCGATCGCGCTCGACGCGGTCGGCGGCGAGTTCAACGCCTTCACCGCGAAGGAGTACACCTGCTTCCACGCCCGCGTGCTCGGCGAGGACCTCCCGCTCGCGGTCGACGTGCTCGGCGACATGATCACCGACTCGAGGATCACCTCGCACGACGTCGACGCCGAGCGCGACGTCATCCTCGACGAGATCGCGATGCACGAGGACGATCCCGACGACGTGGTGCACAACCTGTTCGCCGAGCTCGCCTGGGGCGCCGAGAGCCCGCTGGGGCGCTCGATCGCCGGCACCGAGCAGTCGATCCAGGACATGCCCCGCGAACGCATCAAGCGGTTCTGGCGGCGGCACTACACACCGGCCAACATGGTGATCTCGGCCGCGGGCGCGGTCGACCACGACAGCGTCGTACGGCTGGTGCGCAAGGCGTTCGAGCGCAACGACTTCCTGGCGGGGGAGGCGCCTCCGACGGAGCCGCGCGCGGGCGGTCCGCGGCCGCGCGTCCGGGCCGGGGAGGCCCGGGTCTCGCGGCCCTTCGAGCAGGTCAACATGGTGCTCGGGTCCGAGGGTCCGGCGCGCGACGACCCGGACCGGTTCGCGCTCGGCGTGGTGACCACCGCACTCGGCGGAGGTACGTCGAGCCGGCTGTTCCAGGAGATCCGCGAGCGGCGGGGGCTGGCCTACTCGGTCTACTCCTTCACCGGCCACTACGCCGACTCCGGCCTGGTGGGCGTCGGTCTCGGCTGCCTGCCCGGTCGCGCCGACGAGGCGCTGTCGGTGGTGCGCTCGGAGCTCGTGCGGCTGGCCGCCGACGGGATCGACGCCGACGAGCTGCGGCGCGGCAAGGGGCAGCTGACCGGCGGTCTCGTGCTCGGCCTCGAGGACGCCGGCGCGCGGATGATGCGGCTCGGCAAGGGCGAGCTGACGCACACGAGCGTGCTGGGCATCGACGAGGTGATCGCCCGCGTCGACGCGGTCACGCTGGACGACTGCGCGCGGGTCGCCGCCGAGGTCTTCGTCCGTCCCGAGCTGCTCGCGGTCGTCGGCCCGTAGCCACGCCACTAGAACGAGTTCTTCTTCGAGGAGTACCGTCCGGCCATGCTCAGCGACGGCGACCTCATCCGCAACCTGCTCGGCCTCTACTGCCGGCTGATCGACGCGGGTGACTTCGCCGCCGTCGGCCGGCTCTTCGCCGCCGCCACGGTGTGCACCGAGGACGGCTCCGTGGTCGCCGCCGGCGCCGACCAGGTCGCGCGGCTGTACGCCGACACCACCCGCCGCCACGCCGACGGCACCCCGATGACGCAGCACGTCGTCGCCAACACCGTGCTCGAGCCGCTCGACGAGGACACGATCCGGGCGCTGTCGTCGTACGTCGTGCTGCAGGCGACCGACTCGCTGCCGCTGCAGCCGATCGTGACGGGCTCCTACGTCGATACCTTCGCCCGCACCGACGGGCCTGTCGGGTGGCGGTTCGCGGAGCGCCGCATCACGATGGGCCGCGCCGGCGACCTGTCGCAGCACCTCGGCGGCGCGCTCGCCGAGGCGGGGGAGCGGAAGTGAGCCGGGTCGTCGTCGTCACCGGTGCGGCGTCGGGGATCGGCCATGCGACCGCCGAGCTGTTCCGCGACGCCGGGGACGCCGTCTTCGCGCTCGACGTCGCCGAAACGATGCCCGACGGGGTGACCGCCCTGCGCTGCGACGTGTCTTCGAAGTCGTCGGTCGAGGAGGCGATGGCCGCCGTCGCGGCCGGGCACGACCGGATCGACGTGCTCGCCAACGTGGCCGGGATCGTGCAGTTCGGCCACTTCGAGCACGTCGCCGAGGCCGAGCTCGACCGGGTGCTCGCCGTCGACCTCAAGGGCCCGTTCCTGATGATCCAGGCGGCGCTGCCGCTGCTGCGGGCGGCCCGTGGCGTCGTCGTGAACGTCTCCTCGGTCGCCGGCAACGTCGGGCAGCCGTACTCGGCGGCGTACTCCGCGGCCAAGGGCGGTCTGACCATGCTGACGAAGGCCCTGGCCGTGGAGCTCTCGAACGCCGGCATCCGGGTCAACGCGCTCTGCCCCGGCACCGTCGACACCCCGCTGGTCGCCGGCGTGGCGGAGAACTTCCCCGCCGACGTGGACGCCCGCCTCGCCGACCGCCTGCTCTCCCTGCTGCCCGGTGCGGCGATCAGCCCCCACGAGGCGGCCCAGGCCATCGCCTACCTCGCCTCACCCGCCGCCCGGATGGTCAGCGGCGCCGTGCTGGCGATGGACGGCGGCATGAGTTGATCGATCAGCCGGCGGGCGGGTGGGGCCTTGTAACACGTTGTTCGGTGGCCTGGTCGGTCGTCTGCCGCTGTAACACGTTGTTCGGTGGCCTGGTCGGTCATCTGCCGCTGTAGGAGATCGTTGCGGCGGCGTACAAGAGCAGCGAATGACGTAGGAGGTCGGTCAACGACGTGTTACAGCACCACCCGCCAGCGCGCCCCACCCGCACCCCGCGTGGCGTGCCGGCCCTCAGCGGCGCCCGATGATGCCGATGACGGCGGGGTCCTTGCTGTCGACGATGTAGACGCGGAAGCCGCCCTCGCGGAGGGCGGCGGAGGCGTTCTTGAGGATCTCGGGGACGTCCTCGGCGCGGGTGGTGCTGAAGAACAGGTTCACCGAGCCGCCGGGCAGAACCCGCTCGTGGAGCAGCGCGATCTCGTCGCTGCAGTCACGCACCCAGAACAGGTTGACGTCGAAGGCGAACACCTTCGTCAGCCGCTTCACCGGCACGCGCAGGGTGGCGAGGTCGATCTGGCGGACGGTCAGCCGGCCGGCCTCGATGTGCTGGGCGCAGCGCTGCTTGGTGCGGTCGACGCCGGCCTCGGACCGATCGATCGCGAACATCTTGCCCTTGCCCTCGAGGCGACGGCAGATCAGGTCCGCGGCCGCGCCGGAGCCGCAGCCGATCTCGAGCACGTGGTCGTTGTGCTGGACGTCCATGAAATCGACCGCCCACCGGATGCGTGCCGGGATCGTCTGAACCGCCATGGGGGTCAGCCTGCCAGAAGCGCCCGTACGGCGGTGCGAAGGCCGCCGTCGATAGGCTGGGTGTCGTGACGACGAGCGGCAGCGCACAGCCTCAGCAGGTACGACGTGTCGGCGTGATCGGCGCCCGCGGCAAGGTCGGCTCCGAGGTGGTGAAGGCGGTCGAGGAGGCCGACGACGTCACCTACACCGTCGGCGTCGACCAGGGCGACCCGATCGAGTCGCTGGTCGAGAGCGACACCGAGGCGATCGTCGACTTCACCCACCCCGACGTGGTGATGCCCAACCTCGAGTTCTGCATCAAGAACGGCATCCACGCGGTCGTCGGCACGACCGGCTTCGACGAGGAGCGCCTCGACACCCTGCGCGGCTGGCTGGCCGACAGCCCCGGCACCGGCGTGCTGATCGCCCCCAACTTCTCCATCGGCGCGATCCTGATGATGCGCTTCGCGGCGATGGCGGCTCCTCTCTTCGAGTCCGTCGAGGTCGTCGAGCTGCACCACCCGACCAAGGCGGACGCGCCGAGCGGCACGGCCCGGCGTACCGCCGAGCTGATCGCGGCCGCCCGCCGCGAGGCCGGCGCCGGCCCGATCCCGGACGCCACGTCGACCGGTCTCGACGGCGCGCGCGGCGCGGACGTCGACGGCATCCGTGTCCACGGCCTGCGCATCCGCGGGCTCGTGGCCCACCAGGAGGTCATCCTCGGCGGGCTGGGGGAGACGCTGACGATCCGCCACGACTCCCTCGACCGCGCGTCGTTCACCCCCGGTGTCCTGACCGGGCTGCGCCACATCGCGGCCAACCCGGGCCTCACGGTCGGCCTGGAGCACTTCCTCGACCTGGACTGAAGAGCCGACGCGCGCGGGCCGGCCCTCAGGCCAGCGCGGTGTGCAGCCGGACCTGCCTGAGCGGCCGGCCGCTCAGCTCGTCGGCCAGCTCGCGGGTGGCGCCGTCGGGCGCCCAGCCGGCGGACTCGAGGAAGGCCCGGGTCGCGTCGTCGGTCGTCGGCAACCAGTGCAGCGCCCGGGTGAACCTGTCGGCGGCGAGCGTGTCGGCGCAGGCCTGGAGCAGCCGCGACCCGTGGCCGTGACCGGTCTCCGCGCCGCCGACGACCAGCTCGGTGATCTCGCCGTCGACGGCGGGGTCGCAGTCGGGATCAGTGGCGGGTCCGGTGTAGGCGTAGCCAACGACGCGCGCACCGGCGAGGGCCACCAGGCAGCGATCGCGCGCCTCGGGCGGCTGGGCGAGGCCCCGGCGTACTGCCTCGACGAGGTCGTCCCGGGCCAGGCCGTGCTCGGTCAGGCGAGCGGCCAGCGCGTCGGCGTACCAGCCGTCGAGCTGGAGGTCGGCGATGGCGCCGGCGTCGGCCGGCCAGGCGATCCTGACCGACACGTCGGCACCGGGTACGGCGTTCACCCGGCCATCCTGTCAGCCGGACCCGAACCCTTTTGAGGGGGTTGTGCGACCAATAGGCTCGGAGGCATGGAGATCCGCAACCTCGGTGCGAGTGGCCTGAAGATCTCGGCCATCGCCTACGGAAATTGGCTCACCCACGGCTCACAGATCGAGGAGGACGCCGCGACCGCCTGCGTGCAGCGGGCGCTGGAGGAGGGCATCACCACCTTCGACACCGCCGACGTCTACGCCAACACGGCGGCGGAGAGCGTGCTCGGTCGC
The DNA here is from genome assembly GCA_009780515.1 of Nocardioidaceae bacterium. Classification (GTDB taxonomy): domain Bacteria; phylum Actinomycetota; class Actinomycetes; order Propionibacteriales; family Nocardioidaceae; genus Nocardioides. The sequence goes on along the minus strand of WQZX01000067.1, from coordinate 2,351 downwards.
GCGCTGACCGGCCAGCGTCGCGAGAGCCTGGAGATCTTCACCAAGGTCTTCTGGCCGACCGGCCCGGGCAAGCACAACGACCACGGCCTCTCGCGCAAGCACATCCACGAGTCGATCAACGGCTCCCTCAAGCGCCTCGGCACCGACTACGTCGACCTCTACCAGGCCCACCGCTACGACTACGAGACGCCCTTGGAGGAGACCATGCTGGCGTTCGCCGACGTGGTGCGCTCGGGCAAGGCGCTCTACATCGGCGTCTCGGAGTGGAAGGCCTCGCAGATCCGCGAGGCGGCGGCGCTCGCCAAGGAGCTGCACGTCCCGCTGGTCTCCAACCAGCCGCAGTACTCCATCCTCAACCGGGTGATCGAGGCCGAGGTAGACCCGGCCTGCCGTGAGCTCGGCCTCGGCCAGATCGTGTTCTCGCCGATCGCGCAGGGCGTGCTGACCGGCAAGTACCTCCCGGGTCAGCAGCCGCCCGAGGGCTCGCGCGCCACCGACGTCAACGGCGGCGCCGACATGATCTCGCGCTGGATGAAGGACGACGTGCTCGAGCGGGTGCAGGGCCTGAAGCCGATCGCCGACGACCTCGGCCTGACCATGGCCCAGCTCGCCGTGGCCTGGGTCCTGCAGAACGGCAACGTCTCGGCCGCGATCATCGGGGCCAGCCGCCCCGAGCAGGTGTCGGAGAACGTCAAGGCCGCCGGTGTGACGCTCGAGCCGGCTGTGCTCAAGGCCATCGACGAGGCGGTCGACGGCATCGTCACGACCGACGCCTCGCACACCGAGTCGCCCCGGCGCTCGGACTGGATCAAGGGCTGACCCGCCGACCCATGGGCCGGGGGCTGTCGGCGGCTACTTCGAGTAGTCGTCCGGCAGCTTCTGGCCGACCTTCACGCGCGACTTCGGCAGGCGCATGAACTTCATCTGCATCGACCGCATCACGGCGTACGACGAGGTGCCGCGCAGCGACTGGTCGGGGAACCGCTTCTTGAGCTGACGGCGCAGCCGGAAGACCACGATGCTCAGGTCGATGATCACGAACAGCACGGTGATCATCAGGACCATCGAGCTGGCCGAGACGAGCGCGGACTTGCCGCTCCAGCCGAGCACCAGCGAGATGACCAGCAGCGGGATCAGCATCTCCACGATGGAGAACCGCGCGTCGACGAAGTCGCGCACGAACCGCTTGACCGGACCCTTGTCGCGCAGAGGCAGGTGACGGTCGTCGCCGGTGAGCATCGCCTCGCGCCGCTTCTGGGTGGCGTCGGCGCGCTGCCGGCGCTCCTGCTGGGCCATCTCCTTGCGGGTGCGCGGGGTCTTGGCGCGGGCCTTCGCCGCGGCCTCGGCCTCCTTGCGGGTCGGCGTGGGCCGCCCCTTGCCGCCCACCTTGGCCGCCGTCTCGGCGACGGTCTCCGGCTCGGACTTGGTCCGCTTGAACATCTGGGTTGCTACCTCGGTTCTGGTTCGGTCGCGCTGCTGCGCCGGGTGCTGGCTGGTCGGCTCAGTCGCGCTGGGTCCTGCCCGGGAGGTCCAGCATGCGCTGCAGCGCGACGAGGGCATCGGCCTCGGTCCGGGGGTCGACCTCGATGCGGTTGACGACGTTGCCCGCGACGAGGTTCTCCAGCGCCCACACGAAGTGGGGCAGGTCGATCCGGTTCATCGTCGAGCAGTAGCAGACGTTGCGGTCGAGGAAGACGATGTTCTTGTCCGGGTGGGCGTTCTTCAGCCGCTGGACCAGGTTGAGCTCGGTGCCGATCGCCCAGCTGGAGCCGGCCGGCGCCTCCTCGATGGTCTTGATGATGAACTCGGTCGAGCCGACGAGGTCGGCCTTGAGGACGACGTCGTGCTGGCACTCGGGGTGCACGATGACGTTGAGCCCGTCGATCTTGGCGCGCAGCTCGTCGATCACGTCGGCGGAGAAGCGACCGTGGACCGAGCAGTGGCCCTGCCACAGGATGACCTTCGCGTCGCGGACCTGCTGCTCGGTCAGCCCGCCGTTGGGCTTGAGCGGGTTCCAGACCACGCAGTCGTCGAGGGAGTGGCCGAGCTTGAGCACGGCCGTGTTGCGGCCGAGGTGCTGGTCGGGGAGGAACAGGACCTTGGTGTCCTCGCCCTTCTGCTCGAAGGCCCAGCCGAGAGCCACCTCGGCGTTGGAGGAGGTGCAGACGACCCCGCCGTTGCGGCCGCAGAACGCCTTGATGGCGGCCGAGGAGTTCATGTAGGTCACCGGTACGACGACGTCCTGGACGCCCGCCGCCGCGAGCGCATCCCAGGCCTTCTCGACTTGGCGGATCCGCGCCATGTCCGCCATCGAGCAGCCGGCCGCGAGGTCGGGCAGCACGACCTGCTGC
>WQZX01000066.1 GCA_009780515.1 Nocardioidaceae bacterium | reverse complement strand
GGTACGACGACGTCCTGGACGCCCGCCGCCGCGAGCGCATCCCAGGCCTTCTCGACTTGGCGGATCCGCGCCATGTCCGCCATCGAGCAGCCGGCCGCGAGGTCGGGCAGCACGACCTGCTGCGCGGGGTTGGTCAGGATGTCGGCCGACTCGGCCATGAAGTGCACGCCGCAGAACACGATGTACTCAGCCTCCGGGCGTGCGGCCGCGTCGCGGGCGAGCTTGAAGGAGTCGCCGGTGACGTCGGCGAACTCGATGACCTCGTCGCGCTGGTAGTGGTGGCCGAGCACGAACAGCCGGTCGCCCAGCGCCTCCTTCGCCGCACGGGCGCGGGCCACCAGGTCGGGGTCGGAGGCCGGCGGCAGGTCGCCGGGGCAGTCCACACCTCGCTCCGACAGCGGGTCGGTGCCCGGGCCCAGCGGCAGCAGCGGGAGGTCCACGGTGCTCATGCGCGAATCCTATTCGCGGGCCCGTAGGAGCGCCGATTCGGCGTCGCGGCTACAGCAGCGCCCCGTGGTGCACGTACGACGTGGGCGCCGCCATCCCGCGCACGCCGAGGAACCCTCGGGGCGACTCGGCGAGCCCCGCCCGAAGCGCCAGGTCGCGGGCCCAGCCGTTGACCGCGCTGACGTGGTGGAGCTCGAAGCCCGGCTCGGCGTCGAGGAGCGCGCCGCGCAGCAGGGACTCGGCGGTGGACTGGTCCCGGGCGGCGAGGAGCGCGACGGTGCCCGGCCCGGCGTACACGTATCCGGAGCGGTCCTCGGCGACGACCAGACTGCCGCTCACCGCCAGCGTGGCGCGGTCGGGAGCATGCGTGCCGCCGCGGATGGCGGAGTCGAGCTCGTCGATCCAGCGATGGTCCTCGTCGCGCCCCGGCCGCAGGCCGACGGGTGGCAGGACGCGGTCACGGTCGACGGCGCCGAAGAACATCGACTGCGGCAGCAGCCCGAAGCCGGCCTCCTCGTAGCGGTGCAGCGCGCGCGGGTCGGCCGAGGCCGAGACCATCCAGCGCGCGCACGGCCGGGCGTGCACGAGCGCGGCATCGAGCAGCGCGCGCCCGATCCCACCGTCCTGCAGGCCCGGCCGGACGGCGTACGTCGCCAGGCACCACAGCGCGTCGCGGCGGAAGCCGGTCGCGACCCCGACCACCTCCTCGCCGTCCTCGGCGACCACGCAGCCGTCCGGATCGGTCAGCACCATCGTCAGCGTTCGCGCGATCCAGCGCGCGGAGTGCTGACGCGTGCGCGGGGCGGGAGGCGGGTCGCCGGTCCGGTGCAGTGCCACGTCGCTGGTGTGGAAGGCCTCGTCGCTGACCCGCTCGCACGCGGCCACGTCCTCGGCCGTCATGGCACGGATCAGCATGCGGCCCACGATAGGACGCTCCTAGGCTGGCGACATGCGGGTTCTCGTCGCTCCGGACAAGTACGCCGGCACGCTCACCGCGGTCGAGGCCGCCGAGGCGATCGCCGAGGGCTGGCGCCGGCACGCGCCGGACGACGAGATGGACCTCGCGCCGATGTCCGACGGAGGACCCGGCTTCGTCGACGTCGTGGCCGCCGCGACCGGCGGCGAGCTGCTCGCCACCGCCGTCACCAGCCTCCCCGACCAGGACGTCCAGTACGACGCCCTCCCGGCGACCCTGCTGCGCGTCGAGGACACCGTCTACCTCGAGTGCGCCCAGGCCGTCGGTCTGGACGTGGCGGGCGACTCCGAGCCGTTGCGGCGCAGCAGCCACGCGGTCGGCGTGCTCCTGGCGCACGCGCTGGAGGCCGGCGCCCGCCGGATCGTCGTCGGCGTCGGCGGCACCTCGACCACCGACGGCGGAGCCGGCCTGCTGGCCGCGCTCGGCGCCTACGCCGACGGGGGAGATCTCGACGACGGGCCGGAGGGGCTGCGATCCCTGCGCGGGGTCGATCTCGGCGCCGCGCCGGAGCTCTTCGCGGACGTCGAGCTGGTGCTGGCCAGCGACGTGACCAGCCCGCTCGCGGGCCTGCACGGCGCGGCGAAGATCTACGGGCCGCAGAAGGGCATCGCCGACGGCGACCTGCCGTGGGTCGACGGTGCGCTGCAGCGGTTCGCCGAGCTGACCGACCGCCGGCTCGCGCTCGAGCCCGGCGCCGGTGCCGGCGGCGGGATCGGGTTCGGCCTGATGCTGCTCGGCGCCCGTCGCGTGTCGGGCATGGACCTGGTCGCCGACCTGACCGGGCTGCGCGCCCGCGCCGAGCGGGCCGACGTGGTGCTGACCGGCGAGGGATCGTTCGACTTCAGCAGCCGGGCGGGCAAGGTCCCGGCCGGTGTCGCGGCGGTGGCCGCCGAGGCGCTGCGGCCCTGCGTGGTCCTCGCCGGGCGCGTCGACGTCGGGGCGCGGGAGATGCGCGCGCTCGGGATGGACGCGGCGTACTCGCTGGTCGAGAGCGCCGGCGCCGAGCGGGCGATGGCGCAGCCGGCCGAGGTGCTGGCCGAGGTCGCCGAGCGGGTCGCCCGCACCTGGTCGCACTGACCGGCGCTGACACCGGACCAGAACGTGTTCTAGTTTGTCCCCATGGCAGACCTCCGCACCCGCTTCGACGAGCTCCGCGCCGCCGAGGCCGCCGACCCGGCCGACCTCGACGCCCTCTGGGCCGATCTCGACACCGTCACGGTGGAGGAGGTGCTGGGCCCGTGGCTCGGCGGCGACTTCGCGACCGGTCACCTCGCCAGCAGGGTCCTGGACCAGATCCGCTGGCACGGCAAGCGCTTCGACTCGCCGCTCGCGGCCCGGCCGCTGGTCTGCCGGGGCGAGGACGGGGAGCTCTACTCCAACCTCGAGGCCGGCGGCGGTGGCGAGGCGTCGCTGTGGGCGGTCGGCTTCCGCGGCGAGGTCACCGCGACGATGGTCTACGACAAGATGCCGGTCTTCGACCACTTCAAGAAGGTCGACGACGACACGTTGATGGGCATCATGAACGGCAAGCTCGAGGCGGCCTTCGGGGTCCCGGAGCTCTACTACTTCTGGCTGGAGCGCGACCTGTGAGGACGCGAGCGGCCCTCGTCGAGACGCCCGGGGGTCCCTTCGTCTGGTCCGACGTCGAGCTCGACGACCCGCGCGAGGACGAGGTCCTGGTCCGGATCGTCGCGACCGGTCTGTGCCACACCGACCTGACCGTCCCGACGATGCTGCCCCAGGAGATGCTGCCGGTCGTCGTGGGCCACGAGGGCACCGGAGTCGTCGAGGCCGTCGGCCCCGCGGTCGAGGGCATCGAGGTCGGCGACCACGTCGTGATGAGCTTCCGGTCGTGCCGGCGGTGCGGCCCGTGTCGCGCCGGCGACGTCGGCTACTGCGAGCAGACCCTGCTGCTCAACTACATGGGCATGCGCGCCGACGGCTCGGCCACCATGCGCCGCGGCGACCAGACCGTTTTCGGCAGCTTCTTCGGCCAGTCCAGCCTCGCCCGCCACTCCCTGGCGTACGCCGACAACTGCGTCGTCGTCGACAAGTCGCTCGACCTCGCCCGGCTGGCGCCGTTCGGCTGCGGGTTCCAGACCGGCGCTGGCACCGTGCTCAACGTCGTGCTCGGTGGCGGTGAGCCGCGACCGGGCGAGGCGCTGGCTGTCTTCGGAGCGGGTGCCGTCGGGCTGGCCGCGATCGCCGCCGCGTGCGGCGCCGGCATCGAGACCGTCGTCGCGGTCGATCCGGTGGCCTCCCGCCGCGCCGTCGCCGAGAGGTACGGCGCCGTCGCGCTCGACCCGACCGACGGCAGCGCCGCCGTCGAGGACCGGGTCAAGGAGGCGACCGGCGGCGGGGCGGCGTACGCGATCGACACCACGGCACTGCCGCCGGTGGTGCTGCAGGCCCAGCACTCGCTGCGGCCGCGGGGCACCCTCGTCGCGCTCGGGCTCGGCGCGCCGGAGTACACGATCGACGCGATCGACCTGCTCCAGGCGGGCAAGGTCGTGCGCTCCTCGATCGAGGGCGAGGCCGATCCGCTGACGATGATCCCGGAGCTGATCGCCCGCCGCGCGAGAGGCTCGTTCGACGTCGACGACCTGGTCACGACGTACCCGTTCGAGGACGTCGACCGCGCCGTCGCCGACAGCGCCTCCGGGAAGGTGGTCAAGCCGGTCCTCGTCTGGGACCAGTGACACGGCCACTGCATGATCTCGGTTCGGCTCGGGGAATAGCCGCCCGTGTGCGAGCATTGGACGTAGTTGGAACTGTTCTGCTCGACGAGATGGAGTCACCATGAGCGACGGATGCGGCTGCGGCCACGGCCACGGCGCGACCACCGAGACCCCCGCGACCACTGCGGGTGCGACCCAGACGGTTGCCGCCCCGGTGATGACCGACCGGCGTGAGGACCAGATCAACCTGAGCCCCGTCGCCGCGACCAAGGTCAAGAGCCTCCTCGAGCAGGAGGGTCGGGACGACCTCGCCCTGCGCATCTCGGTGCAGCCGGGTGGCTGCAGCGGCCTGCGCTACCAGCTGTTCTTCGACGAGCGCACCCTCGACGGTGACGTTGTCGCCGACTTCGACGGCGTGTCCGTCGTCGTCGACCGGATGAGCGTCCCCTACCTCAACGGTGCCGTCATCGACTTCGTCGACACCATCGAGAAGCAGGGCTTCACGATCGACAACCCGAACGCCACGGGCTCCTGCGCGTGTGGAGACTCCTTCCACTGAGCGAGGCGTCACTTTTCAACCCTCGAGACGTCAGAAACGCACCGACCGCACACCCTCTGGATGTGCGGTCGGTGCGTTTCTGACGTCTCGAGGGTTGAAAAGTGACGCCTCGCTTACTCGAAGATCGCGGCGGCGAGGCGCTGGGCGGCCTCGGAGACCTGGATGCCGGGCTTCGGCAGGTCCTGGGGGAACTCGTCGTAGTGGATGCTCGGGGCAGGGCGGACCGCCTTCGACGCGGCCACGTCGAGACGACGGGTCACGGCTTCGCAGTCGGCCCGCATGTCGGCGGGGCTGTCGATCTCCTCGTACGGCGTCATGACTTCGACGCTAGGGGTTACTCCGAGGTAGACCCAGGCGTACCGATCAGTAGTTTCGCAAGGTCGTCGGTAAGGTGCGGCGCGTGACTGCTCCCAACGGCCCGCTGCTCATCGCCGGCTCGATCGCGACCGACCACCTGATGACCTTCGGCGGCAGGTTCGCCGACTCCCTGGTCGCCGACCAGCTGGACAAGCTCTCGGTGTCCTTCCTCGTCGACGACCTCGAGGTACGCCGGGGCGGCGTCGCGGCGAACATGTCCTTCGGCCTGGCCCGGCTCGGCCTGCGCCCGGTGCTGGTCGGTGCCGTCGGCGAGGACTTCCACGACTACCGCTCCTGGCTCGAGCGCCACGGCGTCGACTGCGACTCCGTGCGGGTCTCCGAGGAGCGGCACACCGCCCGCTTCGTGTGCACCACCGACTCCTCGATGGCGCAGTTCGCGTCGTTCTACCCGGGCGCGATGAGCGAGGCCCGCCTGATCGAGCTCGCGCCGATCGCGGCCCGCGTCGGCGAGCCGTCGTACGTCCTGGTCGGGGCGGACGACCCCGACGGCATGCTGCGCCACACCCAGGAGTGCCGCCAGCGCGGCTACGCCTTCATCGCCGACTGCTCCCAGCAGCTCGCGTTCGCCGAGGGCGACCTCATCCGCGACCTCATCGACGGCGCCGCGATCCTGTTCTCCAACGAGTACGAGTCGCACGTCATCGAGAAGAAGACCGGCTGGAGCGCCGACGAGGTGCTCGCCAAGGTCGGCTTCCAGGTCACGACGCTCGGCAAGGACGGCGTCAGGGTCACCGACAAGGACGGGTTCCACCTCGAGATCCCCGCGGCCAAGAACGTCGAGGCGATCGAGCCCACTGGCGTCGGCGACGCGTTCCGGTCCGGCTTCCTGGCCGCCCTGCAGTGGGGCCTGTCCCGCGAGCGCGCGTGCCAGGTCGGCTGCGTGCTGGCGGCGTACGTCGTCGAGACGGTCGGCACCCAGGAGTACACCTTCACCCCGGCGGAGTTCGTGGCCCGCGTCCGCGAGTCGTACGGCGACGAGGCGGCCGACGAGATCGGCAACCACGTCAAGTAGGCGCTCAGCTGGTCCTGCGCACGACGTAGAGGGGGTCGCCGGTGTCGGTGACCCCCTCTCCGACGTACTCCTGGCCGCGCATGCGGCACCAGGCCGGTACGTCGTAGCGCGCGGCCGGGTCGCGGGCCACGACTGCGACCTCGCCGCCGACGGGCAGCTCGCCGAACGCCTTCGCGAGCTCGATGATCGGCCGGGGGCACGGCTGGTCGCGGCAGTCGACCTCGATCCTCGCGCTCACAGGCCCACCAGCTTCGTTCGGTCGGGCGTGGCCTCGGGGCGCAGGCCGCCGTCATCCTGCGCGCCGAGGCGGCCACGCCGCTTCCTCACAGGCCCACGCTCCTGCGGACCTCGGTGACCACCTCGGTGATCGCCGCGCAGAGCCGGTCGACCTCGTCCTCGGTGGTGTCGCGCGAGACCGAGACGCGCACGTTGCCGTGGGTGAGCGCGCCCATCGCGGCGAGCACGTGGCTCGGCTCGAGCGTCGAGGCCGTGCAGGCCGAGCCGCTCGCGACCGCGAAGCCGCGTCGGTCGAGGCCGGTCACCAGCTCGTCGCCGGAGACGTAGAGGCAGGAGAACGTCACGAGGTGCGGCAGCCGGTCGACGGGGTCGCCGAGGACCTCCGTGTCGGGCAGGGCTGCCAGCGCGCGCCGGATCCGCTCGACCTGGCGGAACTGCCGGTCGGCGACCGCCTCCTGCTCGGCCAGCACGGCCTGCAGGGCCGCCGCGGACGCCAGCGCCCCCGGCACGTTCGCGAAGCCCGGCGCGTCGAGGCCGTCGTGCTCGCCGGGGAACGGCGTGGACCAGGAGCCACCCCGCACGGCCAGTACGCCGACCCCCGCCGGCCCGCCCCACTTGTGGGCCGAGGCCGCCAGCACGTCCCACCGGCGGGGGAGGGGGACCCTCCCCGCGGCCGCGGCCGCGTCGACGAAGAGCGCCACGGTCGGCGGCGGGTCGATGTCGTCGACCGGCTGGAGTGTGCCGACCTCCTGGTTGGCGGTCTGGACCGCGATCGCGCCCACCCCGTCGGCCCAGGCGGCCTGCTCGACGGCGTAGGGGTCGACCCGGCCGAGGGTGTCGACGGGGATCCGGCCGTGCGCGGGCGAGTCGCGCCACTGCACGGCGTGGAGGACCGAGGAGTGCTCGACCGCGGAGTGGACGATGCCGCTGCTGTCGGGATCGGTCGTCAGGCCGAGCAGGCCGCGGTGCACCGCGTCGGTGCCCGAGGCGGTGAAGCCGACCTCGCGGGGACGCACCCCGAGGCAGTCGGCGACGACCGCGCGCGCGTTGTCCAGCAGCAGGCGCGCGTCCCGGCCCTCGTGGTGGAGCCGGCGCGGGTCGGCGTACCCGCGATCGAGGGCGGCCAGCAGCGTCTCGCGGGCCGCTGGGTGCAGCGGCTCGGTCGAGGAGCTGTCGAGATAGGCGCGCGAAACCGGAGGTTCGGGGCCGGATTCGGCGGCGCCTTCCCGATCGCCTGGGCTCTGCACGCCTCGAGCGTAGGCCCTGCGGCGCGGGACGAATCGAAACCAGACCCACCCCGCAGCCCGGGCGACGATTCCGATAGTCTCTGTACGTTCTGACCCTCGAGAGGAAGGCTCGTTCGTGGGCTTGAAGCACCCCGAGCGCACGCGGGTTCCCCGTCGGCGACTTCGTCGCGTGATCCCGCTCGCCGGCTTCGCCGTACTGGCGCTCAGCCTGAGTGGTTGTGCGACCAACAACCAGTGGGAACGATTCGGCATGCCGGTCATGCGGACCACCACGGGCGAGCAGATCCTCTCGCTGTGGCAGGGCGCATGGATCGCGGCCCTGGTCACCGGTGTGGTGACGTGGGGCCTGATCCTCGGCGCCGCGTTCTGGTTCCGCCGTCGCAGCGACGACGAGGTTCCGGTCCAGACCCGCTACAACCTGCCGATCGAGATCTTCTACACGATCTTCCCGATCATCATGGTCGTGGTGTTCTTCGCCCACACCGTGCGCGTGCAGAACTTCGCCCTCCAGGAGAGCGCGCACCCCGACGTCACCGTGAACGTCGTCGGCCAGAAGTGGGAGTGGACGTTCAACCAGACCGTCGTGAACGGGCCGAAGAAGGGCAAGAACGTCTTCGTGTCCGGCACCGGTGAGGACATCCCCACCCTGGTGATCCCCGAGCACAAGACGGTGCTGTTCAAGCTGCACAGCCCCGACGTCATCCACGACTTCGGTGTGCCGGCGTTCGGCATGCGCATGGACGTCGTGCCCGGCGAGAACAACTCCTTCCAGGTCACCCCGATCTCCACCGGGACGTTCGACGGCAAGTGCTACGAGCTCTGCGGTACCTACCACTCGCGGATGCTCTTCAACGTCAAGGTGGTCACGTGGAGCGACTACGTCTCCTACCTGGCCACGCTGGCCAAGGACCCCGCCAACGTCACCGACTGCCCGGTCCTCGGCGGGGCCTACGCCAACCAGCCGTACCTGAATGCGACCGACCCCGAGGAGAAGAAGGCTGACGCCGACTCCGAGGCCAGCAAGACGGATGCGCATTCGAGTGAAGTCGAGAGGTGCAACCCATGACCGCCACCGCCGCGCGCTCCGCGGAGACCACGGAGCGCAAGCAGCTGGGCAAGCTGCTGGTCCGCGCGCTGACGACGACCGACCACAAGCTGATCGGCAACCTGTACTTCATCACCGCCATGGTCTGGTTCGTCCTGGCCGGCATCATGGCGCTGGTCATCCGTTCCGAGCTCGCCTACCCGGGTGAGCAGATCGTGAACGAGGACCTCTACAACCAGCTGTTCACCATGCACGGCACGATCATGCTGCTGCTGTTCGCGACGCCGCTGTTCTTCGGCTTCGGCAACGCGGTCATGCCGCTGCAGATCGGAGCTCCCGACGTTGCGTTCCCGCGCCTGAACATGTTCAGCTACTGGCTGTACCTGCTCGGCGGCATCATCGCGGGCTCCGGCTTCTTCACCCCGCAGGGTGCGGCGTCGTTCGGCTGGTTCGCCTACACACCGCTGTCGAACTCGGTCAACAGTCCGGGCGCGGGCGGTGACCTGTGGATCATGGGTCTGTGGATGGCCGGTCTCGGCACCATCCTCGGCGCGGTCAACTTCATCACCACGATCATCTGCATGCGCGCACCCGGCATGACCATGTTCCGGATGCCGATCTTCGTGTGGACCGTGCTGATCACCGCGATCCTGGTCCTGGTGGCGTTCCCGATCCTCGCCGGCGCGCTGCTCTCGCTCGAGGCCGACCGCCAGCTAGGCGCGCACGTCTTCGACACCTCGCACGGTGGCGCCATCCTGTGGCAGCACCTGTTCTGGTTCTTCGGCCACCCAGAGGTGTACATCATCGCCCTGCCGTTCTTCGGGATCATCTCCGAGGTGCTGCCGGTCTTCAGCCGCAAGCCGATCTTCGGGTACGTCGGCCTGGTGGCCGCGACGCTCGGCATCGCGATCCTGTCCGTGGCGGTGTGGGCGCACCACATGTTCGTCACCGGCGCGGTCAACCTTCCGTTCTTCTCCGGAATGACCTTCCTCATCGCCGTACCGACAGGCGTGAAGTTCTTCAACTGGATCGGCACGATGTGGGGCGGATCAGTGCGCATGGACACACCCATGCTCTGGTCGATCGGCTTCCTCACGACGTTCCTCTTCGGTGGCCTGACCGGCATCATCCTGGCCAGCCCGCCGCTGGACTTCCACGTCTCGGACTCCTACTTCGTGGTGGCGCACTTCCACTACACGGTGTTCGGCACGGTCGTGTTCGCGATGTTCGCCGGCTACTACTTCTGGTGGCCGAAGCTCACCGGGAAGATGCTCAACGAGCGGCTCGGCAAGATCCACTTCTGGCTGCTGTTCATCGGCTTCCACACGACGTTCCTGGTGCAGCACTGGCTGGGCATCGAGGGCATGCCGCGTCGCTACGCCGACTACCTGCCGAGTGACGGGTTCACCACGCTCAACCAGGTGTCGACGATCGGCGCGTTCATCCTCGCCAGCTCGTTCCTGCCGTTCTTCTACAACGTCTACATCACCAGCAAGCGGGCGCCGTTCGTCAACACCGACGACCCGTGGGGCTGGGGCCGGTCGCTGGAGTGGGCCACGAGCTGCCCGCCGCCGCGACACAACTTCCACAGCCTGCCGCGCATCCGCTCGGAGTCGCCCGCGTTCGACCTCCACCACCCCGAGATCGCTGCCATCGAGATGGACGACGACCTCGGTGAGCTCATCGACGAGCCCGAAGGCGACGGCACGACCAAGGACGGAGACGCCTGATGAAGATCGAGGCTTGGATCTTCGGCATCACCACGATCTTCCTGATCCTGGTCACGCCGGCCTACTGGCTGGTCACCGAGGCCGGCACCCACTGCGGTGGCCAGGTCCACTGCGGTGACTGGACCGGCACCGCGGCCCTGACCATGACCACCTTCCTGATGGCCATGATCACCCTCTACCTGGGCTTCCACGCCCGGCGGATGGACGCCCGCCCGGAGGACCGCAAGGAGGGTGAGATCGCGGAGGGCGCCGGCGAGCTCGGCTTCTTCCCGCCGTACTCCTGGTGGCCGATGTGGTGCGGCCTGTGCCTCGGCGTGATCGTGTTCGCCGTCGCGATGACCGCCTGGTGGCTGATGATCATCGGCATCGTCCTCGGTGCCCTGTCGCTCAGCGGGCTGGTCTTCGAGTACTACCGCGGCGAGCACGCTCACTGAGCGCTCGTCGTACAGCCTGACCGATCGGGGTCGTCCCACCTGGGACGGCCCCGATCGTCGTCGTGGCTCGGCGCGGCAGGCCCGGCGCGGACGCCGAAGTCCTGCGCTTCAAGGTCATGGCCGTTATCCTCGCCTGCGTGTGGCACGCTCTGACCTCCACCGAGCATGGCAGGGCGGCCAGCGCCGAACCACCACCACGGCGGGTCCGCCTCTCCACTCAGGCAGCCGTGGTGTGGGGCCTGGTCCTGCTGAGCCCGAGCATTCTCCTCCCGTTCAACGCGGCTGCGTCGACGGAGTTGACCCGCGATGTGGCGACGGTCGGTCAGGTTGCGGCTGTAGCCGTCCTGGCTATCGCGCTGATTCAGCGGGACCGTGCGCCCTGGGGGTCACCGGACGGCTCCATGAGCAGGGTCGTGATTGCGGCCTTCCTCTTCGTCGGTACGGCGCTCGGCGCTGTGTCGGCGCTTGCGCTCGAGTCGCATCTGAGTCACTGGGCCGTAGTGGCGCTGGTGATCACCGATGCCGGTGCAGCGTTCGTGGTGTGCCTGGCCGTCATCGCTGACGCGCCGCGTGTGGCTTGGTACGCCGCGGCGGCCGTGTTCCTGTCCCAAGCCGCGCTTGGGCTCTCGACGGACATCGTGGTCGATGTGATCTCGTTCCTGGACAGCGGCGCCCATGCGCTTCTGCACGGGCACGATGCGTACGCAGTGCACGTGCTCAGCCCGTACCGGCCCGCAGACAACGCACGGTTCTTCCCTCCGAGCCTGCTTGACGGTCGTGTCGTGGATGCCGGGTTCGCCTATCCCCCCGTTGTCCTCCTGGCGACGACGTTCGGCTACCTCTTGGGCAGCGTGCGGCTCACGGGTGTCCTGGCTATGGGCCTGGCCGTGGTGATAGCGGGCCGACGGGTCGAGGACTCTCGAGCCGCTCTTCTGACACTCGCTCCGGGGATGCTGGCGGTGTTCGCGAACAGCTGGACCGAGCCGATCTCGGTCCTTCTCCTGGTCCTTGCCGTCGTGGGCTTTCGACGCGGGTCGCGCTGGGCGCCTGTCTGGCTCGGGCTCCTGCTGGTCTCAAAGCAGTATTTCGTGGTTGCGGCGCCGCTGGTGTTCCTTCTGCTCTGGGCCGACCGCCGGTCGGCGCCGCGCTGGCGGGAGATGGGTGTGACTGCGGCGTCCGGGTTCGTCGGACTGGTCCCATTCGCGCTGTGGCACCCTCACGATTTCTGGCACAGCGTCGTGACCTTCCAATTCCTCCAACAGCTCCGTCCGGAGTGCCCAGGACTGCTGATCTGGTCGGTGGAGCACCTCGGATGGCCCCCATCCGCGGCCTACGGGGTGATTCCGCTCGTGGCGGGGTTGGGACTCGCCGGCTTGCTCGCTTGGCGTGGGCCCAGGCATCCTGCGGGCTTCTCTGCGGCGCTCGCCGTGGTCGTGGCCGTCTCGGTCACCTTGTCGAAGCAGGGATTCACGAACTACTGGTTCTTCGTGATCGCAGCGCTGCTCGTCGCCTGGCTGACGTGGCCCACGCAGATGAAGGAGGCCACGCCTGAGTGACCCGCCATCAAATGTCCGACGGCCCGCTCCCCGGTGGGGGAGCGGGCCGTCCGCGCCGAGAGGTCAGTGACCCTGCGTGGGACCGTGGCGGTTGGGACCGGCCGCGATCTGTGCCTCCATCTCGTGGAGCTCGTGCTCAGCGTGGTGCTGGGCCTCGTGGAGCTCCTCGACGGTCACGTTCGGCACGGTGTGCGCGAAGTACGCACGCTGGAGGCGAGCGCGGAGCTTCGGGAACCGGCCCTTGTAGTTCGCCGCCGACTCGGCCATCTGCTCCTCGGTCATGTAGGTCTCGGTCTCACGCGCGGTGAGGGCGTAGGCCTTGGCGAGGGGCAGCGGCAGGTGCTTCTCGGCGTAGCCACCGGCGGGGGAGCGGACCAGCACGCCCGACTCGTAGCCGTGCAGGAGCTTCTCCTGGTCGTGACGCTGCAGCGAGATGCACCAGCGACGCGCGATGATGAACGCCAGCACCGGCCCGACGAACACCGCTCCGCGCAGGAAGTAGGTGATCTCGTTGATACTCAGGCCGAACTTGATCGCGATGATGTCGTTGCCGCCGGCGGTCCATGCCAGCGCGTAGAACGTCGCCAGCGCGGCCAGGATCGCCGTACGGGTCGGGGCGTTGCGCGGACGCTGGAGCAGGTGGTGCTCACGCTTGTCGCCCGACACCCAGTTCTCGAAGAACGGCAGCAGGATCAGGATCGTCAGCATCGCGGGCGGACACACGAGGATCGGGACCATGATGTTCCACGAGACCGTGTGACCCCACAGGTGCGTCTCCCACGCGGGCATGATGCGCAGGAGGCCGTCGGGCCAGCCCATGTACCAGTCCGGTTGGGATCCGGCGGTGACCTTCGACGGGTCGTACGGACCGAACTTCCAGACCGGGTTCAGCGAGAACAGACCACCCAGGAGGGCGATGGTGCCGAACACGATGAAGAAGAAGCCACCGGCCTTGGCCATGTAGACCGGCAGCATCGGGAAGCCGACGACGTTCTGCTCGGTGCGGCCGGGACCAGGCCACTGCGTGTGCTTGTGGTAGACGAGCAGCATCATGTGCGCCGCGATCAGGGCCAGCAGCAGGCCCGGGATCAGCAGGATGTGCATGGAGTACAGGCGCGGGATGATGTGGCTGCCCGGGAACTCGCCTCCGAACAGGAAGAACGAGATGTAGGTGCCCACGATCGGGGTGGCCTTGATGAAGCCGTCCGCCGCGCGCACACCCGTCCCGGAGAGCAGGTCGTCGGGGAGCGAGTAGCCGGTGAAGCCCTCGATCGTGCCGAGCAGGACCAGGAAGCAGCCGATGACCCAGTTGATCTCACGCGGCTTGCGGAACGCGCCGGTCAGGTAGACGCGCATCAGGTGGATCATCATCGACGCCACGAACAGCGTGGCCGCCCAGTGGTGCATCTGGCGGAGCAGCAGACCGCCGCGGACGTCGAAGGAGATGTTCATCGTCGAGGCGTACGCCGACGACACGTCCACACCGCGCAGCGGTGCGTAGGACCCGTTGTAGGTCACCTCGCTCATGCTCGGGTCGAACCACAGGGTCAGGAAGACGCCCGTGATCAGCAGGACCACGAAGCTCCACAGGGCGATCTCACCGAGCATGAAGGACCAGTGGTCCGGGAAGACCTTGCGGAGGTTCTTCTTGGCGAGGCTGGCGAGACCGAGGCGCTCGTCGGCCCAGTTGGCGATGGTGCCGACCCGCTTGTTGCCGCCGCTCACGGTCGCCGGCTTGGTGCCGTTCGTCGATGCCACGTCAGCGCTGGACATAGTTACGCTCCCAGAAGCTCGGTCCGACCGGTTCGGTGAAGTCGCTCTGCGCAACGAGGTAGCCCTCGTCGTCGACGGCGATCGGCAGCTGGGGGAGCGGCCGGCCGGCGGGGCCGAAGACGACCTTGCCGGAGTTCGCCAGGTCGAAGGTCGACTGGTGGCACGGGCAGAGCAGGTGGTGGGTCGTCCGCTCGTTCAGCGAGATCGGGCAGCCGACGTGGGTGCAGATCTTGGAGTAGGCGACGATGCCGTCGACGGTCCAGTTCTTGCGGCCGGGGCCCGGCTTGATGTCGCCCGGGTCCATGCGGGACAGGATCAGGGAGGCCTTCGCCTTCTGGACCTGCAGCTCGGTGCCCTCGACCAGCGTGGGGTCGATGCCGTAGCGCTGCGGGTTCTTGTACGCGTCGGGCTGGCAGTTGACCAGGTCGCCGATCTCGAGGTCGGAGGCGAGGATCGGGCTCCAGATGCCGTCGCGGACGATCCGCATCGGGTGCTTCTTGGTGCCCATGCCCCAGATCGTGTGGTACAGGCTGTCGCCCGGGAGCGGGCCGAGGTCGCGCAGCATCACGATGGCGGGTACGCCGAGCAGGCCGACCGCGCCGAGGAGCGAGTTGCGGATCAGGGGCCGGCGCGCGATGCCCGACTCCTCGAGGCCCTGGGTCAGCGCGGCGAGCGTGCCCTCGCGGGACTCGTCGTCCGAGCGCGCCGGGTGCCGGAGCTCGCTGATCTCGTGGTCGCCCATCAGCTTGCGCGCCCACTGGATGATGCCGACGCCGATGAGGAGCAGCGCCAGGCCCAGGGTCACGCCGAGAGCGATCGTGGAGACGCCGTGGCCGAGCCAGACGGTCCAGTGCTCACCGATGTGGAAGGTGAAGTAGGAGACGACGAACAGGATGGTGAAGACGGCCGACAGGCCGAACATGGCGGAGACCTGGCGCTCGGCACGCTTCTCGGCCTTGGGGTCGACGTCGGTCGGACGCCAGGTGTGCTCGGGGATCCCCGGATCCGGGATGGGACCGAGCTCGGCGAGCTCGCCTCCCGTGGAGTCGTGGGTGTTGTCGGTCACGCCGAGGCACCGTCCTTCTTCTTGGTCGTGCGCGTGGTGTGGGCCGCGATCCAGACGGCGAAGCCGACCAGGAAGCCGAGGCCGACGACCCAGCCGATCAGGCCCTCACTCACCGGGCCGAGACCACCGAGGGTCAGCCCGCTGTAGCTGGGGGTGTTGTTGAGGTTGTTCAGGTAGGCGATGACGGCCTTCTTGTCCTGCGGCGGGATGTTGCCGTCGGAGAAGGTGTCCATCGACTGGGGGCCGGTCAGCATGGCCTCGTAGATGTGCTTGGAGCTGACGCCGCGGATGCGCGGGGCGAAGCCGCCGCGGGGCATGGCGCCGCCGGAGCCCTCGAAGTTGTGGCAGGCGGTGCAGTTGGCCAGGAAGATCTGGCCACCGCGCTGGACCAGCGCGTTGATCTGGCTCTGCGACATGCCCTGGGTGGAGTACAGCTGCTTGTCCGGGATGCCCGGACCGGTGCCGAGGGAGGCCACGTAGGCGGCCAGGTCGCTGATCTCCTGGTCGCTGAAGGAGGGCTGCTTCTCCTTGGCCTGAGGGCCGGGCATCGTCATCGGCATGCGGCCGGTTCCGACCTGGAAGTCGACGGCGGCGGCACCGACGTCGGTCAGGGCCGGGCCGAGCTGGCTGCCGCCCTGGGTGAGGACGCCCTGGCCGTTCTGGCCGTGGCAGAAGGCGCAGCTGACAAGGAAGAGCTGACGGCCCTTCTCGATCTGTGCCTGCTTGGCGGCCGCGGAGTCGGAGTCGGCGTGGGCCGGCGAGAAGGCGGCGTAGAGGCCTCCGGTGAGGAGGAGGCCGAGCAGCAGCACCACGAAGCCGGCGATCGGGCCACGGCGGTACCGCGACAGGCGACCGGCGGAGCGGTTCAGGAGGCGCACATTCAGTCCTTGCTGGTCCGGTGGGAGCGGGTCAGGTCCGGCCTCGTCACTTGACGAGGTAGATCGTGGCGAACAGGCCGATCCAGACGACGTCGACGAAGTGCCAGTAGTAGGACACGACGATGGCGCTGACGGCCTGCTCGTGGGTGAAGCGCTTGGCGAGGTAGGTGCGGCCGAGCACGAAGAGGAACGCGATCAGACCGCCGGTCACGTGGAGGCCGTGGAAGCCCGTGGTCAGGTAGAACATCGTGCCGTAGGCGTCGTGCGGGATCGTGACGCCCTCGTGGATCAGGGAGGCGTACTCCTTGGCCTGACCGCCGATGAACGCGGCACCCATGATGTAGGTGAGGATGAACCACTCGCGCAGGCCCCACTTGTTGACCGCGAAGACCGATCCGGAGCGGCGTACCTGACCGCGCTCGGCCGCGAACACACCCAGCTGGCAGGTCAGCGAGGACAGCACCAGGATCGTGGTGTTGACCGACGCGAACGGCACGTTGAGGTGCGAGGTGTTGGCCGCCCACATGTCGTGGGAGACCGCGCGGATCGTGAAGTAC
Source organism: Nocardioidaceae bacterium (assembly GCA_009780515.1). Taxonomy (GTDB): domain Bacteria; phylum Actinomycetota; class Actinomycetes; order Propionibacteriales; family Nocardioidaceae; genus Nocardioides. The sequence goes on along the minus strand of WQZX01000066.1, from coordinate 2,832 downwards.
GACGCGAACAGGGCCGCGAAGAACATCAGCTCGCTGGACAGCCAGATGATGGTGCCGACAGCGACCATGCTGGGTCGGTCGTGCTGGCCGTGCAGGCGCGAGGCCGGGAGGGTTGCCGAAGCTGTAGTCGCCACGAGCGTCATTATGGCCTGACTCGATCTTCGCGGCATCCCGACCCCCTGGGAAACGGCGTACTTGATTAGCCCCGACGCTCAGCGCACGCTCAGCATCCGCCGCCGAGGTGTCGCGCGCCACGTCCCCGCCCCCGCCGGGGCCGACCGAGTAGGCTGCCGCGCGTGAGCAGCCCGAAGCCTCTGAAGGTGCTCGTCTACAGCGACGACGTACACACGCGCGAGCAGGTGATCCTGGCCCTGGGACGGCGGCCGCATCCCGATCTTCCCGAGCTCGAGTACGTCGAGGTGGCGACCGAGCCGGTCGTCATCCAGAACATGGACGCCGGCCACATCGCGCTCGCCATCCTGGACGGCGAGGCCGTCCCGGCCGGCGGCATGGGGATCGCCAAGCAGCTCAAGGACGAGATCGAGGACTGCCCGCCGCTGCTGGTGCTCACCGGCCGGCCGCAGGACGCCTGGCTGGCGACGTGGTCGCGAGCGGACGCCGCCGTACCCCACCCGATCGACCCGATCCGCCTGGCCGAGGCCGTGACCGCGCTGCTGCGTCCGCGCGTGCCCGCGACCGCGTCGTGACCGGGGCCGACGACTCGGTTGACGTCTCCTGGCCGGAGATCCTCGACGCGCTGGTGACCGGCGCCGACCTGACGCCGACCCACGCCGCGTGGGCCATGGGGGAGATCCTCGAGGGCAACGCGACCGCGGTCCAGATCGCCGGCTTCGCGGTGGCGCTGCGCGCGAAGGGCGAGACCGTCGAGGAGGTCGCGGGCCTGGTCGAGGCGATGTACGCCGCCATGACGCCCATCTCGATCCCGGGCCGCGCCCTGGACATCGTCGGCACCGGCGGTGACCGCTCCTTCTCGGTGAACGTGTCCACGATGTCGGCGATCGTGGCCGCCGGCGCGGGCGCGCTCGTCGTCAAGCACGGCAACCGGTCGGCGTCGTCGAAGGCCGGCACGGCCGACGTGCTCGAGACGCTCGGCGTACGGCTGGACCTGCCGGTGGAGCGGGTCGAGGAGGTGGCAGCCGAGGCCGGCATCACCTTCTGCTTCGCGGCGGCCTTCCACCCCGCGCTGCGCCACGCGGCCGTTCCGCGCCGCGAGCTCGGCATCGGCACCGCCTTCAACCTGCTCGGACCGCTGGCCAACCCGGTGAAGCCGGGTGCGCAGGCCATCGGCTGCGCCTACCGGGGCAAGGAGCCGCTGATGGCAGGCGTCTTCGCGCGTCGCGGTGCCGACGCCTGGGTCTTCCGCGGTGACGACGGCCTCGACGAGCTGACCACCACCACGACCTCACAGCTGTGGGTGGCGCACGCGGGACGGGTCACGACCGCGACGGTGGATCCGGCCGAGCTCGGCATCCCGCTCGCCACCACCGAGGACCTCCGCGGCGGCGATGCCGGCTACAACGCCGGCGTCGTACGAGCGCTGCTCGCCGGGGAGACCGGTCCGGTGCGCGACGCCGTCGTGCTCAACGCCGGCGCCGCCCTCGCGGTGTACGACGACCCGGCCGGTGAGCCGATCGCCGCGCTCCGCGCCGGCATGGTCCGCGCTGCCGACGCCATCGACTCCGGGGCGGCGGCCGACACGCTGCACCGCTGGATCGCGGCGGCCTCGAGCTAGCCGCTCGTCCCGCTCGAGGCCCGGCCCGGACCGACCAGGAGCTGCAGCGCCGCCGAGCGCTGGACGACCCGCCAGCCGATCTGGGTGAGCGCGTAGGCCAGCGAGTCGTCGTGGGGCAGCAGCGCGTAGCGGGCGTCGAGCCGCCGCAGCGTGCTCGCCCAGCCCGGACGGAGGGCGGAGAGGTCGTCGTACCGGTCGAGCTCGGCGTCGGTGAAGACGTCGCCGTACCCGTGGAGCGGGACCTCGAGGCGGGGGTATGCCCACAGCAGCAGCGCACCCTCGGTGTGGTCGGTGAGCATGACCGTGCCCGCCGGCAGGGCGCGGAGCCGATGCGTGAACGGCGTGAGTCGTGCTGGGAGGCCGGGGGCGGCGTGGGTGCTGCCGACCAGGCCCACGACGAGGCCGGCCACGCAGACGATCGCCACCCCCGCGGCCTCGGCCCGTCGGCTGGGCGCCGCGCGCCGCGAGCGTCGCAGCTCGGCTGCGAGGAGTGGTGCGGCGACGATGAGCGCTGCGACGACGGTCCGGCCGGAGTAGAGCGCGAAGATCGCCGCGAGCCCGGTCATGGCCAGCGGGTACGCCGAGGTGCTGCCCCGCCGCATCCGCAGCACGACCACCACCGCGACGACGATCGTGACGGGGACGCCCCACCCGCGCAGCGACGGAACCGGCTGCCACTCCGAGAAGTGGGAGGCGCGGGAGTTGACCAGGAGCACCGCTGCGAGCAGGCGCGGCCCGACCGGGGTGAGGGCCGCCGCGACGAGGCTCAGGATCGGGACCGCGAGTCGGCGCAGGGTCAGCGACAGGTCCCTCTGCTCGATCGCCAGGCCGACGACCGCCACCACGCCGATGGCCACCCCCAGGACCCACATGCCGTGGCACATCGCCCACACCCACGTCAGCGGGATCAGCAGCCAGGGCGTACGACGGGTCTCCCGGACCCGGTTCCACGCGATGACCGTCACGGCGATGAGGATGTAGCTGACCAGCTGGGGCCGCAGGCCCATCCAGTGCTGGCCACCCACGAGCACCAGCGTGGCCGCGACGACGGACGTCGTGACGCTGCCTCCCGTGCGGGC
>WQZX01000065.1 GCA_009780515.1 Nocardioidaceae bacterium | reverse complement strand
GGCAGCTCGTCGACGCCGTGCTCGGAGGCACGCCGCTTCAACGACCGGTACGTCGACCGGGCGCTGTTCGAAGCGACGGCGTGCAGCCACGTGGTGAACTTCGACCGCCCGCCGAACGTCCCGATCCTCGTGGCCACCAGCAGCAGCGCGTCCTGGGCCGCCTCCTCGGCGTCCTCGGGGTAGAGCAGCATCCGCCCGCAGATGCGGCGTACGCGTGGCTGGATCGCGGCGAGGAGGTCCTCGAGCGCGGCGCCGTCGCCGGCTGCCGCGCGCGCGGCGAGATCGTCGAGGTCGACGCCTTCTGCTGAGTCCATCGCTCCCACTCCCAGCCTCGGTCGTGTTGCAGAATACCGAGGGTGACCCTCCCCGAACGGCTCGGCAGACTGCGCCGCGTCGATCGGATCGGGGCCGGCGGGTTCGCGACCGTGTGGCTCTACCACGACGACGACCTCGACTCCCCGGTCGCGGTGAAGGCGCTCGCCGACAACTGGGCCCAGCGCGCCGACGTGCGCGAGCGGTTCCTGGAGGAGGCGCGGATGCTGCGGCGTGCCGACTCCGAGCACGTCGTGCGTGTCTACGACATCGGCGAGGTCGACCAGACGCCGTACTTCGTCATGTCGTACGCCGACCGCGGCTCCCTCGCGACGCTGACCGATGCGGGCCCGGTCGAGCCGGTGCGGGCGGTCGAGCTGATCGCGCAGGCGGGCGAGGGCGTGCGGGTCCTGCACCGGCGCGGCATCATCCACCGCGACATCAAGCCGCAGAACCTGCTGCTGCGGACGGGCTCCGAGGACGACACCGAGCAGGTCCTCGTCGCCGACCTCGGCGTGGCCAAGGCGATGCTGCACGCGAGCGGCCTGACCCAGGTGGTCGGCACGCCGGCGTACATGGCGCCGGAGCAGGCGGTCGGTCTCGGCATCGACCTGCGCGCCGACGTGCACGCGCTCGGCGCCGTCGCCTACCACCTGATGACCGGGCGGCTCGCCCGCGACGGCGGCATCGGCGACCTGGCCAACCCGCAGCGGCCGACACCGCCGTCGAGGATCGACCCGCGCCTGGCGGCGTACGACGACGTGCTGCTGCGCTCCCTCGAGCCGCGGCCCGAGGACCGGTGGCCCGACGTGGCCTCGTTCGTCGCCGGGCTCCGGCAGGCCGAGACCCGGCCGGTCGCCGCGACCCCGACCGTGATGACCAGCGCGCCGACGCTGATGCAGCCCGCGCCGCCACCCGAGGCCGCCGCAGATCGCCGCCGAGGCCGGGTGCTCTGGCCGATCGCCCTCGTCCTGGTCCTGCTCCTCGCCGGCATCGGGGTGGCGGTGGCCGCGAGCAACGGGGTGCTCGGCGGGAGCCCGTCGGGGGGCGGCGGGCCGACGACCACGCCGACCACCGCCAGGACCGGCCCGGCGGGAGCACCGACGCTCCAGCCGAGCGACGACATCACCTATCCGCCGATGGGTGAGGTGGCCCTCGGCGCCGACCACACCGTCCAGACCACGGGCGGCACAGCCTGGTCCTACGCCGCGCCGGCCGACTGGTCGGCGTACGCGCTGAGCGCGAGCGGGGCCGAGACGCCGACCCCCGACGCGCAGGCCGACGGGCTCACGTCGGTGCGCTGGCGACCGGCCGACGAGCCGGCGATCGGCGGCTACAGCGTGCGCATCCAGGCCGTCGCCCCGACGCAGACCCCGGCCCAGCAGCGCGCGGCGCTCGTGCGCGGCCTGCCGAACAGCGAGCGCCAGGTCACCGTGCTCCGGCGGCCGGCCGACGGGCTGTGGGTCAGCTACCTCGACGCCTACCAGCACGTCCGCTACAACTACTTCACCTGGGTGCCCGACGCGCAGGGCGACGCGGCCGTGCTGGTCTCGGTCACCGGCCGCTCGGTCGACCGCCCCCACCTCGAGGGGCTGCTGAGCCAGGTCGTCGACTCGGTCAAGCCGTCGAGCTGACCGGCGCGCCCGGCCGGCGTACGGGACTGTTCGCCCGGCGTTCACCCGCAGGGCGAAGGTAAAGCAGCAACCGGACGGCCAGTCAACGGCTCGCGTTCGGGCACCGTTCACCCACGACGCCCCGGATGGTCGGGTCCCCACCTCACTCTTTCGTCGTCGCGATCGCGGCACCAGGCACGGCCCCTCGGGAGGGCCACGAACCAGAGACGATTTCGTGACCACCCTTCCGCTTCGTGACGCCGCGGAGACCCCGCTCGGCAGCGACCGGCCTCGCAGGATCAAGCTGGTCCGGGACACCCCGGACCGGATCTTCCGCGCCGTCGCCACCGCCGGTGGGGTCACCGTCCTCGGCATCATGCTGCTGGTCGGCACCTTCTTGCTGATCAGGGCGTCGCAGGCGCTGCACAAGGCCGGGTTCTCGTTCCTCACCACGCAGGCGTGGAACCCCGACGGCGGGCACTTCGGCGTCGCCGCGGTGCTGACCGGGACGGTCCTGGTCGCGCTGGTGGCGGTCGTGGTCGCCGTACCGCTCTCGACGTGCACCGCCCTCTACATCACCGAGTACGCGCCCCTCGCGATGCGCAAGCTGCTGGTGCTGGTCATCGACCTGATGGCGGCGATCCCGTCGGTGGTCTACGGCCTGTGGGGCTTCTTCTTCCTGCAGTCGCGGGTCGCTCCGGTCTCGGCATGGATCGCGACCCACTTCGGCTGGATCCCGATCTTCAGGGTCGACGGCGTCGACTCGAGCACACCGCTGTCGTCGATGACGGTCTTCACCGGCTCGACGCTCATCGCCGGCCTCGTCGTCGGCATGATGATCACGCCGGTCATCACCTCGATCATGCGCGAGGTCTTCTCGCAGGTCCCGCTCGGTGAGCGCGAGGGCGCGCTCGGCCTCGGCGCGACGCGCTGGGGCGTCATCCGCTCGGTCGTGCTGCCCTTCGGCAAGGGCGGCATGATCGGCGGCACGATGCTCGGCCTGGGCCGCGCGCTCGGCGAGACCATCGCGGTCTACATGATCATCTCGCCCGTCTTCACGATCCAGCCCCACATCCTGCAGAGCGGTGCCATCTCGGTGTCCTCGCTGATCGCGCTGGAGTTCGCCGAGGCCAGCCACTTCGGTCTCTCGGCGCTCATGGCCGCCGGCCTCGCGCTGTTCCTGCTGACCCTCGTCATCAACTTCGCCGCTTCCTCGGTGGTCGCGCGCTCGCGGTCGGGAGCGAACAGTTGACCGCCACCCTCGACGCCGGTACGACGACGCCCGCCACTGCCACGCCACGCCACGACCAGCCCGCGGAGACGGTCGTGGAGGAGCGGCGGCAGACCTCCGGCGTACGCATCGGCGACCTGCTGTCGGTCGTCGGCGCAGCGGTCGCCGCGGTCGCGCTGACCGCGGTGCTGGGCAGCCAGCTCGCTCCCGTGCACGGGCTCCTGGCCAACGTCCTGATCGCCTACGTCCTGTTCCTGGTCGTCTACGCCGTCCTGGTGTGGCTGGACGAGAGCGGCCCGGTCGTGTGGGACCGGGTGATCGCGGTGATCGTCCAGTCCGGCGCGTTCCTGCTGGTGCTGGCGCTGGCCTCGGTCCTGGTCTACACGGTGATCAAGGGCGGGCGGGCCGTCGTGCACCTGAACATGTACACGCACGACATGGCGGCCACCAGCCCGGTCGACCCGCTGACCAACGGCGGTGTCCTGCACGCGATCCTCGGCACGCTGGTCCAGATCACCATCGCGCTCTGCATCACGATCCCGCTGGGCATCACCACGGCGCTGTTCCTCACCGAGGTGCCCGGCGCGTTCTCCCGCTTCGTCCGCACGATCGTCGAGGCGATGACGGCGCTGCCGTCGATCGTGGCCGGCCTGTTCATCCTCGCCACGTTCGTGATGGCGCTGGGCTTCGACAAGTCCGGCTTCGCGGCCAGCCTGGCGATCACCGTGATGATGCTGCCGATCATGATCCGGGCCGCGGACGTGGTGTTCCGGCTCGTGCCCGCCACCCTCAAGGAGGCGAGCCTGGGCCTCGGGGCAGGTCAGTTCAAGACGGTCATGAACGTCACCCTGCCGACGGCACGGTCCGGCCTGATGACCGCGATCATCCTGGCCACCGCCCGCGGCATCGGCGAGACCTCGCCGGTCCTGCTGACCGCGGGGTTCACCCAGTCGCTCAACAAGAACCCGTTCAGCGGCCCGATGGTGTCGCTGCCGCTGGTCGTCTTCGAGTTCGTGAAGTCGCCCGAGCAGCCCATGGTCGAGCGCGGTTTCGGCACCGCGGTCGTGCTCATGGCGCTGGTCCTGGTCCTGTTCGTCGCCGCGCGGGTGGCCGGCGCGCAGGACGTCGCCAAGAGGGCGAGGCGAAGGCGGCGCCGTGCCGCGGCCGTCGCCCGCGTCCGTTCCCTGATCAGCCGGAGCTCCGATGCATAGTCGTCTCGCGCGGGGCCTGGCCCTGGCGCTGCTTCTCGTCCTCGCCGCGCTGGGCGCCGGCTCCTCGCCGGCCTCGGCCGACACGAACGTCCCGATCACCGGCGAGGGATCGTCGTGGGCCGCCAACGCGATCCAGGACTGGGCGTCCAACGTCCACACCCAGCTCACCGTCAACTTCGCCGCGACCGGCTCGGTCGCGGGCCTGACGGACTTCGCGAACTCCAACACCGACGACTTCGCGGCCAGCGACATCCCCTACGGTCTGCCGCAGAACGCCAGCCCCGGCCTGCCGGGCCGTTCGTTCGCCTACGTCCCGGACGTCGCGGGCGGCACCGCACTGATGTACAACCTCTCGATCGGCGGCCAGCTCTACCAGAACCTCAAGCTGTCGCAGCCCACGATCGCGGGCATCTTCTCCGGCAGGATCACGTCGTGGAACGCGCCGCAGATCAAGGCGGACAACCCGGCCGTCGCCAAGCAGCTGCCCAGCCTGAAGATCACTCCCGTCGTACGGTCGGACGGATCGGGATCGACGGCGCTGTTCACGCAGTGGATGTCCTACCGGGGGAGCCCGTGGACCTGCGGTGAGGTCTCGTTCTTCACCCAGTGCAACAAGTACTCCCCGACCGTGCAGCAGGCGAAGTCCGGCGACAACGGCATCGCGGGCTACGTCTCGCAGAGCATCGACGCCGGGTCCATCGGGTACGTCGAGTACTCCTACGCGCTGCAGGCGCACTACCCGGTCGCGAAGGTGCTCAACAAGGGTGGCTACTACGTGCTGCCGACGCCGTCGAACGTGGCGGTGGCGCTGCTGCAGGCGCGGATCAACCAGCACAGGGGCACCAGCAGCTACCTGACGCAGGACCTCACCGGCGTGTACGCCGACCGGGACCCGCGTGCCTACCCGATCTCGTCGTACTCCTACTTCGTCATCCCGACCGCGACCCAGAACGGGTTCACCACCGCGAAGGGCAGGAGCCTCGGGTTCTTCACCGACTACGCCCTCTGCCAGGGGCAGCAGGACGCACCGACGCTCGGCTACTCGCCGCTGCCGATCAACCTGGCCAGCGCCGGTCTCGCCGAGGTCAGGCAGATCCCGGGTGCGCAGGTGAAGAGCATCGACATCAAGAGCTGCAACAACCCGACGTTCTCCCCGAGCGGCAAGAACCTGCTCGCGACCCAGGCGCTCTACCCCGACAAGTGCGACCAGGTGGGCGCACCCGCCACCTGCGCGTACGGAACCGCATCGAACGGCAGCCGATCGGGCAGCACCTCCGGCCAGGGCGACAACAACAGCACGCATGCGGGCGACGGCACCGGCAACACCGGCGGAGGCGGCGGCGGTACGACGCCCACGACCGGTGGTGGTGGCGGGGGCGGTGGTGGCGGCAGCACCGGTGCGCCGGGCGTCCCGGGCAGCGGTGGCGCCCCGGGCAGCACCGGCATGACCGGAGGCGGTACCGGCGCGGGCGGCTCCGGCAACAGCATCAGCCTGCTCAACCCCGACGGCCAGACGTCGTGCGACCCCGACACGGGTCAGTGCACGAAGCTCGTGGCGAGCCCCGCCGACATCCCGCCGTCCTTCGGGTCGTCGGGTGCCCGGCAGGCGATGTGGATCGTCCTCGGCGCGGTGCTCGTGCTGATCCTTGCCCCGCCACTGCTGGTGATCAGCCGACGTAGGGGGAGCCGATGAGCACGCCCTGGTTCCTGCGTCGTCGCTGGCGCCTCGTCGCCGCGTTCGCGCTGCTTGTCGACCTGACGCTCGGCGTCGTCTCGGCAGGCATGGCGATCGGCGCCGGCGGAGCGACCTCGACCGGCACCGACCGGACGGGGCAGAGCGTCGCGGCCGCCTCCAGCGCCGTGACGGTCGGGTGGACCGACCAGCGCGACACCTACGACCCGCACTGGAGCGCCTCCGCGGACGACCCCGAGGACCCGAACCAGCAGCTGTTCAAGAACCTCCAGGTGACCGTCGGCCAGACGACCGGCCTGACCGACCAGGGGCTGAAGGTGACGTGGTCGGGGGCGCGCCCGACCGGCAGCGGCGGTGGCCAGGACTACCTGCAGATCATGCAGTGCTGGGCGAGCAAGGGTGCGGCGCCGACGCCGCAGCAGTGCGAGTGGGGCACCCCGAACCCCGCCCTGAGCGGGCTGGTCGGTCCGGCGGCGGCGACCCGGACGCTCACCACCGGCTCGGATGCGGACCCGCGACAGAGCCTCGGCGACGCCTACACCCACAAGCCGTTCGGCCAGCAGTCGCAGAACCTCGTGCCGTTCTGGTCGGTGACCGACCCCAGGCAGGAGGACCTCGGCTGGACCAACGACTCCAACCACCTGCCGCCGTTCAACGCGGCGCAGTCGAACGAGGTCACCTTCGCCCGTACGGCGTCCGACGGCACCGGGCAGTACATCGTCAACCTGCAGAGCGCACTGACCTCGCCGTACATCGGCTGCGGAGACCCGAGGAACACGGCCAAGGGGGACACCTGCTGGCTGGTGGTCGTGCCGCGCGGCGAGTACAACGTCAACGGCACCGACGCGACGAAGGAGTACCAGAACGGCGATGCCGCCTCGCCGTACGTCGACGGCTCGCCGCTGACCGCCTCGGTCTGGCAGGACCGGATCCAGGTGCCGCTGTCGTTCACGCCGACCGGGTCGAGCTGCAACCTCGGATCGACCGCGGTGCGGACCGCGGGCAGCGAGCTGGTCGCGAGCGCGTTCTCGTCGTGGCAGTCGGCGCTGTGCGGGGCGGACGGCAGCGGACCGCTCTTCACCTTCTCCGACATCGGCGACCCCGAGGCGCGCACGGCCGTTACGTCGGGCTCGGCGAACTCGCCGTCGATGGACTTCGTCTCCTCGCCGGTCGCCTCGTCCGACACCGGCGGAGCCACGCTCGACTACGCCCCCGTGGCCGACTCGTCGCTGGTCTTCACCTACATGATCGACAAGAACTTCTCCGCGGACGCCACCCCGTCGGAGAAGGCGTCGAACGGCACGCTGGTCACCAACCTGCGCCTCGACGCGCGGCTGGTCGCGAAGATGCTGACGCAGTCCTACAAGAACGACACCCCCGGCGACGGTCTCGGGGCGGGCGCCACGGTGCCGGCGGGCAACTGGGACAGCGTGATCGACGACCCGGAGTTCCGCCAGCTCAACCCCGACTTCAAGGACTTCTACGACAAGGCGGCGCCGGAAGGTCTCATCGTCCCGTTCGGCGACTCCGACGCGGCGTCGGCGCTGTGGGCCTGGCTCCGTTCCGACACGGCAGCGCGCAACTTCCTGGCCGGCAAGGCGGACCCGTGGGGGATGCGGGTCAACTCGGCGTACAAGGACCTGAACCTGGACAGCGACGCGACCGTCGACTCGTTCCCCAAGGCCGACCCGTCGCTCTTCCGCACGGGCGACGCACCAGCTCCCGGCTTCGGCACGCTCGACATGCTGCCCTACGCCAACACCTTCGCGGACGCGGCCGTGCGGACGGTGACGGCCAACGCCGGTGCGAAGACGTTCTGGGACGAGACCAAGCTCCCGCCGCAGTACGTCGCCAAGGGTGCCGAGCAGCCTGGCAGCCGGTTCGAGATCGCGGTGACGACCTCGCAGGCCGCCGCGCTCTACGGACTGCCCGTCGCCTCGATCGTCTCCGACCCGCAGGACGGCGACGCCGGCACGGCGCCGACCGCGGACAGCATGCTCAAGGAGCTCGCCGCGGCCAGCGTTCCGAGCGGCGTCGACGGGGTCTCGACGGTCGACCCGACGAGGCCCGTCGCCGGCGGCTACCCCCTGACCATGAGGACCTACGCCGCCATCGACGTGTGCGCGGCCGGCACCACCGAGCTGGCCGACTACGCGGCCTTCCTCGACTACGCCTCCGGCAAGGGGCAGGAGCAGGGCAACGACCAGGGCCAGCTCCCGCCCGGCTACGCCCCGCTGTCGGCCGCCGACCGCAAGCAGACCGCGAAGGTCGCGGCCGGGCTGCGCTCCGAGGTCAAGGACCCGAAGTGCCCGTCCAGTCCGTCGGCCGGCAGCACGCCGACCACGCCGGCCTCCCCGGCACCGCCCGCGACCGGCACCGGGACCGGCACCGGCACCGGCGTGACCGGTCTCGGCGTGACCGGCGGATCCGTCGGTACGCCGCCCGGCGGGACCGCGCCGGCTGCCGACACCAGCTCCGCGCCGACGACCAACGCCGACGCGCTGCCGGGCCACATCACGCCGGCGGCGTACATCAGCCCGATGGCGCGCTGGGCGCTGCTCGCCGCGCTCTGCTTCGCGGTGCCGTGCCTGGTCGGCGGCCCGTCGTTCCTCGCGGCTGCGAGGAGGCGGGCGCCGTGACCTCCGTCCTCACCACACCACTGACTTCCCCAAAGCGCTGGATCCCATCGGGGGGCCGACAGCGAAGAACCGTCCCAATCGAGAGGAAATACCCAATGAAGGTCAACACCTTCGCGAAGGTCGGCGCGAGCATCGCAGCGGCGGCCACCCTGTCCCTCGGTCTCTGCGTCTCGACGGCGCACGCGGCCACCCCGTCCGCGCCGACGGCGACCCAGGAGGACCCGACCACGAACGGCTACCTGGTCGGCGTCGGCTCGGACACCATCCAGGACGTCATCTACGGAATCTCCCAGGATCTCGGCGACGGTCCTGACGGCCTGCCCGAGATGACCTCGTGGACGGCCACCGGAACCACGCCGATGACCTACCGCAGCGGCATGAGCCTGGGGGCCGTCCACCCGAACGGCTCCGGCCCCGGGTACAAGGCGCTCGAGGACTCCATGGGCGTCACGGCCGCCGGCAACGCCAACGTCGGCGACGTCGACTTCGCCCGCGCGTCCGGCTTCCAGTCCAACGCCAACGTCACCCAGCCGACCGTCTCCACGACGTACACGACGGCGCCGCAGGCCGGCGTCATCACCGAGATCCCGTTCGCGATGGACTCGATCAGCTTCGCCGTCCCGAAGGACAGCCCGTTCCTGCTGACCAACGGCGGGAAGGGCCTCACGGAGGCCGAGCTGGCGTCGATCTACGACGGCTCGATGAAGTACATCAGCACCACCGACGGCTCGCTCAGCGCGACCGGCGGCACCGGTCTCGAGCCCATCAACGCCTTCGTCCCGAAGCCCGGCTCGGGCAGCCGCCAGTTCTTCCTCAAGGGTCTCAACGCGGTCGACAGCAGCAACTTCGGCACGCTCGGCTACTCGTCCACGAACAAGGGCGACACGCTCTACACGACCGGCGCCGCCGCGTCGGCCCCCGCCGCCGGCACGCCGTACGTCGGCGCGACCGACTACTCCGGCGGCCCGGTGGAGGAGCACGACGCCTCCGTCATCGTCAAGGCGCCGTCGAACGTCGCCGCGATCGCGCCGTTCTCCGGTGCGAAGTACCTCGGCTACCACAACGGCGTCATCGCCGACCCGAGCGGCAAGACCGCCGGCACCGACTACCAGCTGGTGCCGTTCGACTCCGCCATCGGCGGCACCGACCACGCGGTGCTGCCCTACACGACCAACAGCGACGGCTCGCTGTCGCCCAACCCGGCCTACGTCACCGACGCCGTCGAGGGCGCGGCGAAGCTGACCCGCGAGGTCTACGTCATCATCCCGACCGCCGCGATCGCGACGCCGAGCGCCAACGCGAAGTACCGCGCGCTCTACGACACGTTCGTCGGCAGGGGCTCGAAGGTCTGCCTCGACATCGCCACCATCTCGGCGTACGGCTTCATGAAGGACCCGAACTGCGGTGAGACCGGCCAGTCCGCCGACGTCGCCTCGACGTCGACGCTGACCGTCACCGGCCCCGCCAAGATGGTCGCCGGCGGCTCCGCCAAGTTCACCGTCGCGGCCAGCTCGGTCGGCAACGGCGGCGGCACCGCGACCGTGACCATCAACGGCACGGCGCACACCGTCACGATCCCGGCAGGCAAGACCAGCGACCTCTCCGAGTCCGCGACGATCACCGTCCCGACCCCGACCGCCGGGACGTTCAAGATCGGTGCCAACAACGACGGCTTCACGCCGAACCTCTCCGGCGTCGCGGCCTCGCAGGAGTCGCCGAGCAGCTACACCGTCGCCAAGGCCACGCCGACCGTGACGGCGTCCGCGCCGAAGGTCGCGCACACCAAGGCCGGCAAGGTCACCGTGGCGGTCGCCGCGACCGGCCTCAAGCCGACCGGCACCGTCACCGTCGTGATCAAGAAGGGCACGGCCACCAAGGCCACGGTCAAGAACAAGGCACTGGTCGGCGGCAAGGTCGTCGTCGCGCTGCCCAAGCTGGCCAAGGGCAAGTACGACGTGTACGTCGCCTACAGCGGCAACGCCGACATCAACAAGACGGCTTCGAAGAAGCTCGCCAGCCTGACGGTCAGCTGACCTTGACGGATTCACCGACGATCGGAGGGAGCACCGTCCAGGCCAAGGCCGGGGCGGTGCTCCGCCGTTCAGCGAACCTCTTCCGGCGCCGTCCCCAGCCGCGTCGCTCGGCACCGCGCCGTACGACGAGCACGGCCGCGCCGGCCGACCTGCGCCGTGCGGTGCCGCGGCTGTCCGAGCACACGCTCCTGCGGGTCTCGGGCTGGGCGATGATCATCTTCGTCGCCCTGCTGGCGGGCTTCCTGGTGCACCTGCTGGTGATCTCGCAGCTCGCCGAGCACCGCAGCCAGCGCCTGCTGTACGACGAGTTCCGCACCGAGCTCGCGAGCGGCACCGCGCCGGTCGGCCAGGTGGACGTCCACGGCGACCTGCTCGCGATGGGCGCACCCGTCGCCGTGCTGTCGATCCCCGCGCTGGGGGTGACCGACACGGTCGTCGAGGGCACCTCCGGCCGTGCTCTGCTCAGCGGTCCCGGCCACCGCCGCGACACCCCGCTGCCCGGCCAGTCCGGCATCAGCGTGATCTACGGGCGCCAGGCGGCGTACGGCGGGCCCTTCCGCGACATCTCGCACCTGCAGCCCGGCGACACGATCACCACGATCACCGGCCAGGGCACGGCGACGTACCAGGTGCTCGACGTACGACGGGCGGGCGACACCGCTCCCGCGATGCCGTCGGCCACGTCGAGCCGGCTGACGCTGGTCACCGCGGCCGGTGTGCCGTTCGCCTCGGGCAGCATCGTGCGCGTCGACGCCTCGCTCGAGGGCAGGACCGAGCCGACGCCGCAGCCGGTGCTGCGCCTCGGGTCGCTGACCCACGCCGAGGACCCGATGGCCTCCGACCCGAGCGGCTGGCTGCCGATGGCGCTGTGGCTCGAGCTCGTCCTCGTCGCGGGCGTGCTGCTCGTGCTGGCGCTGCGGCGCTGGGGCAGGTGGCACACCTGGATCGTCGGCGTACCGGTCGTCATCCTCCTCGGCATCGAGATCGCCCAGCAGGTCGTGCTCGTCCTGCCGAACCTCTACTAGAACCAGGGATCCACCCATGACCGCACCCACATCCGACGACACGCTGGCCCTGCCGGTCGCGCCGACCGACCTCCCGGCCCCGCCGGACCGGCCGGCCGGCCTGGCCGAGCTGCGCGCGGTCGACGTGTCGGCCTGGTTCGGCGACCACAAGGTGCTCGACCGGGTCTCGCTGACCATGCCGGCGGGCGGCATCACCGCGCTCATCGGCCCGTCCGGCTGCGGCAAGTCGACGTTCCTGCGCATCCTCAACCGCATGCACGAGCTGGTGCCGAGCGCGACGCTGGCCGGCGAGGTGCTGCTCGACGGAGCCGACATCTACGACACCACGGTGCGCATCACCCAGGCCCGGCGCGACATCGGCATGGTCTTCCAGAAGCCGAACCCGTTCCCAGCGATGTCGATCCGCGACAACGTGCTCGCCGGCCTCAAGCTGACCGGCAAGAAGGCGTCGAGGTCGGAGAAGGACGAGCTGGTCGAGCGCTGCCTGAGGCTCGGCGGGCTGTGGAACGAGGTCGAGGACCGGCTCGACGCCCCCGGCGGTGGACTGTCCGGCGGCCAGCAGCAGCGCCTGTGCATCGCGCGCTCGATGGCGATCAAGCCGCGGGTGCTGCTGATGGACGAGCCCTGCTCGGCGCTGGACCCGACCTCGACCCGCGTCATCGAGGAGACGATGGCCGAGCTCGCCACGGAGGTGACGATCGTGATCGTCACCCACAACATGCAGCAGGCCGCACGCGTCTCCGACCAGTGCGCGTTCTTCCTCGCGTCGCACGGCACGCCCGGCGTCATCGTCGAGCACGGCGACACCGAGGCGATGTTCGGCAACCCCCAGGACCCGCGCACCGCCGACTACGTCAACGGCCGCTTTGGCTGACCACGAGCGGCCGGTACGCCGCCACCCGCCGGCCGCCTTCGCGATCGGCCTCCTCGTGCTGACAGTCGTCGTGATCGCCGCCGCGGCATGGGACCTCGGCGGCTCGCCCGGCACGGGGACGAGCCTGACCTACGTCCCCACGGCCCGTACGGCGCCCGGCGTCACGAGCACCCCCGTCCCGGCGGCGCACGCGGGATCGGGCGTGCCCGCGGTGTCGCCGGCCTGGGTGGCGACGACGGCGAGGCGCTCGGGCATCCCTGCGACGGCCGTGCTCGCCTACGCCCGCGCCGAGCTCGGCGCACCCTGCCAGGTCGGCTGGACCACGCTCGCCGGCATCGGCTGGGTCGAGTCGCAGCACGGCACCATCGGCGGCCGGACCCTGCGGGCCGACGGCGTGCCCTCGCGGCCGGTGGTCGGTCCGGCGCTCGAGCACGGGCTCGACCACGCCTACGGCCCGATGCAGTTCATCCCGGACACGTGGTCGCGCTACGCCAGCGACGGGGACGGCGACGGCCGTGCCGACGTCGACGACATCTTCGACGCGGCAGCAGCGACGGCGAAGTACCTCTGCGCCGACGGCGACGATCTCTCGACCGCATCCGGCTGGGCGCGGGCGATCTTCTCCTACAACCACTCCCAGCAGTACGTCGACGACGTGTACGCCGCCGCGACGGCCTACGACCGTCGTACCCGCTGACGGAACCGCGGGCCGCCGCGCTGCGTCGTACCGACATGCTGCGACGACGCGACGTGCTGCGGACGGCAGGGCTCGGGCTGCTGCTCGGGTCGGCGGGAGGACTCATCGAGGCGTGCGGGTCCGGCCCGCGGACGAGTCCGCCACCGCCGCCGGTGACGTCTGGATCCGGCGGGATCCGGCTGGTCGCCGCCGACCGGAGGCGGGCGGCCGGCGACCCGGCCCTGCTCGCGCCCACCTCCTCGGCGCTCGACGGCTTCGCCGCGCGGCTGTACGCCGCCGTGGCCGGTGCGTCGGGCTCGGGCAACGTGGTCATCTCGCCCTACTCCGTCGCGGTCGCGCTCTCGATGACGCTGGCGGGCGCCCGCGGCTCGACCGCGAGCCAGC
Source organism: Nocardioidaceae bacterium (assembly GCA_009780515.1). Taxonomy (GTDB): domain Bacteria; phylum Actinomycetota; class Actinomycetes; order Propionibacteriales; family Nocardioidaceae; genus Nocardioides. The sequence continues at coordinate 5,742 of WQZX01000065.1, read as the reverse complement.
TGGAGGCCGCGCTCGAGACCTCCGCCCTCGGCGACCGCTGGCACAGCGGCATGAACACCCTGACGTCGTACGTCGACGGGCTGGCGGGCCCAGTGAAACGGGCCGACGGCTCGAAGGCGACGATCGGGTTGGGGGTCGCGAACGCCCTGTTCGGCCAGAGCGGCGAGCACTGGCGATCGGCGTTCCTGGACCTGCTCGCGGGGGAGTACGGCGCCGGCCTCCGGGTCGTCGACTTCGCCGACCCCGATCACGTCCGCGGCCTGATCAACGCCTGGGTCGCCGACCACACCGACGACCGGATCAAGGACCTGATCGGGCCCGGCGTGCTCACGTCCGACGCGCGGCTGGCCCTGGTCGACGCGATCAGCCTGACCGCGCCGTGGGAGGCGCCGTTCGAGAAGGGGCTGACCCGGCCGGGCGACTTCCACCCCGACGGCGGCGGCACGGTCCGGGCCCAGATGATGCGGAAGTCCGGCGTCGACGTCACGCTGACGCGCGGGCAGGGCTGGCAGGCCGCCCGCATCCCGTACGCCGGCAGCACGCTCGCGATGACGGTCGTCCTGCCCGACCAGGGCCGCCTCTCCGACGTCGAGCGCGGTCTCGACTCCGGGGTGCTGGCCCAGGCCCTCGGGCCGGGCCGGTCCGCGTCGGTCGACCTGACCCTGCCGCGCTGGTCCTCGCGCACCTCGGTCTCGCTCGAGCAGGCGCTGTCCTCGCTCGGCGTCACCGCCGCCTTCGGCCCCTCGGCCGACTTCAGCGGCATGACCACCCAGGACGCGCTGTCGATCGGCGCGGTCCTCCACCAGGGCTGGATCAAGGTCGACGAGGACGGCACCGAGGCGGCCGCCGCGACGGCCGCGGTGATGACGATGTCGGGAGTCAGGGGTGACCTGGAGACCTTCCTCGTCGACCGCCCGTTCGTCTACGTCCTCCACGACGTCGCCCACGGCACACCGCTGTTCGTCGGGCGGGTGACCGACCCGACCCGCTGAGGGCACGCGTCACTAGACTTGCGCAACGTGTCTCTCGCCGGTCTCGCCGATGCCGTCCTCGCCGATCCCGAGCTGGCGGCCACGCTGTCCGACAGGGCGGTCCGCGCGGAGGACCTGACCGGTCCCGAGCCGCTCCGGCCGTTCCTGGTCGCGCGCCTCGCGAGCGCTGCCGGGGGCGGTCGCACCGTCCTCGCGGTCACCGCGACCACCCGTGAGGCCGAGCAGCTCGACGCCGAGCTGGGCGACCTCGTCGACCCGGCCACCATCGCCTACTACCCGAGCTGGGAGACGCTCCCGCACGAGCGCCTCTCGCCGCGGTCCGACACCGTCGGCCGGAGACTCGCGGTGCTGCGCCGGCTCCGCCATCCGGGGACCGACGCCACGACCGGCCCGGTGTCCGTCGTCGTCGCGCCGGTGCGGTCGCTGCTCCAGCCCCAGGTCAAGGGGCTGGGCGACCTGACCCCGGTCGAGCTGGCCACGGGTGCCACGGCCGAGATCGACGAGGTCGTCGAGGGGCTGGTCGGTGCGGCGTACACGCGCGTCGACCTGGTCGAGAAGCGCGGCGAGTTCGCGGTGCGCGGCGGCATCGTCGACGTCTTCCCGCCGACCGAGGAGCACCCGATCCGGGTGGAGTTCTGGGGCGACGAGGTCGAGGAGATCCGCTCCTTCGCGGTCGCCGACCAGCGCACCATCGACAAGCTCGACCGGCTCTGGGCACCGCCCTGCCGCGAGCTGCTGCTCACCGAGCAGGTGCGTGCGCGCGCCGCCGAGCTGGGCCGCACCCACCCACAGCTGCTGGAGATCACCGACAAGATCGCCCAGGGCATCGCGGTCGAGGGCATGGAGGCCCTGATCCCGGCGCTGGTCGACGAGCTCGAGCTGCTGGTCGACCTGCTGCCCTCCGACGCGCAGGTGCTGGTGCTCGACCCCGAGCGCGCGCGGGCTCGCGCGCACGACCTGGTCGCGACGTCGGAGGAGTTCCTCGGCGCGTCCTGGGCGGCCGCGGCCAGCGGCGGCCAGGCCCCGATCGACCTGCAGGCGGCGTCGTACCGCGAGCTCGGTGACGTGCGCGAGCACGCCCTCGGCCGCGGCCAGTCGTGGTGGACGCTCAGCCCGTTCGGCCTCGACACCGACGTAGTCCCTGACGAAAAGCACCACGAGACGCCGCAGAGTGGTGCTTTTCGTCAGGGACTGTCCGCGGCGCCGTCGTACCGCGGCGACGTCGACGCGGCCCTGACCGACATCGCGCGGTGGCACTCCGACGGCTGGACCGTCGTCGTCCTCCACGCCGGACACGGCCCCGCGCAGCGCATGGTCGAGGCGCTGGGGGAGCGCGACCTGCCGGCTCGTCTCGTCGACGACCTGCCCGCAGGCACCGCGCTCGACCCGAAGGTCGTCACGGTCTCCTGCGGCAGCATCGCGCACGGACTCCTCGACGAGGCCCGCCGGCTGGTCGTGCTGACCGGCGAGGACATCGTGGGGGCCAAGGCCTCGACCCGCGACAAGGGCGCCATGCCCACGCGCCGGAAGAAGCAGATCGACCCGCTCGAGCTCAAGGCCGGCGACCACGTCGTCCACGAGCAGCACGGCGTCGGCCGCTTCGTGGAGATGAAGCAGCGCGTCGTGCACGGCGCGACCCGCGACTACCTCGTCCTCGAGTACGGCGCCTCCAAGCGCGGCGCCCCGCCCGACCGGCTCTACGTCCCGGCCGATGCCCTGGACCAGGTCACCCGGTACGTCGGCGGCGAGCAGCCCAGCCTCGACCGGCTCGGTGGCACCGACTGGACCAAGCGCAAGAACAGGGCGCGCAAGGCCGTCCGCGAGATCGCCGCCGAGCTGATCAAGCTGTACGCCGCCCGCCAGGCCACCCGGGGCTACGCGTTCGGCCCCGACAGCCCGTGGCAGCGCGAGCTCGAGGACGCCTTCCCGTTCCACGAGACACCCGACCAGCTGACGACGGTCGACGAGGTCAAGCGCGACATGGAGCGCGTCGTACCGATGGATCGGCTGATCTGCGGCGACGTCGGCTACGGCAAGACCGAGATCGCGGTGCGTGCGGCGTTCAAGGCCGTGCAGGACGGCAAGCAGGTCGCGGTGCTGGTGCCGACGACGTTGCTGGTGACCCAGCACCTCGGCACGTTCGCCGAGCGGATGAGCGGCTTCCCGGTGGTGCTCAAGGGCCTGAGCCGCTTCCAGACCGACAAGGAGGCCGGGGAGGTCCGCGCCGGCCTGACCGACGGCAGCATCGACATCGTCGTCGGCACCCACCGGCTGCTCGGCCCCGACGTCCGCTTCAAGGACCTCGGCCTGATCATCGTCGACGAGGAGCAGCGCTTCGGGGTCGAGCACAAGGAGCTGATGAAGCGCCTGCGCACCTCCGTCGACGTGCTCTCCATGAGCGCGACGCCCATCCCACGCACGCTCGAGATGGCGATCACGGGCATCCGCGAGATGTCCACGATCACCACCCCGCCCGAGGAGCGCCACCCGGTCCTGACCTACGTCGGCGGCTACGAGGACCGTCAGGTCGTCGCGGCGATCAGGCGCGAGCTGCTCCGCGACGGCCAGGTCTTCTACATCCACAACCGGGTCAACTCGATCGAGAAGGCCGCGGCCAGGCTCCGTGAGCTGGTGCCGGAGGCGCGGGTCGCCACGGCCCACGGCCAGATGGGCGAGAAGCAGCTCGAGCAGGTCATGCTCGACTTCTGGGAGAAGCGCTTCGACGTGCTGGTCTGCACGACCCTCGTCGAGAGCGGCCTCGACGTCTCCAACGCCAACACGATGATCATCGAGCGTGCCGACACCCTCGGCCTCTCGCAGCTCCACCAGCTGCGGGGCCGCGTCGGCCGGTCCCGCGAGCGCGCCTACGCCTACTTCCTCTACCCGACCGAGAAGCCGCTGACCGAGACCGCCCACGAGCGGCTCGCCACGCTGGCGCAGCACTCCGACCTCGGCGGCGGCATGGCGATCGCGATGAAGGACCTCGAGATCCGCGGTGCCGGCAACCTGCTCGGGGGCGAGCAGTCCGGCCACATCGCCGATGTCGGCTTCGACCTCTACGTCCGCCTGGTCGGCGAGGCCGTGCGCGACTTCCGCAGCGACGGCGGCGCTCCCGACGTGCTCGAGGAGGTCCGCATCGAGCTGCCCGTCGAGGCCCACCTCCCGCACGACTACATCCCCAGCGAGCGGCTGCGGCTGGAGATGTACAAGCGCCTCGCCGAGGTCCGGTCCGACGCGGACGTCGACGCGATCGCCGAGGAGCTCACCGACCGGTACGGCGAGCCGCCCGAGCCGGTCGTCGCGCTCCAGCTGGTCGCGCGCTTCCGGGCCAGGGCGCGCGAGGCGGGCCTGACCGAGATCACGACCGTGGGCAAGAACATCCGGTTCGCGTCCGTGGTGCTGCCCGACTCCCGCGTCGTACGCCTCAACCGGATGTACCCGAAGTCGATCGTCAAGTCGCAGGCCGAGGCGATCCTGGTGCCGCGGCCCGGCACGCCCGGCCAGCTCGGCAAGCCGATCGAGGGCGTCGCGCTGCTTGAATGGGCGCGGCTGGTGATCGATGCTGTGATCGACCCGCGCGAGCAGTCGTCTTCCTGAGTCGTCTTCCTAAGGAGCCACCGTGCGTCGTACCTCCCTGTTGGCGGCCACGGCCGCGGTGCTCCTCACGGCCGGGTGCGGCCTCGGCCCCAACGCGCCGCACCCCGGCCTGGCGGCGTCCGTCGGCGACCAGCGGCTGTCGCTCTCGACGCTCGGCAGCGTGGTCGATGCGGCCTGCATCTCCGACGCCCAGGACCCGCAGGGGCAGCCGACGACGCGTGGCAACGCGTCCCAGCAGGAGCTGACGCAGTGGATCACCGCGCAGACCTACGTGCAGTACGCCCAGCGTCACCACCTGCAGGCGAACACGACGACGACCGACCTGACCGGGGTGCCCGGTTGGAGCAGCATGAGCTCCGACCAGCAGTCGGCGTTCCAGGACTTCGTCGACCTGCAGCAGGAGGCGAAGGCGATCGCGACGGCCGACCGGCAGATCCGGATCAACCCCGACCACTTCGACATCGTGATCAACCCGAGGTTCGACATCCAGATCCAGGACGCGAAGTTCGTCTCCGCCGACCAGCAGCTCTCGGTCGGGGTCAGCTCCGAGGCGCTCGCCCAGGGCCAGCAGCTCGACGCCGCCCAGCTCGCGGCGCTGCCCGCGGGGCAGCTGTGCGGCAAGAGGCCCGCGGCCCCGACCGCCGGCGGCTGAGATGAGCGAGGCCGTCGGCGACTTCGTCGCGGTGATGCGGCGGCTGCGGGCGGAGTGTCCGTGGAAGCAGGAGCAGACGCACCGCTCGCTCGCCCGCTACCTCCTCGAGGAGACCCACGAGACGCTCGAGGCGATCGACCGCGGCGACCACGAGCACCTGCGCGAGGAGCTCGGCGACCTTCTGCTGCAGGTCGTCTTCCATGCCGTCATCGCAGAGGAGACCGGGGTCTTCGACCTCGACGAGGTCGCGCGCGGCATCACCGAGAAGATGGTCCGACGCAACCCCCACGTCTTCGCGCCGGTGGTGTCTCGAGACGGTCGCAGCGCGACGTCCTCGACGACCGACGGCGAGCGCCTCACGCCGGCGGAGGTCGACGCCGAGTGGCAGCGGATCAAGGCGCAGGAGAAGGGGCGCTCGGGGATCACCGACGGCCTGCCGCCGACCCTCCCCGCCCTGCTGTACGCCGACAAGCTGCTCGCGCGGCTCGACTCGGCCGGCCG
>WQZX01000064.1 GCA_009780515.1 Nocardioidaceae bacterium | reverse complement strand
CCACCCGTTGCTCGACTGCGCCGAGAAGCTGGAAGCCGAGCTGGCTGCTGTCGCCGACGTGCCCGCGGTCTACCTGACCGCGGCCGAGAAGGCTGTGGCTCTGCGTGCGTTCGCGCGGGTCGAGGCCGAGCTGACCGAGCTGCGGCTGCGGGTCCTCGCCTGCGCCGGTGATCTCGCGGAGGCCTCGGCCTGTCGCGACGTTGGTGTCTGGCTCGCCCACGAGACCCGGACCCGGCCCGGCACAGGGCGTGCGGAGCTTGAGCTGGCCACCGCGATCGACGCGAAGTACCTCGAGGTCGGCGGCGGGATGCGGGCCGGGTCCGTGAACGTGGAGCAGGCCCGGGTGATCGTGGCCGCGTTGGACGCTCTGCCCGCTGATCTCGACCCTGAGGTGTTGGCGCGTGCGGAGGCGGAGCTGGTCGAGCTCGCTGGCAGGTTCGACCCCACCGAGCTGCGCCGCATCGGACGCAAGATCCTCGAAGTCGTCGCCCCCGAGGTCGCCGAGGACGAGGAAGCCAAAGCACTGGAGCGTGAGGAGCAGCGTGCTCGGGAGACCTGCTCGTTCCGGTTCCGTCCTCAGGGCGACGGCACCACCCGCCTCACCGGACTCATCCCCGACGCCGAGGCCAACCGGCTAGAGACCTACCTCAACGCCTACACCTCACCGCGCCACCACAGGCACCACCAGCTCGACCGGCTCGACCGGTCCTGTGACACCGCGGCACCGGCTGCTCGGCCACGCGTTCTGCGCCCTCCTGGAACACCTCGACCCCAAGAGACTCCCCGACCACGGCGGGGATGCCACCACCGTGATCGTGACCATCGACCACACCCAGCTCCTGTCCACCCTGGGTGCCGCCGACCTGCTCGGCGGCCTCGACGAAGGCTGCATCTCCGCGACCGAGGCCCGACGGCTGGCCTGCACCGCCCACATCCTCCCCGCCGTCCTCGGCGGCAAGGGCGAGGTCCTGGACCTCGGCCGAGCCCGGCGACTGTTCTCAGCGATCCAACACCGCGCCATGCGGATCCGCGACCGCCACTGCCGCGCCGAAGACTGCTCGACACCCGCCGCGTGGTGCGAAGCCCACCATCTGAAGCCCTGGTCACAAGGCGGCAACACCGACCTCGCCGACGGCATACTGCTGTGCAACCACCATCACCACCGCGCCCACGACACACGGTACGAGACCCAGCGACTCGCATCCGGAGACCTCAGATTCCACCGACGGACATGAGGATCCGTCAGGCGGTGAGGAACGCCCGGGGTCCTCGTCAGATATCCGGGATCGTCGATGATCGAGCTGTGGTCGGCATCAGGAAAATCGACCACCTCTGCCGCCGGCATCGCTGCCAGGAGGGCGTCGGTACGGGCCGGACGGATCGTCGCTTCGCTTCCGGCGCGGAGGACTCACGAGCAGCCGGGAGGCCAGACGCGGTACGACGTCGGCTCCCGCCGCGCGGGCCGAGTCGAGCGGTGTCACCAGCACCATCCGGCGTACGGCGGCGCGTCGGCCGATCCGCATCGCGACGGCACTGCCGAGGCTGCGGCCGATGAGGTCGGTACATCCGTGCTCGTCCACGACCCGCTGGCGGAGCGCGACCGCGTCCACGACGACCGCGGCCTCGGTCGGCCGCCCACCGCTCGCGCCGTAGCCGCGGTAGGCGACCAGGCAGATCGTGTGGACGGGGAAGGCACCGCCGAATGCGGGGCGCCGCTTGTCCACATCCTCGGCGTTGCCGCCGAAGTGGATCAGGCCGCGCGGCCGGCCCGGGTCCAGACGGGCTCCGCGCAGCTCGACCGAGCCACGGACGAGCACGAGGTCGCCAGGGGCGCTGCGCGACGGCTGTCGCGCGGGTGATAGATCACGCGCTGATCTCAGGGTCTTCGACCTGGGGTTTCAGGTTCTCTTCACCTCCGGCTGCATACCGTCGCGACCATGGCGAATCGCAGCTTTCCCGCACCGAAGGTGCCTGAGGTCTTCCTGCTTTTCTGGATCATCAAGCTCCTGACCACGGGCATCGGCGAGACGGCCTCCGACTTCATGGGCACCACCAGCCTCGTGCTGGCAGGCATCGTGGGCGTCGGCGGCTTCTTCCTCATGCTGTGGCTGCAGCTTCGCGCGACGACGTACCACCCGGTCCGCTACTGGACGACGGTGCTGATGGTGGCCGTGTTCGGCACGATGATCGCCGACGGGCCGCACGTTGCCCTCGGCTCGCCGTACTACGTCGACGCGGCCGTCTACTTCGTCCTCCTCGTGGGCCTGCTGTGGTGGTGGAAGTCGAGCGAGGGCACCCTGTCGGTGCACTCGATCACCACGGCCCGCCGCGAGCGCTTCTACTGGGCCACGGTGCTGCTGACCTTCGGCCTCGGGACGGCGCTCGGCGACACCACCGCCGCCAACCTGCACATGGGCTTCCTCTGGTCGATCGTGCTCTTCGCGGTCGCCATCCTGATCCCGCTCGGCCTCTGGCGCCTCGGTGCCAGCGCCGTCGCGTGCTTCTGGGCGTCCTACTCGCTGACCCGTCCGCTCGGCGCGAGCGCCGCCGACTACCTGGCCGCGCACACCAGCGGCGGCCTCGCTCTCGGCACCGGACCGGTCACCCTCGCGGGCCTGATCCTGTTCGTAGCGTTCGTCGGCTACCTGTGGCGCACCCACGGCGACGAGGAGGGCCACCACGCTCTCGCGCACGCGGAGGCCGAGCTCGACGCGGTCAGGTCGTCGGATGAGCGGCCGCAGGCCCCAGCAGCAGACGTACGCCCCGCCACGGATCTTCGCTGACGATCTCGAGTCGGCCGCCGGAGGCCTCGGCGGCCGAACGGGCGATGTCCAGCCCCAGGCCGCTCGAGCCGCGGTCGCTGCGTCCCCGCTCGACTGCTGTGTGAGGGATGCCAGGCCCCTGGTCGAGCACCTCCACCGCCCAGCCGTCGTCGATGCTGTCGCTGGGCGTCACCCGGACGGCGATCGGCACCCCCTCCGGCGTGTGGGCGACGGCGTTCTCGATGAGCCCGTCGAGGGCCCCGGCCAGGTCATGGGCGACGAGCCGTACCAGGGCGGGCGACCGGGGCAGGATCACCTCGCACGTGCGTGACTGGTCCTCGACCAGCGGACGCCAGAAGGCCACCCGCTCCCGCACGACCGCCGCCGCGTCGCAGGACGGGTGCAGGCCCTCGCGGTCGCCGCGGCGTGCCGCGCGGATCAGCTGGGTGAGGCTGCGCTCCACGCCGGCCACGTGACTCTCGAGCTCGCTGCGCTCCGGGCTCTCGGGAAGCGCCTCGACCGACAGCCGTACGGCGGTCAGCGGTGTGCGCAGCCGGTGCGAGAGGTCGGCGGCGTTCTCCCGCTCGTGCGTCAGCAGCTCCTCGATGCGGGCGGCGAGCGCGTTGAGCTCGTCGGCCACCCGCGCCACCTCGGGCGGCCCGCTGACCGGCGCGCGGGCCTGCAGGTCGCCGCGGCTCAGGGCGTTGGCCGTGTCGGCGGTGAGCCCCAGCGGCCGGGCGATCCGGCGCCCGACGAGGTCGGCGGCCAACCAGGCGAGCGCGATCAGCAGCAGCGCGACGGCGCCGACGGCGAGGTTCTGGTCGCGCACCGTCGCGGACGTCAGGTCGTTCTCGGCCGTCGCCACCACGCGGGCCCGACCACCGCCGGTCTGGCAGAAGACCTGCACGACCTGACCGTCGTCGATCCGGCTCTTCTCGGGCTGCGAGACCTGGCCGAGGTTGTCCGCATCGTCATCGCCCAGCGCCGGCTCGGGCGTCCGCAGCGCTGCGGTCCGGGCGGCTGCCGACAGCGGAGCGCCGACCTGCCTGCCGTGCGGCTCGATCACGGTCACGGGCGTCGAGACGCGGTCGTTGAGCCGCTGGAGGTACGACGCCAGCATGGCGCCGTCGTAGCGGCCGGCGCTCATGTAGTCGGCCGTGCTCTGCGCGGCGTACGTCGCGCGCTGCTGCGACTCGTCGTACGCCTTGTTGCGCAGGAGCACCGCGATCGGGATCGCGGAGAGCACGACGACGAGCGCGGCCGTGCCGACGCCGAGCACCGTGATCTGGGTGCGCAGCCTCACTGGACGGCCTCCGGGTCGACGAGCTTGACGCCCACGCCGCGCACGCTGACCAGGTAGCGCGGCTCTGCGGCGGTCTCGCCGAGCTTGCGGCGCAGCCAGGAGAGGTGGACGTCGACGGTCCGGTCGGCGCCGCCCCACGGCTGCCGCCAGACCTCGGCCAGCAGGGCCGGCTTGGTGACGACCTCGCCCGCCCGCTGCATCAGGAAGTGCAGCAGGTCGAACTCCAGCCGCGACAGCTCGAGCGGCGCGCCCGCGAGCGTCACCTCGCGCGAGCGCGGATCGAGCCGGATCTCTCCGACGCTCACGACGGCGGGTGCGTCCTGCGGCTGGCTCGTACGCCGCAGCACCGCTCGGATGCGGGCGTCCATCTGCGCCACCGAGAAGGGCTTGACGAGGTAGTCGTCCGCGCCGGCGTCGAGCAGCCGCACCACGTCGCGGTCGTCGTCGCGAGCGGTCGCCACGATCACCGGTACGTCACCGAGTGCGCGAAGCACCCCGAGCACCGACTCTCCCTCCATGTCGGGCAGGCCGAGGTCGAGGATCACGACCTCCACCGGTGCCGAGGCGTACGCCGCCACCGCGTCGGCACCCTGGGCGACAGGGGTCACGACGTGGCCGACCGCGGTCAGCCCGCGGGTCAGTGCCTGCCGGATCGCACCGTCGTCCTCGACCACCATCACCGTCGCCACGGCCCCACGCTAGTGACCTCCGGCCCGCCCTGGGGTTCCTTGACCTGCTCTTGACCCACGGTTGGCGTGATCCTGATGCCGATGCGACCACGCTGGAGAGGTGATCTACATCTTCGACGTGACCACGGACGGCTGCTGATGGGCGCGCGCGACGACGCCGGCGGCGTCCCCCGCCGAGCGGTCGTGGCCCTCGGAGGCGCGGGTGTCGCGCTTCCCCTGATCGCCGCCTGCGGCGGTGGGGGAGGTACGACGAACGGCGCCGCGGGCTCCACCGCGAAGACCACGCCCCCGGCGCCGTCGCCGACGGCGAGGGGCGGCAAGGCGCCGGCCCAGCCGCCGCTGACCTCGACCTCCGACGTACCGGTAGGCGGCGCGGTCGTGCTCCCCGCGCAGTCGCTCGTCGTGACGCAGCCCAAGGCGGGGGAGTTCCGGTGCTTCAGCTCGATCTGCACCCACGCCGGCTGCCCGGTCCAGGCGGGCCCGACCCTCGACTGCCCCTGCCACGGCAGCGAGTTCTCGATCACCGACGGATCGGTGCTGCAGGGTCCGGCCAGCGCGCCGCTGCCCGCGAAGACGATCAAGGTGGCGTCCGGTCAGATCTACCTGGAGTCCTGAGCCCGCACCGGTCACCCGGTCCGCTCACCGGTCCGGGTGACCGACAGCCGCCACAGGTGTCTCGGGTCACCCGTGGCGGCCGAGCCGATCATGCCTCGTCGCGAGGTCGCTGTCAGCGGAAGGCCGAGCTCAGTCGTCGGCCGGCGTCGCCTCCGTCGGCATCTCGGGGTCGGCGAGCAGGTAGCGCGCCAGTGGACCGTTGTGGGCGTGGGAGGCGGTGTGGACCGGCTCGGGCAGCATCCGCCCTTCGGCGGTGTCCCAGAACCGATCCACACCGCGGGCGACCCGCCGTGCCACACGGCCGCTGAGGCCGCGGTGGGGCAGGTAGGGATGTGGCCGGCTCGGTGCGTGCGACTCGGTGGCGAACAGGTGGCTGGCGAGGTCGCGACGTACGCCGGTGTCAGCGGCGATCCGCGCGACCAAGGACTCCTCCAGCCCGCACCACGCCTCCAGCTCGTCGTGGATCTCGCCCCACACCGAGGTCCACGGCGTCCGGACGCTGTAGGTCGAGCCGTACAGCTTTGCCTTCACCTGTGCCAGCGCAGCCTCGAGACGGCGGCTCTGACGGGCGAACTCGCGTGCGAACTGACGACCCTCGGGCACCTGCCGCGCCACCGCAGGAAGGAGAACGGCGTTGGCCGCCGCCACGTGACGACTGGCACTCGCCAGGAACCGGTCCGTCGCGGGGAAGCGGTCTCGGGGCCGGTCCCGCGTCGGATGACTGGCGCGGGCATGCGCCAACCTCGCCGCGAGCACCTCGTGGGTCAGTTCGATATCGGTTGTGAGTTCGTCGCGCATGTCGCAGTCCGATCACTACCCCCGCTTGCCAGTGTGCGCCCGTGTGGCGCGGATCACAAGGGCGGGCGGCGGGCGGAGCTGCCGGCCGGTATTTCACTGGGTTCCCAGTGAAATACCGAGCTCTGCAGGGAAATTTCGCGGTAGGGCCGGGTAATTCACTGGGAACCCAGTGAATTACCCACCGCGAGCAGCGAGTTCAGACCTGCGGGAAGGTCGGGTACTCCACCCCGGAGATGTACTGCACGATCCGCAGGACCTGGCAGGAGTAGCCGAACTCGTTGTCGTACCAGACGTAGAGGATCGCGCTGTCGCCGTCGACGATCGCCGCGTTGCCGTCGACGATCGAGGCGGCCCGGGCGCCGACGAAGTCGGTGGAGACCGCGTCGTTGGCCTGGGTGTAGTCCAGGCAGCGGGCCAGCGGGCCGACCAGCGAGACCTTGCGCAGGTGCTCGAGGACCTCCTCGCGGGTGGTCTCGCGCTGCAGCTGGAGCGAGAGGATCGCGATCGAGACGTCCGGGGTGGGGACGCGGATCGAGTTGCCGGTGATCTTGGCGTTCAGGTCCGGGAGGACCTTCGCGACGGCCGAGGCGGCACCGGTCTCGGTGATGACCAGGTTGAGCGGCGCGGAGCGGCCGCGACGGTCGGCCTTGTGGTAGTTGTCCAGCAGGTTCTGGTCGTTGGTGAACGAGTGCACCGTCTCGACGTGGCCGCGGGTGATGCCGAACTCGTCCTCCATCGCCTTCAGCGGCGGCACGATCGCGTTCGTCGTGCAGGACGCGCAGGAGAGGATCTTCTCCTCGAGGTCGGTCTCGAGGTGGTTGACGCCGTGGACGATGTTCGGGACGTCGCCCTTGCCCGGCGCGGTCAGCAGCACCTTCTTGACGCCGGGGCGCAGGTGCAGCGAGAGGCCCTCGCGGTCGCGCCACTTGCCGGTGTTGTCGATGAGGATCGCGTCGTCGATGCCGTACGACGTGTAGTCGATCTCGCTCGGGTCGTTGCTGTAGATGACCTGGATCTCGTTGCCGTTGGCGATGATCACGTTGCGCTCGTCGTCGACCGTGATCGAGCCGTTGAACTGGCCGTGGATCGAGTCGCGGCGCAGCAGGGAGGCACGCTTGGCGAGGTCGCCGTCGCCGCCCTTGCGGACCACGACCGCGCGCAGGCGCAGGCCGTTGCCCGAGCCGGTCTTCTCGATGAGCAGCCGCGCTACGAGGCGGCCGATCCGGCCGAAGCCGTAGAGCACGACGTCCTGCGGGCCGGGCGCCTTGCGGTCGGCACCGGTCGCTCCGACGAGCGCCCCGGCGGTGAAGCCGGGGATGTCCTCGGGCTCGCCGGCGTCGCGGTAGGCCTTCAGCAGCAGCGCGAGGTCGATCTTCGCGGCACGTACGTCGAGCCCGGCGATCGCCTCGAGGAACGGCATCGTCTGCGCGACCGAGAGCTCCTCGCCCTCGATCTGGCGGGCGAACCGGTGGATCTTGAGGATGCTGACCGCCGACTTGTTCATCAGCGAGCGGCTGTGCAGCAGGATCGTCAGGTCCTTCTCGCGCTGCAGCCGGCCGATGATCGGGATCATCGCCTCGGCGGTCTGCTCGCGGTCCTTCCAACGGTCGAAGATGTCCTCGTTGACAGTCACTGCATCCCCTCGGGGTTTCGACAAACTTGCTCGGGATCGTAGGGGAGGGCCGTCGCGGGTGCGGAAATCGCGTCCGGGTTCAGCGGGGTGAGATCGCCGACACCACGGTCGCGCCCCGCTCGTCGTCGGTGTGGATCGCAGGGGTCAGACCCGCCCGCCCGAAGGCGTCCGCCGCCGCCTCCGCCTGGTCCGCGCCGGTCTCCACCCAGACGCTGCCGCCCGGCACCAGCCAGTACGACGCCAGCCCGGCCACCCGTCGTACGAGGTCCAGGCCGTCGCTCCCGCCGTCGACGGTGACGGTCGGCTCGAAGTCCCGCGACTCCGGGGGCATCAGGCCGATCGCCGCGGTCGGCACGTAGGGCATGTTCGCGAGGATCACGTCGACGCGCCCGGCCAGCTCGGCGGGCAGCGTCTCGGTCAGGTCGCCCAGGTGGACCGCGCCGGGGATGTCGGCCAGGTTGCGCGCCGCGCAGGCCACAGCGGCGGGGTCGAGGTCGACGGCGTGCACGGTCACTCCGCCGGGAGGCAGGGTGCGCGCGAGCGCCAGCGCGAGCGCTCCGGTGCCGCAGCCGAGGTCGAGCACGACCGGAGGGTGGTCGAGCCCGTCGAGCCGGGCGGCGGCGCGCTCCACCAGGAACGCCGTCCGCTGCCGCGGCACGAACACGCCCGGGTCGATGCTCACCCGCACGCCGGCGAGGTCGACCCAGCCGACGACGTGCTCCAGCGGCTCGCCGGCCTCCCGGCGTACGACCATCGCCTCGAGCTCCTCGGCGGAGCCCGCCGACTCCAGCAGGACGGCCGCCTCGTCCTCCGCGAACACGCATCCCGCGGCACGCAGGCGGACGACCAGTTCGGGCACGGCACCAGTGTCGGACACAATGCAGGCATGCGACCACAGGTCGTCGCCCACCGCGGCGCGAGCTTCGAGATGGCCGAGCACACCCTGGGCGCCTACCTCGAGGCGCTGGAGGTGGGCGCGCAGGGACTCGAGTGCGACGTACGGCTGACCGCCGACGGGCATCTCGTCTGCGTGCACGACCGTCGGCTTCGGCGTACGGCGGCGAACGAGGGGCTGGTCTCGCGGATGGAGCTGGCCGATCTCAACGAGCTCGACTTCGCCGCGTGGAAGAACCCGTGGGCCGAGCTGGACGACGAGGCCCCGGACCGCGACGAGAGCCTCGACGGCGTGCTGACGCTGCGCAAGCTGCTGGAGACGGTGGCCGACTACGGGCGGCGGATCGAGGTGGCGATCGAGACCAAGCACCCCACTCGCTACAGCGGCCTGGTCGAGAAGCGGCTGGTCGAGATGCTGCGGGAGTTCGGCTGGCACGAGGCAGGTGCGCCGGTGCGGGTCATGAGCTTCTCCCACACCGCGCTGCAGCGCGTCGAGCGGCTGGCCCCCGAGGTCCGGCTGGTGCAGCTGGTCGACAAGCCGGCGTACTGGCCGGTGCTGAAGCGCACCATCTCCCGAGACTGGATCCTCGGACCGGGCATCAAGATGCTCGAGCAGAACCCGCGCACCCTCGACTCGATCGTCCGCTCCGGTCACGACATCCACGTCTGGACCGTCAACAAGCGCCCCCAGCTCGAGCTCTGCACGAACGCCGGGGTCAAGGCGGTCATCACCGACCGGCCCCGGCACATCCTCCGCCTGCTCGACGAGGCTGACGGGGGTCAGGCGGGCTGAGCCTGTATCCACCGATCCCTCGCGTGAGGTGCCGCGCAGTAGCGAGGGATCGGTGGGATACAGGCTGAGGGCGGCTCAGGCCCACGCGCTAGGTTTCGCGCCATGGCCAAGCGCAACCGCAACCAGTCCGCGAAGCCCCTCGCTCCCGGGGAGGTCGGGCCGCGACAGCCGTGCCCGTGCGGCTCGGGCAGGCGCTACAAGGCGTGCCACGGCGCGCCCGGCGGCGGCCGGATCTTCGTGAAGCGGCCCTTCGAGGGATTGGCGTCGGAGTGCGACATCGTCGCGCTGCGCGAGCTGGTGCCGGCGGCCACCGCTCCGATCGAGGTCAAGGGGCACGAGGACCGTGAGGTCCTGCTCTGCACGCTCCTGCCGATGGCCGCGCCCGCGATGGTGCGCGAGAGCGGAGCGATCTGGCTCGGCCTCCAGGTCCAGCACGGGTACGGCGACCCGTCGCGTGACCTGGCCGCGGTGCTCACCGAGGCGCTGACGGCCGAGGTGGGTGTCGTCGGTCTCCCGGTCGACCCGGGCCCGGGTCCGCGCCTGCAGGACCTGCTCGTCGACGAGCCCCTGGACGTCACCGTGCACGACGGGTTCGACTTCTGGGTGGCCGACATGGACCCGACGTCCGAGGTCGCCGCGGCGCTCGAGGCGGCCGACGGCGCGACCTCGCCGACCGCCCGGCTGACCGAGGTGGCGGCGGCGTACTGGACGGAGATGGGGGCGAAGGAGCACCTGCGCTGGGTGATGCCCGAGCCCGAGGACGCGCTGCTCTCCGCGCTGGCCCGGCTGCACGTGCGCGGTGACGACGTCGTCGTACCGGGTGCGCGGTTCGTCGGGATGTTCCGCGCCCACGGCCTGCTCGCCCCGGTGTGGGACCTGCCCGCGGGAACCGGTGCCGAGGCGCTGGAGGCCCCCGCTGCCGAGCTGAGGCAGAGGCTGGACGTCGCGCTGGCCGAGCTTGCCGACGGCGAGCTCACGACCGAGGAGCGCTCGGCCCGCAGCGGCCTGGCCAACCGCCAGGTCACCATCCGCTAGCCGGCTCCGCCCGGGGCGGCCCCGCAGCCGCAGCACCTCAGCGGACGACGAGACGGACCTTCGCCCTCGGGTAGCGCACGCCCGGCCGGAACGCCTTGCGGAAGTGGCCCACGAGGGCGGCCAGGTCGCCGGGTGCCATCTTGATGCACCCGTTGGACTTGTAGTCGTCGACCTTCGGGTACTCCCAGCGGCACGGCTGGTCGCCGGGTCGGTCGGGGCACTGCCGGTCGTGTGCGCCCTGCTCGGTGTGCAGGAACAGGTTGTGGCGCACGGTGCCGTTGGCGCAGCGCTTGTCGTCGAGGCGGAAGGCCCGTCCCTTGATGAGGCTGCCGGGGTAGTCGAGGTACAGCCGCAGCCGGTAGCCGCCGTTCGGCAGCCACCCGACGTTGTGGATGCAGGGGTTGCGGCCGCGCTTGCCGAGCATGCCGGAGCCGGCCCGCCAGCTCGCGGTGTCGGTGGTCCTCCAGCGCCCGTCACGCCAGCGTTGCAGCCGCCAGGACACCGTGGAGTCGTCGGGGTGGGCGTGGTTCTTGGTGAACGTGATGGTCCCGCGGACCTGCTGGTGGCCGGCCGCTCGTGCCGCTGGAGGCGGTGCGAGCCAGACCGCGACGGTGGCCAGCATGAGGACCGTCAGGGAGGTGCCGACGCGACGCATTCCCCGACTGTAGTGCCGGCGGTCGGTGGCTAGCGCCGTGTGAGCGCCCAGACCTTGAGCCGTGAGTAGCCCTTGACCGACACGCGCCGCAGCCGCCTCAGTCGGTACGCCGACGGCCCGCTGTCGTCGTCGTGCTCGGCGTCGTGGGCGTCGTGCTCGTCGTGGTCGGCGGCCGCGTCGTCGGTGGGCTGACCGCCGAGGGCGTCGTGCATGCCCAGGTCGACCAGGACCGTGCCGGGCCGGGCGACCGAGGTGAGCCGGGCCGCGATGTTCACGACCGGGCCGTACACGTCGCCCAGCCGGCTGACGACCTGGCCGTAGGCGACCCCGGCCCGCACGGCGGGGAAGTCGTCGTCGGCGTCCTCGCCGCGTGCGACCAGGTCGAGCGCGATCTCGGCGATCTCCTCGGCGGTGTCGGCCACGATGAGCAGCTCGTCGCCGATGTTCTTGATGATCCGGCCGCCGCGCTCGACGACGCTCTCGAGCGACTTGGTCTCGAACGCCTCCAGCCAGTCGACCAGCTCGCCGGCCGACAGGCTGCGCGAGCGCGAGGTGTAGCCGACGATGTCGACGAAGCAGACGCCGGCCTGGTGGGCCTGCGCCGTGTCGGCGAGGAGCCGACCGCCGGCGCTGAGGAGGTGGCGCTTCCAGGTGTAGGCCTGCAGCTCCTCGACCTTGGGCAGCGCCTCCTCGCCCAGCATCACCAGCGACTCGGCCGGGTCGAGCCCGGTCTCGCGGGCGATGTCGGCGAGCAGCGCCGCCTGCCACTCGGCCAGCCGGGCGAAGCTGCGGCCCCAGGTGCGGACCAGGCTCTCGCGGCGGTCCTCGCTCAGCACGCCGAGGTCGATGAGGTCCTGGGTGAGTCGCAGCGCGCGCTCGTCGGCCTCGGTGAACGCCACCTGTCCGGGCTGCGTGTGTGCGAAGCCGAGCTGGTGCCAGAGCTCGCGGGCGAGGTCCAGCGGGATGCCTGCGCGCTCGGCGACCTCCTCCTGGCTCATGCTCGGGCGGGCACCGAAAAGGCCCTCCTCGAGGAGTCCGAGGAGGGCGTCGTCGGGGACGGACTCGGTGGCGGCCCCGTCGTCGGGGTCGTCGGTCACGGCGCTGGGAGGCTCAGGCGAGGCGCGACTGCGCGACCTCGCTCAGGGCGCTGTGGAACGCCGGCCAGTCGGTGTCCAGCTCACGCAGCGTCTCGTCGGTGAGGTGGATCGTCTCCAGCGGGGTGAGTGCGACGACGGTCGCGTTGCGGAGCTTGCCGCCCATGATCGCGGTCTCGCCGAAGATGTCGCCGGCGCCCAGCTGCGCGATCTCCGCACCGTCGCGACGGACCGACACGGTGCCGTCGAGGATGATGTAGGCCTTGTCGGCCGGGGTGTCCGCCCAGATCGGGGACCAGCCCTCAGGGAGCTTCACGCGGCGGCCGGCGCCGCTGATCCGTGCGATCTCTTTCGGCGTGAAGTGCTCGAAGAACGTTGCCATGGTCAGACCATAGTGGCCAGAGCCCTGCAGCGGGAGGACAAAGTCCTGATCGGCCGGCGCCTCGTCGTACGACGGCGGGGCGGTCGGCGGGCGTCAGCGGGCGCGGAACGGGTCGGCGGGGTAGACGCCGAGCACCTTGATGTCGGTGGTGAAGAACGCCAGCTCCTCCAGCGCGCGCTTCAGGCCCGGGTCGTCGGGGTGTCCGTCCACCTCGGCGAGGAACTGGGTCGCGGTGAACTCCCCGGCGACCATGTAGCTCTCCAGCTTGGTCATGTTGATGCCGTTGGTCGCGAAGCCGCCGAGCGCCTTGTAGAGCGCCGATGGCAGGTTGCGCACGTTGAACACGAAGCTGGTGACGACCGGTCCGTTGCCCGCGGGCGCCGTGACCATCTCGGGCGAGAGCACCACGAAGCGGGTCGTGTTGTGGTCCTCGTCCTCGACGTCCTCGCGCAGGATCTCCAGCCCGTAGATCTCGGCGGCGAGCGGCGGTGCGAGCGCGGCCATCCGCGGGTCGCCCGCCTCGGCGACCTCGCGCGCGGAGCCCGCGGTGTCGCCGGAGATGACCGGGGTCAGCCCGAGCTCGCGGATCACCTTGCGGCACTGGCCGAGCGCGTGCACGTGGCTGTGCACCGTCTCGAGCGTGTCCGTCGTCGCCCCCGGGAGCGCCATCAGCGCGAACTGGATGCGCAGGAAGTGCTCGGCGACGATGTACGTCCCGGACTCGGGGAGCAGGTGGTGGATGTCCGCCACCCGCCCGGCCAGCGAGTTGTCTATCGGGATCATCGCGAGCTCGGCGTCGCCGTTGTGCACCGCCGCGAAGACGTCCTCGAAGGATGCGCACGGCACCGGCTCCCAGTCGGGATAGTGCTGCTTGCACACGATGTGGGAGTTGGCGCCGGGTTCCCCCTGGTAGGCGATGCGGGGCATGGCGCCAAGGGTATGGGGTCGGTTCTCGCTAGCGTTGGCGCCATGGTGTTGGGGATCGTCGCTCTGCTCGTCGCGCTCGCAGCGTTGGCCCTCGCTGCCCTCACCTACCTGGAGGTACGACGGGGCGCCCGCCGGACCGCCTCCGCGGCCGACCTGCCCGCCGACGTACCGGGGCTGCGGGCCGAGGTCGCGGCGCTGCGCCAGGAGGCGAAGGGGGCGCTGCGTCACCTGGCCGTCGTCCGCTACGACGCCTTCGACGAGATGGGCGGCCGCCTCTCGTGGTCGCTGGCCCTGCTCGACGACGGGGGAGACGGCGTCGTCGTCACCTCGATCCGCGGCCGCGACGAGTCGCGGACCTACGCCAAGCCGATCGCCGGCTGGGCCAGCGAGTCCGAGCTCTCGCCCGAGGAGGGCGAGGCCGTGGCGCACGCGCGGATGGCGCGGATGTGAAGGGGGCTGAATTTCACTGGGTTCCCAGTGAAATAGCTGGCTGTGCAGGGAAATTTCGCGATAGAACCCGGTAATTCACTGGGAACCCAGTGAATTACCGCCCCGGCTCACCGCGCCACCCGCACCAGCGCGCGGCCGTGGATGCACTCCATGGTCAGCTCCTTGCCCAGCCCGATGATGTCGCCGTCGAGCTGGCGGGGGACCTCGGTGGACGCACGTACGGCGATCTTGCGGCCCGTCATCCGGGCGACGGACTCGCCCGCGCGATCCTCGCGGCGCGTCATCACCCGCAGCACCAGCGGGATCCAGCTGAGGAAGCGACGGGGGTAGAGCAGCACCAGGTCGAGCAGCCCGTCGTCGATGGCGGCGTCGGGGATGAGGTTCATGCCGCCCTGCAGGCTGCCGACGTTGCCGATCACGCAGGTGCGGGCGCGGTGCCTGGTCCAGGGCCCGTCGTCGACGGACACATCCAGACGCATCGTCGGGAACATCAGCGCCTTGAGCCCGGACAGCACGTAGGCCAGCCAGCCGACCTTGTTCTTGATGTCCTCGTTGACGCCCTCCATGATCGCGGCGTCGAACCCGAGCCCCGCCATCACCATGAAGCTCGTCTCGTCGATGCCGTCGCCGGTCACCCTGACCATGTCGATGGCACGGTCCTGTCCGGTGAGGGCGATGTCGATCGCGGCGCGGATGAACAGCGGCAGGCTCAGGTTGCGGGCGAGCAGGTTGCCGGTGCCCGCCGGCACGATGCCGACCGGGATGCCGGTCCCGGCCAGCTCGGCACAGACCTCCCGGACGGTGCCGTCGCCGCCGCAGACGATCACGAGCCCGGCCCCGCCGACGGCCGCCTGGTGGGCCTGGCCGGTGCCGGAGTCCTCGACGGTGGTGAACAGCCAGCGCGGCTCGGACCACCTCGCCTCGGCGGCCATCGAGGAGACGATCGCCTGGAACTGCGTCACCGACTCGATCTTGATCGGGTTCACGATCACCGCCAGCTCGCGGTTGCCCGGCAGCACCTCCGGCAGCGGCAGCGCGCCGAGTGCGTGGCTCTTCGGCAGCGGGTTGTAGACACCCACGCCGAGCAGGAGCACGCCGACGCCGAGGAGGGCGCCTCCGACCACGTCGGAGGGGAAGTGGCGTCCGAGCAGCACCCGGTCGGCAGCCACCACGAGCACCAGCAGCGCCGCCGCCGCGTGCACCAGTCGTCGTACGGCGGCCCGCCGGACGAGCATCCCGGCGAGGACGACCAGCAGGCCGGTGAGCGCGGCGATGTGCGAGGCGTGACCCGACGGGAAGGATCCGCCCGGCAGCAGCCCGCCGTGCCACTGCCACGGAGGACGGGGGCGGTCGACGACGGTCTTCAACGTGGTCGTGAGCAGCAGCGTCACCACCATCACCGCCACGACGAGCACGGCCGCGCGACGCAGCCTCTGCACCACGAGCAGCCAGCCCGCGAGGAGCAGCGTGTAGACCGTCATCCCCACGTCGGCGAAGGCGATCTCGATGCCGCGCATGACGTCCACCAGCCAGGCGTGCTGGTCCGCCGACGTCGCCCAGCCGCGGGCGTGCGCATCCAGTCGCAGCAGCGGCGACCAGCCGGCGTGGACCAGGCACGCCAGCACCGCGACGAGCGCGAAGCACAGCAGGGACCACAGCAGCGGGGTCCGACGGGGACGGTCGAGCACGGCCCTGAGGATATCGGCGCTACGGTCGGTGCCATGACCGACGCCGCTCCCGCCGTACCCCTTCGTCGTCTCGGCCGCTCCGGCCTCGTGGTCTCCGCCGTGGGCCTTGGCTGCAACAACCTGGGCCGTCCCGGCACCGCCACCGAGTCGCAGGAAGGTACCGACCGGGTCGTCGGCGCCGCGATCGACGCGGGCATCACTCTCTTCGACGTCGCCGACACGTACGGCGCCGAGCCCGGCCTCTCCGAGGAGCGCCTCGGCAAGGCGCTGGGCTCGCGGCGCGACGAGGTAGTCGTCGCGACCAAGTTCGGCATGGACATGAAGGGTGTCAACGGCCCCGACGGCGGCGCCCGCGGATCGCGCCGCTACATCCGCACGGCCGCGGAGGCGTCGCTGCGCCGGCTCGGCACCGACCGGATCGACCTCTACCAGTTCCACACCCCCGACCCGCTCACGCCGATCGACGAGACGCTCAGCGCCCTCGACGACCTGGTCCGCGAGGGCAAGGTCCGCTACCTCGGCCACTCCAACCGGGCCGGCTGGCAGATCGCCGAGGCCGAGTACGTCGCGCGCCAGCTCGGCACCGAGCGCTTCATCTCCAGCCAGAGCCACTACAACCTGCTCGACCGCCGCGCCGAGCTCGAGGTCATGCCCGCCAGCCGCGCGCTCGGCCTCGGCGTGCTTCCCTACTTCCCGCTCGCCAACGGCCTCCTCACCGGCAAGTACGCCGGCGGCGCGCCCGAGGGAAGCCGCCTCTCCCGCACCCGCCAGCACCTCGTCGACGACGCGTCGTCCCCCCAGCTGAAGGCGTACGCCGACTTCGCCGATGCTCGCGACCTCTCCCAGGTCGCGGTCGCCATCGGCTGGCTCGCCGCGCAGGACCCGGTCGGCTCCGTCATCGCCGGCGCCACGAAGGTCGAGCAGGTGCAGGCCAACGCCGCTGCCGCCTCCTGGACCCCCACCCCCGACGACCTCGCCGAGCTCGATGAGATGTTCCCCGGCCCCGACCGGGTCGCCCTGTTCTGAGGGTGCTGGGTCTGAGGGTGCTGGGTCTGAGGGTGCTGGGCGCCTCAGAAGGTCGTCCGGCCGAACCTTCCTTACCGGTAAGGAAGACGGCGGCGTAGCCGCCGATCCGATACTCCGGCCTTCCTTACCGGTAAGGAAGGTTCGGCCGGGCCACCTTCGCCGGCGCCCGGCGCTGGCGCCCGGCACCGGAGCCCAGCACCAGCGGACGTGGTGATCCGGCCGGGTCGCGGGGCATCCCGATAGCCTGAACCCATGATCGACCCGCGCATCCTCCGCGACGAGCCCGACCGCGTGCGAGCGAGCCAGGCCAAGCGAGGACAGTCCGAGGACCTCGTCGACGACGCCCTCGCGGCGGACGTGGCGCGTCGGGCGGCGATCAGCACCTTCGAGGCCAAGCGCTCGGAGCAGAAGTCGATCGGCGCGAAGATCGCCAAGGCGGGCCCGGAGGAGAGGCAGGAGCTCCTCGCGCAGACCAAGACGCTGGCCGCCGAGGTGAAGCAGGCCGAGGAGGCGCAGCGGCAGGCCGAGGCCGACTGGACGTCCGCGCTGAAGCAGATCCACAACATCACCGCGGACGAGACGCCGGCGGGCGGCGAGGAGGACTTCGCCGTCCTCGAGACGATCGGCACCCCGCGCGACTTCGCCAGCGAGGGCTTCGAGCCCAGGGACCACGTCGAGCTCGGCAAGATGCTCGGCGCGATCGACCTCGAGCGCGGTGCGAAGGTCAGCGGGAGCAGGTTCTACTACCTGACCGGTGTCGGAGCCGAGCTCGAGTTCGCGCTCATCAACCTGGCCATGGAGCAGGCCCGCGAGGCCGGCTTCACCCAGGTCGTCGCGCCGGCCCTGGTCCGCCCGGAGGCCATGGACGGCACCGGCTTCCTGGAGCAGGCCGAGGAGAACGTCTACCGGATCGAGGGCGAGGACCTCTACCTGGTCGGCACCAGCGAGGTGCCGATGGCGGCGTACCACTCCGACGAGATCCTCGACCCCGCGAAGCTGCCGCTGCGCTACGCCGCCTTCAGCTCCTGCTTCCGCAAGGAGGCCGGCAGCGCGGGCAAGGACACCAAGGGCATCATCCGGGTCCACCAGTTCGAGAAGGTCGAGATGTTCGTCTACACCACCCTCGAGGAGTCGTACGCCGAGCACCAGCGCCTGCTCGCCTGGGAGAAGGCGTTCCTGGACAAGCTCGAGCTCGCCTACCAGGTCATCGACGTCGCGGCCGGCGACCTCGGCAACAGCGCGAGCCGCAAGTTCGACTGCGAGGCGTGGATCCCCACGCAGGGCAAGTACCGCGAGCTCACCTCGACCTCCAACTGCCTCGACTTCCAGGCCCGCCGCCTCGACATCCGCGGACGCTTCGAGAACGGCACCGCCCCGGTCGCCACCCTCAACGGCACGCTGACGGCGATCACGCGCTGCATCGTCGCCGTGCTCGAGACCCACCAGCAGGCCGACGGCTCGGTCAGCGTGCCGAAGGCGCTGCAGAAGTGGTTGGGCCGAGAGGTGCTGGAGCCCGTCGGTGGTTGAGGAGGGCCGCCAGCCCCGGCAGCCGGTGGTTGAGAAGGGCCGCCAGGCCCGTCTCGAAACCACCGACTGGCGCCCGAAGCTGATCGCGCTCGACATCGACGGCACCCTGCTGCGCTGGATCGAGGGTGCGGGCGCGAGCCAGGAGGAGGTCACCCCGGCGGTGCACGCCGCTGTGCAGCACGCCCTCGACGAGGGCGCCGAGATCGTCCTGGCGTCGGGCCGCGCGCCGCACAACATGACCGTCGTCGCGGACATGCTGGGTCTCCACGACCCCGACCAGCCCGACCGCGCCGAGCGCGTGTGGGTGGTCGCGGCCAATGGGGCGGTGGTCTTCCGCTACCCGCCGATGGAGATCGTCCACGAGGTCCTCTTCGACGCGGGCCCGGCCGTCCACGCCCTGCTCGATGCGCACCCGACGGCACTCGTGGCCGTCGAGGAGCGCGGCCTGGGATACCGCGTGACCGCGCCGTTCCCCGAGGGCGAGCTCGGCGGGACGACCACCATCGTCGACGACGTCGACGACCTCGTCTCGGCCCCGGTCAGCCGTGTCATCGTGCGCGACCCGGATGCCACCGTCGAGGAGTTCGAGGAGCTCGCCCGCAGCCTCGGGCTGCAGGGGACCGACTACGCCATCGGCTGGACGGCCTGGCTCGACCTGGCCCCGGTCGGAATCTCGAAGGCCTCGGGCCTGCAGTACGTCGCCGAGCAGCTCGGCATCGACGCCGCCGACGTGCTCGCCATCGGTGACGGCCGCAACGACCTCGAGATGTTCGAGTGGGCCGGACGGGCGGTCGCGATGGGGCAGGCGATCGAGGAGGTCAGGCAGGCCGCCGACCACATCACGCTGACCGTCGACGAGGACGGCGCGGCGGTCGAGATCGACTCCTGGTTCGTCCGGTCCGATCGCCCCGGTGAGACCGAGGGTGTGGTCCGATCTGGTGAGATGGGATCGTGAGCAGCGTGCATCCCACCCCCCGCAACGTACGCCGACGCGGCACCCGCGCCGGCCGCGCCGCCGTGGTCCTGGCCGGGCTGGTCTGCGCACTCGCCGGTGTCGGTGCCACCTCGTCGCCCGCCGGCGCCGCGCCCGACCCGTCGGCCGCCAGCCGGTCGGCGCAGCCCTGCACGGTCAAGCTGGGCGATCGCACGGCGGTCCAGCAGGCCGCCGCGCACACCGATGCGGTCTTCGCCGCGAAGGTCGACTCCGTGACGAAGAGCTCGGCCGGCGGATCCACCGGGCGCGCCCAGGCGGGCTCGGCCGTGTGGATGCACAAGGTGCACGTGCTCGCCGGCTTCAGCGGCGCGCCGCACAAGGGCGGCTCCGCCCAGGTGATCCTCACGCCCGAGGGCACCGGCCCGGCCAACAAGCTCGACCGTCACGGCACCTACGT
>WQZX01000063.1 GCA_009780515.1 Nocardioidaceae bacterium | reverse complement strand
TCGAGGTGAACACCTACGCGCAGGACGGTCCGATGGCCTACGAACACCGGGGCGACGACCCGGTCTACGCGCCGAACTCCTTCGGCCGCGGGTACGCCGACGAGGTCGGCCCCGTCGAGGAGTGGTGGGAGAGCGACGGCGAGATGATGCGCTCGGCGTACACGCTGCGTGATGATGACGACGACTTCGCCCAGGCCGGCGCCCTCGTGCGCGAGGTCTGGAGCGACGAGCAGCGCGCGGCCTTCGTGAAGACGGTCTCCGGGCACCTGCTCGGCGGCGTCAGCGGCGAGGTCCTCGAGCGCGCCTTCGACTACTGGAGGCGGGTCGACGCCGAGACCGGCAAGCAGATCGAGGAGACCGTCCGCGCCGGGGCCGACCTCGGCGCTCCCGGCGCCCGGCCGGGCAACGCCCAGGACCACGCCACCGACCCGATCGTCGAGCCGGAGACCAACGCCCGCACGTGACCGGCGGCGGTGGCCGGTCCGCCGGTCACCAGCGGCGCCGCCGGCGTCCGCGCCGCTCGTGCACGAGCGCGGCGCGGCGCTCGGCGCGCAGCCGCTCGACCAGCTCGTCCTCGACGGGCTCCAGCTCCGCGCCGGTCGCGCCTGCCAGGACGTAGTCGGCGAACACGGGGTTCCTGACCAGGGCGGGTCCGTGGAGATAGGTGCCGACGACGTTGCCGTCGATGGCGCCCTCCTGGTTGCCGTGGCCGTTCCCGACACCGTGCTCGACCGTCCCGATCGGCGTCACGCCCTCGCCGAGGAGGGCGTCGCCGCGGTGGTTCTCGAAGCCCTGGAGCTCGCCCAGGAGCGGCGACTGCACCGCGATCTCGCCCACGGCTCGGCGATCAGGGAGCGGGCGCGACTCGATGTCGAGCATTCCCAGACCCTCGACCGAGCTGCCGTCCGGTGCCTCGAGCCGCCTGCCGAGCAGCTGGAAGCCGGCGCACACCCCGAGCACCACCGCACCCCGGTCGGGGGCGCCGACGAGCGCGCGCTGGGAGCGGAGCTCGCGGATGGCCGGCCCGAGGGCGGCGTCCTCGCCGCCACCGATGATGTAGACGTCGACGGCCTCGGGAAGTGCCTCGCCCAGGTGGATGTCGCGCACCTCGCACGACAGCCCCCGGAGCTCGGCGCGGTGGCGCAGCGCGATCGCGTTGCCGCGGTCGGCGTACAGACCGAGCAGCTCGGGGTAGACGATCGCGACGGTCAGGTCAGGCAACGTGGAGCTCCCGTCGTACGGTCTGGAAGGAGGCGTACGTCGCCACCACGTCGACCTCCCCCTCGGGCAGGGCCATCAGCGCGGACCGCACCGACCGGTGGAGGTCGCCGACGTCGATCCCGTCGAGGTGGAGGCGTACGGCGAGATCGGTGCCGCGCTGGCCCGCGACCGCCGTCGGACGACCGCGCAGCCCCTCGAAGCTCACGTCGTAGAGCCAGGTGGTGTCGCGGCCGTCGACGCCCTCGGCACTGAAGACCAGCAGGATCGAGGCGCCCTCGCGCAGCATCCCGAGGACGGCCTGCCAGCCGGCGGGGTTCTTCGCGAGCAGCAGGCGCGTACGGCGCCCCTCGACCGTGACGTCGCGATAGCGGCCCGCGACGTCGCCGACCTGCTCGGCGATCGCGGCCAGCGCGCGGGTCGGCTCGACCTGGTCGCGGGTCGCGGCGAGCGCGACCGCGGCGTTGACGACGTTGACGTGCCCGGGCAGCCGCTCGTAGATCCCCAGGTCCTGGCCGTCGACGACGATGCGCTGATCACGGATCTCGACGGTCGCCGCGGGCATCGTGAGCCCGCAGTTGCACGCCCAGACTTCGCGCCGGTCGTGCAGCACCTCCCCGCACTGCGGGCAGAGCACCGTGTCCGACGTCCACCCGTCGCCGGTGCTGGCGAACTCCGTCCGGCGCGCGCCGTACGCCGCCCAGACGACGGCCGGGTCCTCGGCCACCGCGACCGCGCACGGCACGGCCTGCAGCGCCGTACGCCAGGCGGCGGCCATCGGCTGGATCTCCGGCCTGCGGTGGAGCTGGTCGCGCGTCAGGTTCAGCAGGACCGCGGCCGCGGGACCGAAGGTGTCGACCGCCCACGGCAGCCACGACTCGTCGACCTCGAGCACGATCTCGTGCGCCTTCGCCGTCGCGACGCACCACGCGAGCCCGTGCGAGGTGTTGGAGCCGTCGGCGTTGGTGTCGACCGCGCCCCGCACCCGCAGCGCGGCGGTGATCATCGCGGTGGTGGTCGACTTGCCGTTGGTGCCCGTCACGATCGTGATGCGGTGTCGGCGCGCCTTGGCCGCGATGCCACCGCCGGCGAGCCGCAGCATGACGGCTCCGCCGATGACGTTGCCGCCGCGGTGCAGCAGGTGCCGCGACGCCCACGCGAGGGCGCGGGCCAGTGCCAGCGCGGCGCGGTAGCGGATCGAGATCCCGGTCATCCCACCATCTAACCGCCTCCACCCTGCAAGTACCCTGACTGCGGCGGTCCGGCCGTGAGAGTCGGGATCTTGGTCCCGTCCCCGCGGGCTGGTCGAGGCCGTTCATGTTGTCTTCAGGCAGGGCACGGCAGGCTGGAAGGCATCCACGACCCGAGGAGACCGATGCGCTTCGTCGACCCATCAAGGGCGGGCTCGATGCTCGTCACCGCCGCCTTGGGTGTGGTGCTCGCGGGCTGTGGCCAGTCCGGGTCTCCGGGACAGGCGACCGCCGAGGCCATCGGCTCGGGCGCCACGACCAGCGTCGCCGGCAGCACGAAGTCGCACCACCACCCCAGGCTCGCCGCCCCGTTCCGCCACCGCATCCCCGGCATGCCCGCCCCGCTTCCCGGCGGCGTCTACGCCGCCGACAAGCCCGGCATGATGCTGCCGCGCCTGCGCCACGACCGTCCCCTGATCTACGTCCCCGACAGCGACCCCAACGGCGGGCACACCACCGTCATCTCGCAGCGGACCCACCGCATCGTCCGCGTGCTGCCCACCGGTTACCTCGACCAGCACGTCACCCCGGCGTGGAACCTCAAGACCCTGTACGTCGAGGCCAGCGCCTCGGACCACCTCGCCAAGATCGACCCGCAGACGGGTCGGATGACCGGCGTGGTCGGCACCGACCGGCCCTACAACCTGTACTTCACGCCCGACGGGCGCCAGGCGATCGTCATGGACGAGGAGCACAACCAGATCGTCTTCACCACGCCCCACAAGTTCAAGCGGCAGGAGGTCGTCAGCGACCCCTCCTGCAAGGGCCCCAACCACGCCGACTTCTCGGCCAACGGCCGGTACTTCGTCGTGAGCTGCGAGTTCTCCGGCGAGCTGCTGAAGATCTCGACCCTGCAGCACAAGGTGGTCGGGCACATCCAGATGCCCATGCCCTCGATGCCGCAGGACGTGCGCCTGGCGCCCGACGGCCGCAGCTTCTTCGTCGCCGACATGGGCCGCGACCTCCTCCTCCGCATCCCGTGGCAGCACTTCCGCATCACCCACCGCTACCGGACGCTGCGCATGCCGCACGGCATCTACTTCAGCCGCGACCAGCGCCGGATGTTCGTGACCGACCGCCGGGCGGGTGCGGTCCAGGTGTTCGACCTCCGCAAGGGCCGCTTCACCGACACCTGGCGCATCCCCGGTGGTGGGTCGCCCGACATGGGCGGCCTCTCCGCCGACGGGCGCATCCTGTGGGTCTCGGGCAGGTACAACGGGGTCGTCTACGGCTTCGACACCCGGCGCGGCAAGCTGATCGCGACCATCCACGTGCCCGGCAACAGCCCCCACGGCCTCCTGGTGTGGCCGCAGCCGGGCCGCTACTCACTCGGACACACCGGAGAGATGCGATGAAGAAGACAGCCCTCGGAGCCGCCGCCCTCACCGCAACCGCCGTCCTCGGCCTCGGAGCGTGCGGATCGTCGCCGGCCGCCACCACGTCCCACGGAGCGCCGGCGACCGGTGGCGCCCCGTCGCGCCCGTCCCACCCGTCGACCCCGGCCGGCCCGCCCACCCTGCACGTACGCCGGCCGCACTGGCGCCTCTCCAGCCCGATCGGCCGCGAGGCCATCATCGACGGCGGCTCGGACGTGACCATCGCGGGCGGACTCGTCGGAGGCGACTCCTCGACGCCGGCGGCGTGGCGCCTGTCGGTCGGCCGTGGGCACGTCGGCTCGCTCCCGCCCCTGGCGGTGCCCGTCCACGACACCGCCGGCGCGCTGCTGAACGGTCGTCCCCTGGTGATCGGCGGCGGCAACGCCGCCGAGCAGAGCGTCGTACAGGAGTGGGACGGTCACGGGTGGCAGGTCGTCGGCCACCTTCCCGAGGCCCGATCCGACCTGGTCGCGGCCACGATCGGAGACCACGTCTACGTGCTCGGCGGCTACAACGGCTCCCGGCCGGCCGAGCCGGACGTCCTCAGCTCGACCGACGGCAAGCGGTGGAAGGTCGTCGGCAGGCTCCCGCTGCCGGTCCGGTACGCCGCCTCGACCGTCGTCGACGGCGACGTCTGGCTCTTCGGTGGCGAGCGCAACGATGTCGAGCAGACGGCGGTCCAGCGGTTCGACCCGCGGACCGGGCACAGCAAGGTCGTGGCCCATCTCCCACGGCCGGTCGGGCACGCGGTCGCGATCCCGCTCGGCGGCCGGATCCTGATCGCGGGAGGCAGGACCGACCCGAACACGGTGACCGACCGGATGTGGTGGTTCGACCCGGCCACCGGCCGCACCCGCCCCGCCGGGCACCTGCCGACGCCACTGGCCGACGCCGCCGTCGCGCGCGTGGGCGCGGTGACCTACGTCGTCGGCGGCGAGAGCCCCGACCCCACCCGGCAGGTCCTCGCCGTCACCGACTGACCACCGATCGCCGGTCGCGACCGCTCACTCCACGATGACGTACGGCGACCTGCTGGCCACCGCGGTCACGACGAGTGCGCAGACCAGCATCGCCAGCCCGATGGCGGCGAGCACGACGAGCTGGAACTCCGCCGCGGCGATCGGGCCGGCGCCGCCGAAGAGCGCGCCGACGAAGGCGCCCGGGAGGGTGACCAGACCGGTCGCCCTGGTCTGGTCGAGGTTCGGCAGGAGCGCCTCGCGCACGGACTGACGGGCGATGTCCTCGTTGGCACGGACCGGCGTCGCACCCAGGGCCAGCCAGCCCTCGACCTCCTCTCGGCGAAGCGCCCCGGAGTGGAGGAAGCGCCGGCCCGACAGGGTCGCTGCGTTCATCGCACCGCCGACCACGATCCCGCCGAGGGCGACCACGTGCTGGGTGTCGAGCGTGACCAGGCGCAGTCCCAGGGCCGGCACCAGCGCGGCCGCCGCCCCCGCGACCACCCCGAGCGCCGCCGACCGGCGGCCGTGCGGGAGGCGGGCGATCCTGCCGCCCGAGGTCCAGGAGGCGGTCGACAGCATCAGCGCGATGAACGCCGCGACCGTCCACGGCACGGTGATCACGCCGCGCAGCAGGGCGGCGACCACCCCGAGCTGCACCGTCGCGCGCGCGACGGCGAGCACCGGCTGCCATCCGAGACCGATGGAGGCCCAGCGCGCCAGCCCCGCCGTGGCGAGCGGCAGCACGGCGAGCCCGATCCAGAACGCCACCTGCTGCACGCGCCCATCATCCAGCAGGCGCCGTACGTCGACGCTCAGCCCGCCCGGGTGTCGCGGGCCGGCCGACGAGCCTGCCATCGGGCCGCGACCTCATCGGGTGGTCCAGCAGTCGCCCGGTGACTGCCGGACCACCCGATCCTGCCCCGGTGGGACGTAGCCTTCGCCCGCGCGCTCGTGCGGTTCAGCCGAGGTCTAGGCATCGCGGTGCCGAGTCGGCAACAGCGAGAGGAGCGCAGGCCCGCGCGGCGACGCATCGCGCCGCTCGTGGGCCACGACCCCGCGCAGCCCGGGGTAGCGACGGCGGAGGGCCGTCTCGAACCGGTGCTGGACCGTGATCCCGCTGGCCGGGCAGCCGGCACAGGCCCCGCTCAGCTCGATGGTCACCTCGTCGGCGGCGACGTCGACCACCTCGATGACACCGCCGTGGCCGCGGACGAAGTCGCCGACCTCGCCCGCGAGGACCTCCTCGGCAGCGGCCCGCAGCACGTCGTCGGTGCAAGCGTCGGACGGCGCCCGCCACTCGCGGGGCTCGGCCAGCGCCGCCTGCAGCGCTCGGCGCACCCGCGGGCCGTCGGCACGCCACGAGCGGCCGGCCGCCATGCGGAGCAGGACGGCCGAGGGCTCGACCAGGGTGGGGGCGGTGAGCACGCCGTCGTCGTAGAGCGACTGCAGCGGGGCGGGCAGGGCGGTCGGCTCGCCGACGAAGCCGAGCGTGCCGACCGGGATCACCCAGCGCAGCGTGTCGGCGACCTCGGTGGCCTCGGCGTGGACCGGGACGACCGGCGCGGCGCTCACGTCAGCATCCCCACGACGAGCTGGGTCAGGAACGCCATCACCCAGGCCACGACGAAGAGGTAGCCGAAGGCGATCGCTGGCCACTTCCACGACCCCGACTCGCGGCGCAGCACCCCGATGGTCGAGGCGCACTGCAGCGCGTAGAGGAAGAAGACCAGCAGCGCGGCGAGCACCGGAGCGGTGAACAGCGGCTCGCCCTCGCGCGACCCGCTCTGAACCGTCAGGTGCTTGAGGCCCTGCGCCGGCTGGTCCGGGTGGGCCGCCGCGGCGACCTGGCCCATCGTCGCGACGAACGTCTCGCGGGCGGAGAGCGACGCCAGGATCCCGACGTTGATCCTCCAGTCGAAGCCGAGCGGCTCGAAGATCGGCTCGACCGCGCGGCCGATCCCCGCCGCGACGCTGTGGTCGATCGTGTACGACGACACCGCCGACGAGTCGTGCACGTCGACGCCGGCCGCGGACATGGCCGCGTCGGAGTGCGTGGGCAGGTTGAGCAGGACCCAAAGCACGACCGTGGTGCCGAGGATGATCTTGCCGACCTTGCGCAGGAAGCCGCGGCAGGCGTCCCACACCGCCAGCCCGACGGAGCGCGCCGAGGGCATCCGGTAGGGAGGCATCTCCATGTAGAACGGCAGCAGCGGGCCGGAGCGGCGCCCGAGCCGCGAGAACACCCAGGCGGAGGCCATCGCGGACAGGGCGCCCACGACGTACAGGGCGAACATGATGACGCCCTGCGCGCCGACCGGACCGATCCGCGCCGACGGGCTGACCAGCAGGCCGACCAGCAGGACGTAGACGGGCAGCCGGGCCGAGCAGGTCATCAGCGGCGCGCCCATCATGGTCGCGATCCGGTCGCGCATCGAGGGTAGCGTCCGGGTCGCCATGATGCCCGGGATCGCGCACGCCAGCGACGACAGCAGCGCCACGAACGCACGGCCCTCGAGGCCGGCCTTGGCCATGACCCGGTCCATCAGGAAGGCGGCGCGCGACATGTAGCCGGACGCCTCCATGATCGAGATCAGCACGAACAGCAGGGCGATCTGGGGCAGGAAGGTCACGACACCGCCGACGCCGCCCAGGATGCCGTCGGCGAGGAAGCTGGCGAGGTAGCGGTTGCCGACGTGGACGCGGACCTGCGTGCCGAGGAAGCCGAAGAGGTCCTCCAGCCAGCCCTGCACCGGGCTCGCGAGGGTGAAGATCACCTGGAAGAAGACGAACATCGCCGCGAAGAAGACCACCGAGCCCCACACCGGGTGGAGCAGGACCGCGTCGATCCGCCGGGTGCGCTCGTCGACCTTCGGCAGGACGTAGTCGCTGGTCGTCAGGACCGACTCGATCCAGCCCGGCACCTCGTCGGGCTCGGTGGGAGGCGGCAGCGCGGGCACCGGCCAGGCGCTCCAGCCGAGCAGCAGGTCTCGCAGCGGCCCGAGCTCCTGGCGCCGGCCGCCCGTCACCGTCAGGACAGGTACGCCGACGGCCCGCTCGAACGCCGCGACGTCCAGGCTGCCCTGGCGCCGGGTGAGCTCGTCGGTGAAGGTCAGCACGACGCAGGCCGGAAGCCCGGTGGCGAGGACCTGCGCGAGCATGTTGAGCGAGCGGCGCAGCGTCGTCGCGTCGAGCGTCACGACCAGCGCGTCCGGCCTCGCGAGCGCCGGGTGGTCGAGGTCGAGCACGTCAGCCACGACCTGCTCGTCCGGGCTGATGGCGGCGAGGCTGTAGGTGCCGGGCAGGTCCTCCAGGACCATCTCCTGGTCGTCGACGCTGAAGCGGCCGACGTACCTCGTGACCGTGACGCCCGGGTAGTTGCCCGTCTTCGCGCGCAGGCCGGTGAGGGCGTTGAAGAGGGTGGTCTTGCCGGAGTTGGGGCTCCCGACGAGCGCGAGGGTCGGCAGCTGCTCGTCGAGCCCGACGCGGTCCTCCCCCGGCACCGCGCAGTGGCCGGCGTCCAGGGTCACGAGACCAGCGCCACGACGCTGACCCAGCGCGCCTGCGCGCGCCGCAGCGCGATCTCGTAGCCCGCGACCCGGAACACCACCGGGTCGGCCAGCGGGGCCCGGCGCACCATCCGCACCTCGGCGCCGGGCACGAAGCCGAGGTCCGACAGCCGCCGCGCCGCGGCCGGGTCGTCCTGCGAGGAGACCTCCAGCACGCGCACGGCCTGTCCCGGGGTCAGGTCGGCGAGGGTGATGCCCTCGGCACGGTCGGAGCCGGTCTCGACGAGGGCCGGCCCGATGGCGCGACGGCGAGGTGCCACCACGGCTGACAGGATCGACATTCGGACCGTCCTACTGAGCTCGGCTGACCAACGGATACAAGGTAAGCCTAACTTAAGCTCCAACCGGTCGTCACGTCGCCGGACGGGCTCGGTACCACGGGCTCGCGACGGCGCCGGCGACCGGGAACGCAGAAGGCCCCGGTCCTCGGACCGGGGCCTTCTCACCTGTACCTGTACCTGTGCGCGAGGGGGGAGTTGAACCCCCACGTCCTTTCGGACACACGGACCTGAACCGTGCGCGTCTGCCTATTCCGCCACTCGCGCTTGAGCCCGGTCAGGCTATCCCACGGCGGTCACGGCGCCCAAAACGAGGTGGGACTCTTTCCGGCGACCGACGGCCACCCGCGCGGCTTTCATGAAGTGTCTGCGGCGGCCCCGATACGATCGACGGCACCCGGGGTGCGCACACGCGTGCCCGGTGAGCGCGCCGTCGCACCAGGAGAGGAGGCCCGCGTGGGTGGACTGCAACGCTTCGAGGAGCGTCTCGAGCGGGTGATCTCAGGCGTCTTCGCGCGCACGTTCCGCTCGGCCGTGCAGCCGGTCGAGATCGCTGCGGCGCTCCAGCGCGAGGTCGACAACAAGGCCCAGGTCCTGTCCCGGCAGCGGCGGCTGGTGCCCAACGCCTTCCAGGTCGACCTCTCGCCCGGCGACCTGGAGCGGATGGCGCCGTACACCTCGTCGCTGTCCGACGAGCTGGCCGACCAGCTCCAGGAGCACGCCGACAGCCAGGGCTACGTCTTCCCGGGCCCGATCCGGATCAGCTTCAACTCCGACGAGGACCTCGGCACGGGACGGTTCACCGTCCTCAGCAAGGCCGAGGCGTCGGTGAGCGGGAGCGGCCGGCACGGCTCGCGGCCCAGCCGCGCCGTGATCGAGGTCAACGGGACCGAGCACTCCCTCGAACCGCCCGGCCTGGTGGTCGGGCGCGGCAGCGAGGCCGACATCCGGATCAACGACCCGGGCGTCAGCCGTCGCCACGCGCAGTTCCTCATCACCTCCGCCGGTCCAGGCTCCCCCCAGATCGAGGTGCACGACATGGGCTCCACCAACGGCATCAGGGTCGACGGCCAGAAGGTCGCGCGCGCCAAGCTCCGCGACGGCGCCCGCGTGCAGATCGGCCACACCTCCCTGATCCTCCACCTGCTCCCCGAGGACGGGTCGCATGTCTGAGCTGACCCTCTTCCTCGTCCGCATCGCCTACCTGGCGATCCTGTGGATCTTCGTGCTCTCGGCGATCTCGGTCATCCGCTCGGACATGTTCGGCGCCCGGGTCCCGGCCGCCGCGGGCGGTGCCCGCGCCTCGCGCCAGCCCAAGCAGAAGGCCGCCACCAAGAAGCGCGGCACCCCGACCCACGTCACCGTGGTGCAGGGCTCCAACAGCGGCGTGAGCGCGGACCTCGCCGACGCGCCCGTCCTCATCGGCCGCGGCAACGACGCGGCCATCCGCCTCGACGACGACTACGTCTCCACCCGCCACGCTCGCATCGTGGCCTCCGGCGACCAGTGGTACGTCGAGGACCTCGGCTCCACCAACGGCACCTACCTCGGCAGCCAGCGGATCACCCAGCCCACCCCGATCGGACTCGGATCACAGGTGCGCATCGGGAAGACCATCCTGGAGCTGAGGAAGTAGATGAGCGACGACAGGCCCGACCGCGGCCGGCCGGCCGACCCGACGGTCGAGACCGCCACGCAGCCGCCCGTCCCGCCCCCGCCCGGGCCGGCGGACCGACCGACCGACCCCACCGTCGAGACGAGCAGGCCGGCGACCGAGCCGACCGCCGTACACCCGACGGTGGCGGCCGACACCGAGCCGGAGCCGGCCGAGGACCACCCCGAGCTCACCATGCAGTTCCACGCCGTCTCCGACGTGGGCCGGGTCCGCAAGGACAACCAGGACTCCGGGTACGCCGGACCGTGGCTGCTCGCCGTCTGCGACGGTGTCGGCGGGGCGGCCCGTGGCGACATCGCCTCCAGCAGCGCCGTCAACGAGCTGCGCCACCTGGACCTGCCGCCGGCCGAGGCCGAGCCGGTCAGCGACCTGATCGTCCGGATCACCGACGGCCTCCACGAGGCCCACGAGTCGATCGGCAGCCAGGTCGACCACGACCCCGCCCTCAACGGCACCAGCACCACCGTCGTCGTCGGGCTCTTCGACGGCGAGCGGATGGGGTTCGGCCACGTCGGCGACTCCCGTGCCTACCTCCTGCGCGAGGGCCGGCTCTCGCAGCTGACGACCGACCACACGTTCGTGCAGAGCCTGATCGACGAGGGCCGGATGACCGAGGAGGAGGCGCGGGTCCACCCCCACCGCAACCTCATCCTCAAGGCGCTCGACGGCCTCCACGACGTCGAGCCCGACCTCTTCCAGCTCGAGGTCGAGCCGGGCGACCGGTTCTTCCTCTGCAGCGACGGCGCCTGCGGCGTGCTCGACAACGACCGCATCGCCCAGCTCCTCTCCGACGGCAGCCCCGAGTTCGCCGCCATCGAGCTGGTGCGCGCGAGCCTCGACGCCGGCAGCTCCGACAACGTCACCTGCGTGGTGGCCGACGTCGTGCCCGTCGAGCAGGTGCAGACCCACGTCGAGCCGATGACCGTCGGCGCGGCGGCCGAGCTGCGCCGCCGGCTGCCGCGGGCGCTGTTCCGCGGCCACCGCTCCGGGGACACCGGCGAGCTCGAGCCGGTCGAGGCCGAGCTGGCGCCGATCCCGCCCGAGTACCCCAACGCCATCAGGGCGGATCCGCCGTTCGACCCCGAGGCCTACCGCTACGCGCCCCGCGCTCCGCGCCGCTTCTCCTGGACCCGGCGCCTGATGGCCCTGCTCGTGGTCCTCGGCCTGGTCTGGATCGCGCTGGCATCGGCGTACTGGTGGACCCAGCGGCAGTACTACGTCGGCGACCACGACGGTCACGTCGCCATCTTCCGCGGCGTGCACGGCGTGCCCGGGCTCTCCAGCGTCTACCAGGACACCGACCTCGCGGTCGGCGACCTGCCGCCGACCGCCCGCGACAACGTCGAGGACGGCAAGTCGGCGGGCACCCTCCAGACCGCGCGCGACGTGGTCCAGCACTTCGCGTCCATCGCGACCCCGGGCGGTGGCCACTGATGGCCGCCTCCCCGCTGATGGGCTTCGTCCACCGCCGCCGGCGCGGTGCCGAGCTGTTCCTGCTCGTCATCGCGCTGCTGGTCGGCCTCGGCGCCTACCTCGCGGTCGGCCTCGGCGTCGACGGCGCGGTGCCGACCAACCTGGCGACGTACGGCTCGTGGCTCGCGGCCCTGATCATCGCCGCGCACGTCACCGTCCGGCTCGTCGCGCCGTACGCCGATCCGGTGCTGCTGCCCATCGTCGCGGCCCTCAACGGCCTCGGTCTGGCGCTC
The DNA here is from genome assembly GCA_009780515.1 of Nocardioidaceae bacterium. Lineage (GTDB taxonomy): Bacteria > Actinomycetota > Actinomycetes > Propionibacteriales > Nocardioidaceae > Nocardioides. The sequence continues at coordinate 7,777 of WQZX01000063.1, read as the reverse complement.
ATCCACCGGATCGACCTGGCCGTCAACAGCAGCAACGCCAGCAAGCAGCTGATGTGGATGACCCTCGGTGTCGCGCTGTTCATCGCGACGCTGTTCCTGATCCGCGACCACCGCGTGCTCGGCCGCTACACCTACACCTTCGGGCTCGGGGCCATCGTGCTGCTCGCGCTGCCGATGCTGCCGGTCATCGGCACCGAGGTGAACGGCTCCAGGATCTGGGTCCACCTCGGCCCGCTGAGCCTGCAGCCCGGCGAGCTCGCGAAGGTCCTGCTGGTGCTGGCCTTCGCCGGCTACCTCGTCGGCCACCGCGACGCACTCGCGCTCGCCGGTCGCCGCGTCCTCTTCATCGACCTGCCGCGCGGACGCGACCTCGGCCCCATCCTCGCGATGTGGGTGATCAGCATGTGCATCCTGGTCGTGCAGAAGGACCTCGGCTCGAGCCTGCTCTTCTTCGGCATCTTCCTGGTCATGCTCTACGTCGCCACCGAGCGCTCCGGATGGCTGTACGTCGGAGCGGCGATGTTCCTCGCGGGCGCCCTCGCGGCGTACAAGCTCGTCGCCCACGTCACCGAGCGTGTCGACATCTGGCTGCACCCCTTCCAGGACGCCAACGGCACCGGCTACCAGCTGGTGCAGGGGATCTACTCGTTCTCGTGGGGCGGGCTGCTCGGCCGCGGCCTGGGCCAGGGCATGATCACGCTGGGCAGCGGCAGCGACGTGCAGCTGCGCGTGCCCGAGGAGCACACCGACTTCATCCTCGCGCTGGTCGGCGAGGAGCTCGGCCTGACCGGTGTCATCGCCGTCCTGCTGCTCTACGGCCTGATCGTCGAGCGCGCGCTCCGGGCGGCGCTGATCGCCCGCGACGGCTTCGGCAAGCTGGTGGCCGCCGGCCTCGGCTGCGTCCTGGCCATCCAGGTGTTCGTGGTCATCGGCGGCGTCACCCGGCTGATCCCGCTGACCGGCCTGACCACACCCTTCCTGTCGTACGGCGGGTCCTCGCTGATCGCCAACTGGGTGATCGTCGCGCTCCTGCTGCGCATCTCCGACCAGGCCCGGCGCCCGATGCCGGACCTGACCGAGACCGAGGCGCCCGACGAGCAGGAGACCCAGATCGTGAAGGTGGTCTCGGACTGATGAACAAGCCGATCCGCTCCGTCGCCATCTTCTGCATGGTGCTGTTCCTGGCACTGATGCTGAACGTCACCTACCTCCAGTTCGTCAAGGCCAACGACTACAACCACCACCCGGGCAACACCCGGTCGGCCGAACAGGCCTACAGCCGCGAGCGCGGCCTGATCCTTGCCGGCAAGAAGGCGATCGCACGCAGCAAGCCCTCCGGCGACCGGTTCAAGTACCTCCGCGTCTACCCGAAGCCCTACGTCTACGCGCCGGTGACGGGCTACCTGCAGCTCGGCGCGCAGACCGGGGTCGAGCACTCCGAGAACGACATCCTGTCCGGCGAGGACTCGCGCCTGTTCGTCAACCGGCTGGTCGACATGCTCCAGGGCGAGACCAACCAGGGCGGCAACGTCATCACCACGATCGACCCCGCCGCGCAGCTGGCCGGCTACAACGCCCTCAAGCGCGTGCTCGGCCCGCACGGCGAGGGCGCGGCGGTGGCCATCCAGCCCAAGACGGGCAAGATCCTGGCGATGGTCTCGCTGCCGTCGTACGACCCGAACAAGCTGGCCAGCCACGACTACAACGTGCGCACGAAGTACTACGACCGGCTCAACCGGAACAAGCAGCAGCCGCTGCTCAACCGGGCGACGTACCTCCGGCTGTTCCCGGGCTCCACCTTCAAGGTGGTCACCGCCGCGGCCGCGATCGAGAACGGCCTGTACAACGTCGGTGACGAGGTGCCGACCGGCAGCGGCTACCAGCTGCCCGGCACCACCGGCAGCGGCAACGTCGTGCACAACGAGACCGGCAGCTACTGCGACCCGTCGCAGGTCAGCTTCGCGACCGCGATGGAGTGGTCCTGCAACACCGCCTTCGCGCAGATGGCGGTCAAGCTCGGACCGGAGCAGCTGCGCAAGCAGGCCGAGGCGTTCGGCTTCAACAGCGACTACCTGCAGGACTACAGCCCCGTCTCGCAGTCGGTCTTCCCCCAGTCGGTGACCGACCCGGGCGCCAAGCAGTCGCGTGAGCTGAACCTCGCCGAGACGGCCCGCAGCGGCTTCGGCCAGTTCGAGGTCCAGGCGACGCCGCTGCAGATGGCGATGGTCTCGGCGGCGATCGGCAACCACGGCAAGCTGATGCGCCCCTACCTGATCGACCAGCTGCAGACCGCCGACTACCGCACGCTGGAGACGACCCAGCCCGACGAGCTGCGGCAGGCCGTCTCGGCCAAGACCGCGGCCGAGGTCACCCAGCTGATGAACGACACCGTCCGCTCCGGCACGGCCAGCCCCGCGTCGATCCCGGGCGTCCAGGTCGCCGGCAAGACCGGCACGGCCCAGAGCGGCGTCCCGGGCAGGCCGCCGTACGCCTGGTTCACCTCGTTCGCCCCGTCCAACGACCCCGAGGTGGCCGTCGCCGTGATGATCCAGTCCGCTCCGGGCACGAACCGGGCGGAGATCGCCGGCGGCACGCTCGGCGGCCCGGTGGCCAAGGCGATGATGGAGGCGGTGATGAACAAGTGAGCGAGCAGCCAGTGCAGTACGCCGACGCCGCGCACCGCTACCGCCTCGACCAGAGGATCGCCACCGGCGGCATGGGCGTGGTCTGGAAGTCCACCGACACCCGTCTCGACCGGGTCGTCGCGGTCAAGGTCCTCAAGCACGAGTATGCCGACGACGCGACCTTCCGCACCCGCTTCGAGACCGAGGCGCGGCACGCCGCCGCCCTGCACCACCCCGGCATCTGCGGCGTCTTCGACTACAGCTCCGACACACCGGACGGCGCCGCGCCGTACCTCGTCATGGAGTACGTCGACGGGCACCCGCTCTCGACGCTGCTCGCGCAGGCCAAGGACGCCGGCCGCACCATGGACCCGGAGATCGTCAGGGACCTGATGGCGCAGACCGCGGAGGCGCTCGGCGTCGCGCACGAGGCGGGCATCGTCCACCGCGACGTCAAGCCGGCGAACCTGATGGTGACGCCAGACCGGCGGGTGAAGGTGACCGACTTCGGCATCGCCCGCGCCGGCGACTCCGCCCAGCTGACCCGCACCGGCGCGGTGATGGGCACCCCGCAGTACCTCTCGCCCGAGCAGGCGCGCGGCAACCCGTCCACGCCGGCCTCGGACGTCTACTCGCTCGGCTGTGTGGCCTTCGAGTGCCTGTCCGGCCGCCGGCCGTTCGAGGCCGAGACCCCGGTCGCGACGCTGCTGGCGCACCTGCAGCAGCCGGTGCCCCAGCTGCCCCCGAGCGTGCCCGGCAACCTGTCCCGCGTGGTCACCCGCGCGCTCGCCAAGGACCCGGCCGAGCGCTTCCCGGACGGCGCCGCGTTCGGCGCCGCCCTGCGCAACCCGTCCGGTGCCGCCGCCGCGCCTCCGCGCACCAGCGACCGCACCGCCGTCCTCCCCGCGGCGGCCGCGGGTGCCGCCGGTGCTGCGGCCGCCGGCGCCTCGACGCGCGCACCGATGGACCGGCTCGACTCGGCCTCGGCGTACGACGGCGAGGAGCGCGAGGAGCGTCGTACCCCCTGGGGCGCGCTGGCCCTCGTCGCCCTGCTGGTGGTCGTGGCGATCCTGATCGCCGTGCTGCTGCTCAACCGGGGCGGCAGCAACACCCCGGTCGTGCAGGACACCCCGACGACCCACCACACCCACACCCATTCGCCCAGCCCGTCCCCGACCACCTCGGCGACCCAGCAGATGGTCGACATCAACGCCGACAACTACATCGGCCGCGACATCCACCAGGTCGACCCGGAGCTGTCCGCCCTCGGCGTGAGGCCCCGCCTGGTGTCGATGCAGAACGACGGGAGCCACACCCCCGACTCCGTCGCGGGCGTGAGCCCGTCGGGCGAGGTTCCGAAGGGCTCGGTCGTGACGGTCACCTACTGGGGCCCGGCTCCGGCGACCTCCGCGCCGGCGACCACGTCGGCGCCGCCGCCGGCCGCCAGCACCCCTGCGACCACCCCTCCGACCACCGCCACCACCTCGACCACGGGAGGTAACGGCTGATGAGCGGGCGGGGGGACACCGGCGGTCAGCGCGCGCTGATCGGTGACCGCTACGAGCTGGGCGAGCTGCTCGGCCGTGGCGGCATGGCCGAGGTGCGCAAGGGCACCGACACCCGGCTGGGTCGCGTGGTCGCGGTCAAGCGGCTCCGCACCGACCTGGCGAGCGACGCGACCTTCCAGGCGCGCTTCCGCCGTGAGGCGCAGTCGTCCGCGTCGCTGAACCACCCCGCCATCGTCGCCGTCTACGACACCGGCGAGGAGCCGACTTCCGACGGCGCGCTCCAGCCCTACATCGTCATGGAGTACGTCGCCGGGCGGACCCTGCGCGACATCCTCCGCGAGGGCCGCAAGATCCTGCCCGAGCGCGCGCTCGAGATCACCAGCGGCGTCCTCTCGGCGCTGGACTACAGCCACCGCGCGGGGATCATCCACCGCGACATCAAGCCCGGCAACGTGATGCTGACGCCGGCCGGCGACGTCAAGGTGATGGACTTCGGCATCGCCCGCGCGATCAGCGACGCGGCGTCGTCGATGACGCAGACCGCGGCGGTCGTCGGCACCGCCCAGTACCTCTCGCCCGAGCAGGCCCGGGGCGAGAACGTCGACTCGCGCTCCGACGTCTACTCCGCCGGATGCCTGCTCTACGAGCTCCTCACCGGCCGGCCGCCGTTCGTCGGCGACTCACCGGTGGCCGTGGCCTACCAGCACGTGCGCGAGCCCGCCGTACCTCCCTCGCACTACGACGCCGACCTCACCCCGGAGATCGACGCGATCGTGATGAAGGCGCTGGCCAAGCGGGTCGAGGACCGCTACCAGTCGGCGGCCGCGATGCGCAGCGACATCGAGCGCTACCTCGCGGGCCGCCCGGTGCAGGCGGTCGCCCCGCCCCAGCCGGTGCCCGAGCCGACGCCCACGGCGGTCACGAGCGTGCCCGCCGCGGCAGAGGTCCCCGCACGCAACCCGCGGCCGGCCGAGCCGTCCCGGAGCAAGCTGCCGCTGATCCTGCTCCTGCTCCTGCTCCTGGCCGTGATCCTGCTGACCGCGTTCTGGGTCTGGCCGATGCTGTTCCCGTCGGGCCCGACCGACGCGCGGGTCCCGAAGCTCGTCGGCATGAGCCAGACCAAGGCTCGCCAGGCGCTGGCCGACGCCGGCTTCCCGCCGCCCGACGACACCGCCACCCAGTGCTCGGACCGCTACTCCCACGCCGGCACCGTGGTGAACCAGGACCCGGTCCAGGACAGCTACGAGCCGACCGACTCCAGCATCACCCTCACGCTGTCGCGCGGCGCGTGCGAGTTCCCGCTGCCCGACGTCACCAAGGACACCCGCCAGGTGGCCGTGGCCACGTTGGTCGGCCAGGGCGTCAACCGCAACAACATCCGGTTCGGCTCCTGCAAGTCCGACGACCCCAAGGGCAACGTCGTCTCGCAGAGCCCGGTGGGCGGGACCCAGGTGTCCAAGGAGGTGACCGTCCGGCTGTGCCTGTCGCGGGGTCCCCACAAGGTTCCGAACGTCATCGGGATGCGGGAGCAACAGGCGATCGCCGCGATCGTGAACGCCGGCTTCCAGCCCGCCGAGCGCGACGACACCACCAGCACGAAGCCCAAGGGCACCGTCACCGACCAGATCCCGGGCAAGGGCAGCATCGCCTATCAGGGCGACAAGATCTACATCTGGGTCTCGCAGTACGTGCCGCCCCCGACTCCGACGAACACGCCCACCCCGACGGCCACGGCGACGGCCACGGCGACAACGCCTGGACCATTGGGCTAGGACATGTCCTAGCGCCCCGCCCCACGGCTGTTGCACCGACTCGTGACGGTCGATCCGACCTCACTTCTTGCTGGTGAGCGGCTTCGCGTAGTGCAGGTCGACGAGTCCGTCGTACGCCGGGGCGCTGACGTGGTCCTCGACCTGCATCGACCAGCCGACGTCGATGGTCGGGTTGGCCGAGTCGGCACGGAACCCGGCGACGAGCGCGTCGCTGTCGATCGACGCGAGCAGCTGGCCGGGGTCGCCGACCGCCTGGATGACGTAGGGCTGCGGGTAGGGCACGCCCTGGAGCTGTACGGCGTTGCCCTCGCACTTGATGCCCGTCGTCGAGACCACCCGCTGCCCGGCGATCGTCACGGCCTTCGCGCCACCGGACCACAGCGCGTTGACCACGGCCTGGATGTCCTGCTGGTGGACCACCAGCCGGTTGAGGTCGAGGTCGGGGTTGTTGGCGGCCACGGCGGCGTCGAGCACGTCGGTCGGCGCGTCGGAGAGGGTGATGGTGAGGCCCGGACCCGACTTCGGGGTCAGCCCGGCCGGGTCCTCGAGCGAGGCCAGCTTGCCTCGCGCCCGCGCGACACCGTGGCTGCTCACGCCGCTGGTCAGCTGGTCGACCTGGCGGGCAAGCCGGCGGCGCTGCTGCGCGAGGTGCCGGTAGCCCTGGGCCTCGGAGTTCACCAGGCCGGCGAGGTCGGTGTAGCGCCCCGGGCGCAGGTCGGTGCCGTCGCTGGCGATGGCCGAGGTCGCGAAGAGCGCACCCGACAGCAGCACGACGGCCGGTGTGCCGATCCGCCACGCACGTGAGCGTCGACGGGACTTGGCGGCCGCTTCCGGCGTACGGTCTGGGGCGACGGGATCCCCGGAGCCGACCGCGGCGCCGGACTCCCCGGCAGCCTCGGGGTCGCCGGGACGCGCGTCCCCGTGGCCGGACGAACCGGCCTGATGCGCACCCGTCATACTGACTAGGTTAGGTCGCGGCGACCAGACCTATGACAACCCGGGTACCAACGAGGAGCACCGACGTGGCCAAGCCGTCCCGCCTGCCGAAGCTGCGCAAGGGGCCGAACCCCTTCGCCGACCCCGACGCCGGGCCCGTCCTGAGTGTGCGCTTCATCATCGCGCTGGTGCTGATCGCGGTCGGCATCGCCTGGATCTGCTACACGTACTGGGGCGTCCGGCCCAGCGGTGGCTGGGGTGCCACGGATCTCAAAACCAGCAAGCCGGAGGCCACCGGCGGGCCGTCCTTCATGGGCAACCTGGAGAACTGGAACTACCTGATCGGGTTCGTGGTCCTCTTCCTCGGCCTGGTCGTCTCCGCCCACCCCAAGACCCCCCTCGGCCGTGGCCGCGGCGTCGTCACCGGCATGCTCGGCTGCTTCGTGCTCGGCCTGCTGTGGATCTGCTGCTACTACATCTTCCTGACCGGCAACGACCCCAAGAACGTGCCGATCTTCAACGACCTGGGTCAGAAGAACCTGTTCGTCGGCATCGCGTTCATGGCCGTCGGCTTCACCTTCGCCACGCGCTGGGAGTAGCCGCCGCACGGCGCCGATCTGCGCGGCAGTGCTGTCGTTTGGTACCAAACGGCAGCACTTCCGCCGTTTTCACTGCCGTTTGGGCACAAACGACAGCTCCTGGGGGCGCGTTCCTCCCCAGGGATCTCCACAGCCTGGGGAGAACTACACGGGTGTAGTTCATCCACATCGGTGGATAACCCTGGGGATGAGACCGACCGCGCGAGGGGCGGGAGGGGTCAGGCCAGCATCCCGATCCGTACGACGGCAGCGACGCCGAGCAGCACGACCAGGCCCGCGATGCTGGCGCCCTGCACCAGCCCGCGCCGCTCGCGGGGGGCGTAGGCGAGCGCGAAGGC
>WQZX01000062.1 GCA_009780515.1 Nocardioidaceae bacterium | reverse complement strand
GTGATCTGGGGGAGCAGCCGGGGCATCCAGGGGAACGAGCCGAGCCTGATCGCGACGGGGGTGAAGAGACCCATGGCCCGCAGGGTAGTGGCCACCGGATCGTGCGGCGGTGATGCCGCGGTCAGGCGGCCACCGGCTCCCGGTTGAGGACCTTGTAGGTCCAGGCCGTGCCGAGCAGGATCACCGGGATCGCGACCAGCAGGCCGACTCCGCAGATGGCGCCGCCGACGGCGGCGATGAGGACGTCGATGATGAACCAGACCAGTGTCGGGCCGAGGTTCTTCACGGTGAACTCGAAGCTGGCACTGATCGCGTCGAGGGGCGAGAGGCCCTTGTCGATGACGAAGAACAGCGAGTAGCTGAGCAGGTACAGCGCGAGCAGCCCGGGGACGTAGCAGAGCGCCGTGCCGATCGAGACGATGAGGCTGACGAGGATGCTGGTCGCGATGACCGGGCCGAGGTCGGCGAAGCGGAAGATCTCGGCCGCCTGGAACGCCCGGCCCTCGGTGACGCCGAGCACGCCGCGGACCATGCCCGCGCCGACGACCTGCGCGTAGACGAAGGCCACGGCGTAGAAGGCGACCATCACCAGCGAGGAGACGATGAAGCCAGGGCCGGTGGACCGGCACATCCGCGAGGTGGCGCCGCCGAAGTCGTACGTCGTGCAGTGCGTGCTGCCCGAGAGCACCACCGCGATGATCAGCCAGCCGACGCCCATGATGACCGCGCCGCCGACGAGGACCGCGGCGGCGGCCAGCAGGAGCTGCAGCCCGTTCTCGCCGAACTTGGTCCAGCCGTAGCCGAACGCCTGGCCGAGGTCCCAGCGCGGGCCGCCGGCGTCGTACGGGTGCTGCGGTCCGCCGTACGACGGATGGGCGGGGCCACCGGGAGGCGGGGGTGGCGGGGGAGGCGGGAACTGCTGGGACACGGTCTCTCTCCTCGGATCAGGGCGCGACGGGTGCGTCGGTCAGCCGGCGGAAGGTGTAGGCGTAGCCGAGCATCACCAGCGGGTAGGTCACCAGCATCCCGACCAGGCAGACCACGGCGCCCGCGGCGGCGATCAGGGTGCTGACGATGAGCCACACGACGGTGGTGCCGAGGTTGTTCCTGGTGAGCTGGAAGCTGGCCTTCATCGCCGCGATCGGCGACAGGTCCTGGGCGACGACGAAGTAGACCGAGTAGCCGAGCAGAAAGCCGATGACGATCCCGGGCACGTAGCAGAGGAGCGTGCCGATCGCGGTCGCGAGCGCCACCAGGACGCTGGTGCCTAGCACCTTGCCGAGCTGGCGTCCGGTGAAGACGTCGCCCAGCGCGAACGGCCGTCCGTCCGCGACGCCGAGCGAGGCCCGGAAGACGCCGGCGTTCACGACCAGCGCCACGAGACTGATCACCAGGCTCGCGCCGGCCGTCACGAGCATCTGCTTGAGGAACGACGGGCCGCCCACCATGTGACAGCTGTAGTCGGCGTTGCAGACCTCGCGGCTGTTGAGGACGCTCTTGAGCGTCCAGGCGATGTTCGCCCCCTCGACGACCACGATCACGACCAGGAGCGGCAGCGTCGCGACGATCATCGGGCCGACGTTGTCCTTGAACTTCGACCACGCCCAGCTCAGGCAGGCGCCGAGGTCCCACCGCGGCTGGGGGAAGCCGTACGCCGGCTGGCCCGGCCCGCCGTACGGCGGCGGTCCGCCGTAGGGGGCTTGTCCGGGCGGCGGCGGTGGCGGCGGAGGCGGCGGGTACTGCGACATGTGGGACTCCTGAAGGACGCGGAGGCGCGCTGCCCGACACTAGTGCGGATCCGGGCCCGGCACATCGTCGATCTGAGGTGGGGTGCAGTTCGCCGCCCGGACATCCGCGCGGCCTAAGGTGCGGCCTGTGATCCGACGTGGGCTGACCGGAAGCGTCCTGGTGCTCCTGGGCGGGCTCGTGGTGTCCACGCTGCCCGGCTCGGCGCCGGTGCTCGCGTTCGCCCCGCTGGCCGTGCTGCGCCAGACCCAGCCGGGTCGGATGGCCGGGCTGGCCGTCGTGCTGATGGGGCTCGGGCTGCTCGCGAGTGCCTGGCTCGCGCTGTGCCGGCACGTCGCCCGCCTCGGCAGCGGCGACTGGGACGAGGGCGTCGACCTGACCCGGATGGCGACGGTCGTCTGGTCCGCGCCGCTGCTCGTCGCGCCGCCCCTGTTCTCCCGCGACGGCTGGTCGTACGCCGCGCAGGGGGCGCTCGCCGCGGCCGGCTACTCGCCGTACCACCACGGCCCGCAGGCGCTGGTCGGCAACGAGAACTGGATCTACGCGCCGCTCGAGCCGCACATCGCGCCGATCGTGCAGGCGGTCGACCCGATGTGGATGAACACCGTGACGCCGTACGGCCCGCTGCCGGTGTTCTTCGGCCGCGTGGCGGCCGGGCTGACCGGCAACCCGTGGGTGCTGGTGGTCGCGCACCGGATGCTCGCCCTGGTCGGCCTCGCCCTCCTCGCCTGGGCGGTGCCGAGGATGGCGCGTTGGGCCGGGACCAACCCCGCCCTCGCCGCCGGTCTGGTGCTGGTCTCCCCGCTGATGATCGCCAACGGGGTCGGCGGTCTGCACAACGACCTGCTGATGGTCGGGCTGATGGCCGCCGCGCTGGTCGTCGGTGTCGAGCGCGGCTGGGCGTGGGGTGGGATGGTCGGCGGCCTGGCCGCCGCGGTCAAGGTGCCGGGAGGCCTGGTGTGCGTGGGCATCGCGCTGGCGACGCTCCCGGTGGCCGCGACGATGGGCCGCCGCCTCTGGCACCTCGCGCGCGTGGGTGCCGCCGCGCTCGCGACGCTGTTCGGCCTGGGGCTCGTCACCGGGATGGGGAGCGGCTGGATCGCCGCGCTGGCGGTGCCGGGCGAGCTCAACACCCCGTTGTCGGTGACCACCCTGGTCGGCGGTGCGCTCGACTGGGTCGCGCTCCACACCGGACTCGGTACGCCGCCCGACGCCTTCCGCGACGTCGTCCGCGTCATCGGCATGGTCGCCGCGGTCGGCATCATCGCCTGGACCGCGCTGCGCTTCCCGACCGGCGACCGGGCGCGTGCCGTCGCCGCCGTGGCCTGCGCCGGCGGGGCCTTCGTCGCCCTCGCGCCGGTCGTCCACCTCTGGTATCTGCTGCTGGTCCCCGCATTCGTCGCCCCGCTGCGCCTGTCGCGGGCAGCGATGAGCGGCCTGGTCGTGGGATCGGTCGTCCTCGGGCTGGTCGCGCCGCTCGACTCCTCCCTGCACGGCGCCTACCAGGCGATCGTGCTGGGCTGCACCACCGTCGCGGTCCTCGTCCCAGTCCTGCTGCTCACCCGGCGCTCCCGGGCCAGGCTGCGGCAGATCGCGGAGCGCCGCCTCACGCCGGCTGCGTGAGTCGTACACCGTCGCCGGCATGGATCGCGAGCATCGACTCGACGGTCCGCGACCAGGGGAACTCCTCGGCGCGAGCGCGGGCGGCGGTGCGCCGAGCCGCCTCGGGCCGCGCGGCGAGGCGGAGGACGGCGTCGGCGAGGGCGCGCGGGTCCGGCGCGGCCCAGGCACCGCAGCGGCGGTCGACCAGCTCGCGCGCGCCGCCCCGGTCGGCGGTGACGACCGGGGTTCCGCAGGCGAGCGCCTCCAGCACCGCAAGCCCGAAGGTCTCGCCGGGGCAGACCGACAGCGAGATGTCGGCGGCGGCGATCCGTCGGCCGAGCTCGACCCGGCCGTCGACGTACCCGTGGAAGCGCACGGGGGCGTCACGGGCGATCTCCTCCAGCTCGCCGAGGTGCGGGCCCTCGCCGTACACGTCGAGCCGGACCGGTACGCCGCGCCGGTGCAGCTCGACCGCGGTCGCGACCGCGAGGTGTGGCGACTTCTCCCGCGACAGGCGGCCGACGTGGGCCAGGCGCAGCACCCCGGGCTCCGACTCTCCGCCCGGATGCGGCCGGAACGTGTCGAGGTCGACGCCCAGCGGCACCCGCTCGACCGGGCAGTCGACGGCGTCGGCGAGGCGCTGGAACTCCTCCTGCGCGTAGCGCGAGGTCACCACCAGCGTGTCGAAGCTGCGGACCACCAGCCGGTTGACCAGCGCGATCGAGACCCGCGAGGTCGCCGGCTTGCCGCTGCGCATGGTGAACATGTCGGTGAGCTGCTCGTGCGACAGGCACACGGTCCGTACGCCGGCCCGGCGGGCCCACCACGCGACCGGCAGCAGCGTGAGCTTGTCGTTCCACTCGATCGAGGTGGGGGCGAACCGCTCCAGCACGTCGACCAGGCGCCACGGCTCGACGATCAGCCGGTAGCCGCCGCCCACCCTGGGCGCCCGTACCTGGGCCACCGGCCCCAGCTCGGTCTCGACCACCGCGTCGACCGGCCCCGGTACGACGAGCAGCCGCTCGACGCCCGCGTCGACGTACCCGCCGCCGAGCTCCGCGAGCGCCGTCCGCATGCCGCCGGAGGACGCGCCGACGAAGTTCGCGAGCTGGGCGATGCGCATGTCGCCAGATTCCCGGCCCCGGGTGAACGGATCGGAACCTGCGTGAGAATGGCGGGGTGAGCAATCCGGAAGCCCGCCCCCAGGAGGTCGTCTGCGGTGCCGACGGCCCCGACCGGTCCGAGCTGCTGACCCCCCGTGACGTCCCGCTCGGCGGTCCGCGCGCGATGCGCGTCCGCCGCACGCTGCCCCAGCGGCGGCGCTCACTCGTCGGAGCCTGGTGCTTCGTCGACCACTACGGGCCCGACCCGGTCGCCGAGAGCGGCGGCATGAAGGTCGCCCCGCACCCCCACACCGGCCTGCAGACCGTCAGCTGGCTGTTCGACGGGGAGATCACCCACCGTGACAGCGCCGGCACGGTCGGGGTCGTGCGGCCGGGCGAGGTCAACCTGATGACGGCCGGGCGCGGCATCAGCCACTCCGAGATCTCCACGACCGCGACGACCACGCTGCACGGCGTGCAGCTGTGGGTCGCGCTGCCCGACAGGGCACGCTTCGTCGAGCCGGGCTTCGAGCACCACGCCCCCGACGGGGTGGCCGGCGAGGGCTGGCGCGCACGCGTCTTCCTCGGGTCGCTGCTCGGTGAGACGTCGCCGGTCGTCACCCACACCCCGCTCCTGGGCGCCGAGCTCGTGCTCGATCCGGGCGCACGGCTCGAGCTGGCCGTGGACGCGTCGTACGAGCACGGGGTGCTGGTCGACCGCGGCGGTCTGCGGGTGGCCGGCCTCGACGCGTCGTACGCCGAGCTGGCGTTCGTGCCGTGCGGCCCCGACACCATCGAGCTCGTGGCCGGCGCCGACGGCGCCCGGGTCCTCGTGCTCGGCGGCCCGCCGTTCGGTGAGTCGATCGTGATGTGGTGGAACTTCGTCGGCCGCACCCACGAGGAGGTCGCGGCGTTCCGTGACGAGTGGCAGGCGCAGGTCGCTCCTGACGGCACTGTCGTCGCCGACAGCCAGGAGGTGGCCGCGGGCCGGTTCGGCGTGGTCGAGGGCGACCACCTGCCGCCGATCCCCGCACCACCGCTGCCCAACGCACGCCTGAGGAGCAGGTCCTGATGATCGAGATCGGCGAGGACGGCGTCGCGCGCTGCCCCTGGGCCGGCGGCCCCGGGCCGATGCGCGACTACCACGACACCGAGTGGGGCGTGCCGATCCACGGCGAGGCGGCGTACCTCGAGCGGATGACGCTGGAGGCGTTCCAGTCGGGGCTGTCCTGGGCGATCATCCTGCGCAAGCGTCCGGGCTTCCGCGCCGCGTTCGCCGGCTTCGACGCCGAGGCGATCGCGGCGTACGACGACGCCGACGTCGCCCGCCTGATGGACGATCCGGGCATCGTCCGCAACCGCCGCAAGATCGAGGCCGCGATCACCAATGCGCGGGCCACGCTCGACCTGCGCGAGCACAGCGGCCTGGAGGAGCTGGTCCTCGGCTTCGTCCCCGAGGAGCCGCCGGCGCCGGCCACGGCCTCGGAGTGGCTGACCTCCTCGCCCGAGTCGGTCGCGCTCGCCAAGGCGCTCAAGCGCAGTGGCTTCGCCTTCGTCGGCCCCACCACGATGTATGCCCTGATGCAGGCCGTGGGCCTGTTCGACCCGCACCTGACCGGCTGCTTCCGTCGCACGACGGGCGGGCCGGTGAGCGCGCCTTGATCACCGGTCTTGCCTGGCTCCTCGGCTTCCAGCTGATCGGCGAGTTCGTCTCGGAGCTGTTCGACCTGCCCGTCCCGGGGCCGGTCATCGGCATGCTCCTGTGCTTCTGCTGGCTGCGCTTCCGGCGTACCGGCGACGACGCCCCGATCGTGCGTGCGGCGGGACAGATGCTGAAGCACCTCCAGCTGTTCTTCGTGCCGGCCGGCGTGGGCGTGGTCGTCTACCTGTCGCTGATCGGCCACCACGCCGTCCCGATCGTGCTGGCGCTGGTCGTCTCCTGGACCCTCGGCCTGGTCGTGGTCGGGTGGACCGCGACGCTGCTCGAGCGGGCCTTCGGCAAGCCGCGCGACGACCTGCCGTCGCACGGGAGGGGAGCCGCGTGAACAACCCGCTCGACACCCTCCACGACGTGCTGGCCTCGCCGATCGGGCTGGTCGGCGTCACGGTCGGCGCCTACCAGTGCGGCCGCTGGCTCCAGCGCAGGTCGGGCGGCCACGCCCTCGTCCAGCCCACGCTCGTCGCGATCGTGATCGTCGGCGTCGTGCTCGAGGTCCTCGGCGTCCGGTACGCCGACTACGCCGATGCCGCCACGCTCGTCTCGATCTGGCTCGGGCCGGCGACGGTCGCCCTCGCCGTGCCGCTGCACCGGCAGGCGCACCGGCTGACCGGGTTCGTCGTACCGATGCTCACCGCGGTGGTGCTCGGCGCGGTCGTCTCCATCACCACCGCCGCCCTCGTCGCGCACGCGACCGGCGCCGACGTTCGGCTGCAGAAGACGCTCGCCACGAAGTCCTCGACCACGCCGGTGGCCATCGCGGTCGCTCAGCACCTCGGTGGGATCCCGGCGCTGGCGGCGGTCTTCGCGATCGTCATCGGTGTGGTGGGCGCCGTCCTCGGGCCGGCCGTGCTCGACCTGGTCGGCGTCCACGACCGCCGTGCCCGCGGCCTCGCCATCGGCGCGGTCTCCCACGGCATCGGCGCCTCGCGGATGCTGCGCGAGGACGAGACCGAGGGGGCGTTCGCCGGGCTGTCGATGGGGCTCACCGCGCTGGCGATCAGTGCGCTGGTCCCGTTGCTGGCCCTGTGGCTCTGGTGAGCCGGGACACGCCCCCGGGTACGGTGCACGCATGCGCGTGCATGCATTCGGTGACGACGCCCTGGGCGAGTACGACGCGGTGGGCCTGGTCGAGGCTCTGCACCGCCACGAGGTGAGTGTCCCGGAGGTGGTCGAGGCCTCCATCGGGCGCGTCGAGAAGGTGGCCGGCGAGCTGGACCCCGTCGCGATCGAGCTCTACGACCGGGCCCGCGCGGAGGCCGCCGACCCGCGGCCGGGCTACTTCGCCGGCGTGCCCACGCTGGTCAAGGACAACTGCGACCTGGCGGGCGTGCCGACCATGCACGGCACCGACGCGTGGACGCCCAAGCCCGCCAAGGAGGACGGCGACTGGGCCCGGATGTTCCTCGCCACCGGGTTGCTGCCGATCGCCAAGAGCAGGCTGTCCGAGTACGGCTTCTCCGCCTCGGCCGAGCACCCCCGCCTCGGGCCGGTCCGCAGCCCGTGGAGCACCGACCACACCGCCGGCGCCTCGAGCGCCGGCTCGGCAGCGCTGGTCGCCGCGGGCGCCGTACCGCTGGCGCACGCGAACGACGGCGGCGGCTCGATCCGCATCCCCGCGTCGGTCAACGGCCTGGTGGGCCTGAAGCCGACCCGCAGGCGGTTCGCGCAGGACAAGACCTTCCGCGACATGCCGGTCCAGATCGTCCAGGACGGCGTCCTCACCCGCAGCGTCCGCGACACCGCGGCGTTCGTCCGGGAGGCGGAGCGCGTCTATCGCAACGTCGCCCTCGCCCCGATCGGCGACCTGACCCGGCCGGCGAAGCGCCGGCTGCGGATCGCCATGAACACCTCGGGCGTGGGCCAGTCGGCCGACCCCGAGGTCACCGCGCTGACCGAGCAGACCGCGCGGCTCCTGGAGGACCTCGGCCACCACGTCGAGGAGGTCGACCCGCCGGTGTCGCAGACCTTCGCCGACGACTTCCTGCTCTACTGGGCGTTCCTGGCCTTCTTCATGGTGCGGGCCGGCCGGATGCAGCACGGCCGCAGCTTCGACAGGTCCAGGCTCGACAACCTGACACTGGGTCTCGCGAGGTTCACCCGGCGCAACCTGCACCACCTGCCGCGCGCCATCACCCGGCTCAAGCACACCGCCGTCGAGTCCGACCTCTTCCACCAGAAGTACGACGTCGCGCTGACGCCGACGCTGGCGATCCCCACCCCGCGGATCGGCTGGCTGGACCCCACGCAGACCTACGACGAGATCATGGACCGCCTGCTCCAGTGGGTGGCCTTCACGCCGTTGCAGAACGCGACCGGCGCGCCCGCCGTCTCGCTGCCCCTCGCGACCACCTCGACGGGCCTGCCGCAGGGCATGATGTTCGGCGCCGGAGCGGGGCAGGAACCCGTGCTGATCGAGCTCGCCTACGAGCTCGAGGAGGCCCGTCCCTGGGCCCGGATCCAGGACTGAGAAGAGCCCCGAACCGGCCCCGAAGCCCTCTGCGGACCGCCGATTTCGTCCGCTGCGAGCGCCTGTGTAGAGTTCTGCGTCGTTGCCCCTTTAGCTCAGTCGGCAGAGCGTCTCCATGGTAAGGAGAAGGTCTACGGTTCGATTCCGTAAAGGGGCTCTGAGACGGGGCGCCACGCCTGATCGGCCGAGAGGCACGGCGGGGACGGGGCGCCCTCCTCATGTGGCGGGGTAGCTCAGACGGTTAGAGCGCACGACTCATAATCGTGAGGTCACGGGTTCGATCCCCGTTCCCGCTACCAAGCACCACAGCACCGACACCGAACCAACCGAGGACTTCCAGTGGCCAGCAAGAGCAGCGACGTTCGCCCCAAGATCACGCTCGCGTGCGTGGACTGCAAGGAGCGCAACTACATCACCAAGAAGAACCGCCGCAACGACCCCGACCGGTTGGAGCTGGCGAAGTTCTGCCCGCGGTGCCGCAAGCACACCGCACACCGCGAGACCCGCTGACCGCGAGGCGCCAGCTTTCCACGGTCGAAATGCCGAACGGTCCGGAGAACCTCCGGACCGTTCGGCATTTCGACCGTGGAAAGCTGACGCCTCGCGTCGTTCTAGGCTCGCCCCGTGAGTGAACTCCTCTCCGACCACACCACGCTCCGCCTGGGCGGACCGGCCCGCCGCTGGGTCCGCGCGACGAGCGAGCAGGAGCTGATCGCCGCCGTCGACGAGGCGGACAGCGCGGGCGAGCCGGTGCTGGTGCTCGGCGGCGGCAGCAACCTGGTCGTGGCCGACGAGGGGTTCGACGGCACGGTCGTGGAGGTCGCGACGGAGGGCGTCGTGGTCGACTCCGAGACGGCCGACCGCACCCGGACCTCGGTGTGCGGCGGGGTCATGGTCACCGTCGCCGCCGGCGAGGTGTGGGACGACCTCGTGGCCCGGGCCGTCGTGAGCCGCTGGGTCGGTGTCGAGGCGCTCTCCGGCATCCCCGGCACGGTCGGCGCCACCCCGATCCAGAACGTCGGCGCCTACGGCCAGGAGGTCTCCCAGACCGTCGCCCGCGTCCGTGTCTGGGACCGTCGGCTGCGCGGCGTACGCACCTTCGCCGCGGGCGACTGCGGCTTCGGCTACCGCACCTCCCGCTTCAAGGCCGACCGGTACGACGACGCGGGCGGCCGTCACGTCGTCCTCGACGTCACCTTCCAGCTGCCCGTCGGCGACACCGCCGCCTCGGTCGCGTACGTCGAGCTGGCCCGTGCCCTGGGCGTCGAGCTCGGGGAGCGGCCGTCCCTGGCCGCCGTTCGCGAGGCCGTCCTCGGGCTGCGGGCGGGCAAGGGCATGGTGCTCGACCCCGACGACCACGACACGTGGAGCGCCGGCTCGTTCTTCACCAACCCGCTCGTCGACCCGGCGCGGGTGCCGGCCGGCGCGCCGTCGTACCCCCAGCCGGACGGCAGGACGAAGACGAGCGCGGCCTGGCTGATCGATCACGCCGGCTTCGCGAAGGGGCACGGCAACGACAGGGTGTCGCTCTCGACCAAGCACACTCTCGCGCTGACCAACCGGGGGCGGGCCACGACCGCCGACCTGATCGAGCTCGCCCGCGAGGTGCGTGACGGGGTGCGGGCGGCCTACGGCATCGAGCTGGTCAACGAGCCGGTGATGCTGGGCTGCTCGCTGTGACGCCCAGGACCTGGACCAGCCCGCCGACGTAGTCGCGCAGCTCCTCCGGCGTCGCCCGGGCCGAGCCGGGCGTGGTGATGAGCGAGACGACGAGGCGGTAGAACCACTCCGCGGCCACCCGCGGCGAGACGGCGACACGGCCGGCGATCGCGGCGCCGAGGGGCTTCTCGAACACGCCGAGGACCTGGTCCAGCACCGCGTCGGACCCGGTCGTCAGCGCCGGCAGGATGATCTCCGGGTGGTCGCGCAGGAACGTCTGGAGCAGCTCGTGCGCGCGGGCGTAGTCGACGATCAGGACGACGCCGTCGACCAGCTCCGCGACCAGGTCGTTCGACGCGCCGACGTGGAGCCGGGGGAGCACCGCCTCGACGAACCGGTCGAGCTCGCGCTCGAGCAGCGCGGCGACGACGGCGTCCTGGTCGCCGACGTACTTGTAGACCGTCGGCCGGGAGACGACGGCCCGCTGCGCGATCTGGGCGTGGAGGCGGGCATCGAGACCCGCCTCCATGAGGCAGGAGGCCGCCGCGTCCAGGATCCGGTCGCGCAGCTCGGCGGCGCGGTCGGGGCCGGCGGGTCCGGGGCGCAGCGGAGCCGGCGCCCTCGTCGTACCGCGGCCAGCCATGGAGCGCATCGTAGTCAGCGCGCCCCCTGTACGGTCGTTGACGAAAGATGTAACTTCGTCAACGACTAGCCCGGAGGGAGCACGATGTCCGCCGTCCGCGACCCGCTCGACCCCGACGTCGTCGCCGACCGCCTCAACAGCGGATCGGTACGTCGCTCCTACAGCCCCGAGGTCGCGATCGACTGGGACGCTCCCCTCGACCCCGACAAGTACTTCCTGCCGCCGGAGCTGATCAGCCTCTACGGGACGTCGTACTGGGACGAGCTGACGGCGGAGCAGCGCATCGACCTCTCCCGGCAGGAGATGTCGAACATCCTCTCCGTCGGGCTGTGGTTCGAGAACGTCCTCAACCGCGGCATCCTGCACCGCCTGCTCAGCGCGGACCACGCCGCGCCGTTCGCCCACTACGCGCTCACCGAGATGGGCGACGAGTGCCGGCACATGACCATGTTCGGCAAGGCGATCGCCCGCTCGGGGGCCCGGATGTACCGCCTCCGCACCTGGGAGCGCGTCATCGCCGCACGGCTGCCCTTCCTGCTCGGCGGCGCGATGCTGTGGGTCGGGGCGCTCGTCGGCGAGGAGATCTTCGACGCCTGGCAGCGGCAGTGGATGAACGACCCCGACCTGCAGCCCTACGTCTCGCAGGTGATGCGCATCCACGTCACCGAGGAGGCACGGCACATCAAGTTCGCCCGCGAGGGCGTCCGGTACGAGCGGCAGCGGATGGGCCGCCTCGAGCGGGCCGTCGTGGCCAACGCACACGGGCTCGCCGCGCTGTTCTTCGGCGTGGCGTTCACCAACCCGACGGCGTACCGCCGTGCCGGGCTGGACCCCGAGCGGGCGGTCCGCGAGGCGCGCTCCAGCAGGCACTTCGGCGACCTCAAGATCGAGGGCTTCGCCTCGCTCGCGCAGTTCCTCGAGGAGAACGGCCTGATGGGCCGGTTCGCGCGGAGGATGTGGCACCGGGCCGGGTACCTCCGATGAGGCTGTGGAGGCGGCCGCGGCGCGATCCGTTCGTCCCGCCGGCGGAGGACGCCGGCTATCGCGGTCCCGCCCGCATCGCGGTGGGGGAGACGGTCCTGGACGTCGACGTGGTGCTGCTCGACCACCTCGAGCCGCTCGACGGCCGGACCCACTGGTACGGCCGCGTCCAGGCGGTGCCGGAGGTGACCGCACTCAAGGACGGCGGCGCGACGGTCGTCGACCTCGTCATCGACGGTGTCGCCGCCGAGGTCCGCCTCGCCGAGTACGACGCCTGGGGCAACGTCGCGCTGCGCGGGGTGGGTGCTCCGCCGTACGCCTGACGGCGGTCAGTCGCCCGGGTCCGCCAACCAGGCGTCGACATCGGCCAGCGCCGCGTCGCGCACCTCGGCCGGCGCCCGGCTGGCCCGCAGCGACATGCGCCCGAGCTCGGCGAGGGTCGCGTCGGACAGCTCGTGTGCGGCGCGCATGGTGGCGTACTGCCCCGCCAGGCGCGACCCGAACAGCAGCGGGTCGTCGGCGCCGAGCGCCACGGTCGCCCCGGCCTCCAGCAGCAGCGGCAGCGGCACCGAGGTGAGGTCGGAGTAGACGCCGAGGGCGACGTTCGAGGTCGGGCAGACCTCCAGCGCGACGCCGCTGTCGACGATGCGCGCGAGCAGGTCCGCGTCCTCGGCTGCGCGTACGCCGTGCCCGAGCCGGTCGGCGTGCAGCGAGTCGAGGCAGGTCCGGATGTGCTCGGGGCCGCGCAGCTCGCCGCCGTGCGGGGCGAGGAGCAGGCCGGCGCGCTCGGCGATCGCGAACGCCGGCGCGAAGCTGGCGGTGTCGCCGCGCCGCTCGTCGTTGGACAGGCCGAAGCCGACCACGCCGCGGTCGGCGTACTGCGCGGCGAGGCGGGCGAGCGTGCGCGCGTCCAGCGGGTGGCGCGTGCGGTTGGCGGCGATCACCACCGCGATCGGGAGCCCGGTGGCGGCGGTCGCCCCGCGAGCCGCATCCAGGACGAGGTCGGTGAAGGCGGTGATGCCGCCGAAGCGGGCGGCGTACCCGCTGGGGTCGACCTGGATCTCCAGCCACCGGCCGCCGTCGGCCACGTCGTCCTCGGCCGCCTCGCGCAGCAGGCGGCGTACGTCGCCCTCGGTGCGCATCACCGAGCGGGCGACGTCGTAGAGCCGCTGGAAGCGGAACCAGCCCTTCTCGTCGGCGGCCGAGAGCTGCGGGGGCCAGTCGCGGGCGAGGGCGTCGGGGAGCTGGATGCCGTCGCGCTCGGCGAGCTCGAGGAGGGTGCCGTGACGCATCGAGCCGGTGAAGTGCAGGTGCAGGTGCGCCTTGGGGAGCGACCGCAGGTCCCGGCTCATGTCGACTCACCCTAGTGGCGTGTCGGTGCCGGCGTACCGCTGCCCGGCGCCGGTTAGGCGGCCCGCCCACCCTGCCCCTATGCTTGACATCACCGGTGGATCATCAGGCTGCTTTGCCATGCCCTCAGCACAGGACAGGTGGCACGAGGAATCCTCCCGGAGGGCACTAGCTCAACTGGCAGAGCATCGGTCTCCAAAACCGAAGGTTGGGGGTTCAAGTCCCTCGTGCCCTGCGAACAGGCGATGGAAGACAAGGAAGGGTGAGCAGCGTGTCGGACGCACCTGCGGTCCGGGGTCGCAAGGACCGGTCGGGCAGCAAGCCGAGCGACAAGCGCACCGGCCCGGTGACCTTCTATCGCCAGGTCGTCGCCGAGTTGCGCAAGGTCCTCTGGCCGACCCGCGACCAGCTCGTGACCTACTTCTTCGTCGTCCTCGCCTTCGTGGTCTTCATGATCGCGCTCGTCTCCCTGCTCGACCTCGGTCTGGGCAAGTTGGCGTTCGAGGTCTTCGGCGGCTCGAAGAGCAGCAACCCGTAACCCAGCTACTGATGGAGCAACACGTGTCGGAGCAGTACGACCCGACCCTCGAGTCCGACGAGGCGACCACCGACGCCGTCGAGGAGACCCCCGAGGTCACCGCCGACGCCGAGGTGGAGTCGCCCGTCGACGAGGAGACCCCGGACGTCGAGGCTCCCGAGGACGCCGACACGGCCGAGGACCCGCTCGAGGCGTTCCGTCGCGAGCTGTGGGCCAAGCCGGGCGAGTGGTTCGTCGTGCACACCTACTCCGGCATGGAGAACCGGGTGAAGCAGAACCTCGAGAACCGCGTCCACTCCCTCAACATGGAGGACTACATCCACGAGATCGTGGTCCCCACCGAGGAGGTCGCGGAGATCAAGAACGGGCAGCGCAAGATGGTCAAGCGCACCGTTCTCCCCGGCTACGTCCTGGTCCGGATGGACCTCACCGACGAGTCCTGGTCGGCCGTGCGGCACACGCCGTCGGTCACCGGCTTCGTGGGCCACAGTCACCAGCCGGTCCCGCTGAGCATGACCGAGGTCGAGAACATGCTCGCCCCGGCCGTCGTGACCGCCGCGGCCGCCGAGGCCGAGGCAGCCGCCGCGACGACCGGTGGCGGTGGCGGCGCGACCACCGCCGCGAAGAAGCCGATCGAGGTCGCCGACTTCGGTGTGGGCGACTCCGTCATGGTCGTCGACGGCCCGTTCGCGACGCTGCACGCGACCATCACCGAGATCAACGCCGAGGCCCAGCGAGTCAAGGCGCTCGTCGAGATCTTCGGCCGCGAGACCCCGGTCGAGCTGAGCTTCAGCCAGGTTCAGCGCGTCTGAGCTCCCGCGGCGCTCGAGCCGCGGATTCGCCGTACCCCCGCCTCCGGGGGAACAATGTCTGGGTTGCCCTCCGGGGCGACGCAGGTGGCAGAGACGTACGACGTACGCCTCGTCATGACCACGAGAAGAAAGAGATAGAGCATGCCTCCGAAGAAGAAGATCGCCGCGCTGGTCAAGGTGCAGCTGCAGGCCGGCGCCGCCAGCCCGGCTCCGCCGGTCGGTACCGCCCTCGGTCCGCACGGCGTCAACATCATGGACTTCTGCAAGGCGTACAACGCCCAGACCGAGTCCATGCGCGGCAACGTGATCCCCGTCGAGATCACCATCTACGAAGACCGCACGTTCGACTTCATCACCAAGACCCCGCCGGCCGCCGAGCTGATCAAGAAGGCCGCCGGTCTCAAGAAGGGCTCGGGCGTCCCGCACAAGGAGAAGGTCGGCAAGCTGACCAAGGACCAGGTGCGCGAGATCGCCCAGACCAAGCTGCCCGACCTCAACGCGAACGACATCGAGGCGGCCATGAAGATCGTCGAGGGCACCGCCCGCTCGATGGGCGTCACCACCGACTGAAACGTGGGAGAGCCGCGCTGGCTCGCTAACCACATCTCCTGACTAACAAAGGAATCACCATGCAGCGCAGCAAGACCTACCGCGCGGCGTCGGACACGTTCGACAAGGACGAGCTCTACGCCCCGCTGGCCGCGATCAAGATCGCCAAGGCCGCCTCCAAGAAGAAGTTCGACGAGACCGTCGACGTCGTCATGCGCCTGGGCGTCGACCCGCGCAAGGCCGACCAGATGGTCCGCGGCACCGTCAACCTGCCCAACGGCACCGGCAAGACCGCCCGCGTCCTGGTGTTCGCGAACGCGGACAAGGCCGAGGCCGCACGGGCCGCCGGTGCCGACGAGGTCGGTGGCGACGAGCTGATCGAGAAGGTGGCCGGTGGCTACCTCGACTTCGACGCCGTCGTCGCGACCCCGGACATGATGGGCAAGGTCGGCCGCCTCGGCCGCGTGCTCGGCCCCCGCGGCCTCATGCCGAACCCGAAGACCGGCACGGTCACCCCGGACCCGGCCAAGGCCGTGACCGACATCAAGGGCGGCAAGATCGAGTTCCGCGTCGACCGCCACGCCAACCTGCACTTCATCATCGGCAAGGCGTCCTTCTCCGAGGCCCAGCTCGCGGAGAACTACGCGGCCGCCCTCGAGGAGGTGCTGCGGCTCAAGCCGGCCAGCTCCAAGGGCCGCTACCTGAAGAAGGTCACCCTCTCCACGACCATGGGCCCCGGTGTCCAGGTCGACCCCAACCGCGTCAAGAACGTCGCGGTCGACGAGGACTGAGCCGAGGCGTCACCTTTCCACGCTCGAAACGTCAGAACGGCCCGGGAATCCCCGGGCCGTTCTGGCATTTCTGACGCCTCGAGCGTGGAAAGGTGACGCCTCGATCTTCAGGCGGTGAGCTTCTCGAGTGCGGCGAGCTCGACACACACCGCGACGCCCGCCATGGCCGTCTCGACGTCGGCCAGCGGCGGGTACGTCGGAGCGATGCGGATGTTGCGGTCATCGGGATCCTTGCCGTGTGGGAACGCCGACCCGGCGGGCGTGAGCGCGATGCCGGCGTCCTTGGCGAGCTCGATGACCCGGGCGGCCGTGCCGTCGAGGACGTCGAGATCGACGAAGTAGCCGCCGATCGGCTTGCTCCACCGCGCGATGCCGAGGCCGTCGAGGCGCGCCCCGAGCGCGTCCTGCACGGCCTGGAACTTCGGCGCGATGAGCGCGCGGTGCTTGCGCATGTGGGCACGTACGCCGTCTGCGTCGCCGAAGAGCTCGACGTGGCGCAGCTGGTTGACCTTGTCAGGGCCGATGGCGGCGAAGCCGAGCCGCTGGAGGTACCAGTCGCGGTTCTCCTGCGACGCGGCCAGGCAGGCGACGCCCGCGCCGGCGAAGGTGATCTTGGAGGTCGAGGCGAACATGATCGGCCGGTTCGGGTGGCCGGCCTCCGACGCCAGGCCGAGCGCGTCCGCCGACAGGGTCTCGTCGTCGGTGAGGTGGTGGACGGCGTACGCGTTGTCCCAGAGGATCCGGAAGTCCGGCGCGGCCGTCGGCATGGCCATCAGCTCGGTGGCCACCTCGGTCGTCACGACCGACCCGGTCGGGTTGGCGTACGTCGGGACCAGCCACATGCCCTTGACCGTCGGGTCGTCGGCGACGAGCGCCTTGACCGCCTCGACGTCGGGGCCGTTCTCGCGCATGGGCACGGTGACCATCTCGATGCCGAGCTCGGCGAGCATGGTGAAGTGCCGGTCGTAGCCCGGCACCGCGCAGACGAACTTGACCGTCGGCTCCTCCGACCACGGGCGGGGGGAGTCCGGGCCGCCCTTGAGCAGCATCCAGGTCACGACCTGGTACATCATCGACAGGCTGGAGTTGCCGCCCGCGACGACCTTGTCGGCGTCGACGCCGAGCAGGTCGGCGAAGATCTCACGCAGCTCGGGCAGGCCGTCGAGGCCGCCGTAGTTGCGCACGTCGACGCCGTTGCGGTCCTTGTACGACGTCGGCAGGCCGAGCAGCTCGGAGGAGAGGTCGAGCTGGTCGCTGCCGGGCTTGCCGCGGGTCAGGTCGAGCTTGAGCCCCGTGGCCTGCAGCGCGGCGTAGTCCCTCGTCGCCGCGGCCAGGCGCTCGGCGAGCTCTTCGGGTGATGCCGTGGTCAGCGGTGCGATCGAGGAGGTCACGTACCCAATCGTGCCAGTCGGGGGCTAGCGTGCGCAGGGTGGTTTCCACCCTCCGGCCCATCGTCGTCGTGATGGGCGTGTCCGGGGTCGGCAAGACCACCGTCGCGTCCGCCCTCGCCGATGCGCTCGGCTGGCCGTTCCAGGAGGGCGACGACCTCCACACGCCGGGGAACATCGCGAAGATGTCGGCGGGCGAGCCGCTGACCGACGCCGACCGGATCCCGTGGCTCGACCGCATCGGCGCGTGGATGGACGAGCGCGCGGCCGCGGGGGAGGCGGGCATCGTCACCTGCTCGGCGCTTCGCCGGGCCTACCGCGACCGGCTGCGCTCGGGTCGCCCGCAGGTGAGGTTCCTGCACCTCACCGCCGACCCGTCCGTCGTACGACGCCGCGTGGGCTCGCGACAACACCACTTCATGCCGTCCTCCCTGGTCGAGTCCCAGCTCGAGGCCCTCGAGCCGCTCCAGAGCGACGAGCCCGGTGTCGAGGTCAGGTCGTCGGGCACGACCGAGGAGATGGTGACCAAGGCGCTCGACGCGCTGGGCGAGAGCGTGCGCTGATTTGGCCCGCCGCCCTACGCGCCCGTATCCTCCTTCCTGAAACCAGAGACCGCTGGTCGCCGGTTCCGCTCCAGAGATGGGGAGGCGCCGGTCGAAGGTCCCGCAAGGGCGACCCGCGCAGGATTCGAAGCTGAGCAGTGGCGCGCAGTCGCCGCAGCCCGTGCCCCGGAGCCTGTGCCCGGGGCATTCGTCTTTCCGGACCGGGCACAGCCGGTGGTCTCGTCCGAATCCGGAAGGAGACCCATGGCGCGGGCAGACAAGCAGGCCGCCGTCGCGGAGATCACGGCTACGTTCAGTGATTCCGCCGGTGCTGTGCTGACCGACTACCGCGGTCTCACCGTCAAGGAGCTGCAGGAACTTCGCCGCTCCCTCGGTGCGAACGCCTCTTACGCCGTGGTCAAGAACACGCTGGCCAAGATCGCCGCCCGTGAGGCTGGGATCGACGGCTTCGACGACCTGCTGACCGGCCCGACCGCGATCGCCTTCATCACCGGCGACGTCGTCGAGGCGGCCAAGGGTCTGCGTGACTTTGCCAAGGCCAACCCCGCCCTGATCATCAAGGGCGGCGTTCTGGACGGCGACATCCTCGACCCGGCCGAGATCGCCAAGCTGGCCGATCTCGAGTCCCGCGAGGTGCTCATGGGCAAGCTGGCCGGCGCGATGCTGGCCTCGCTCTCCCAGGCCGTCTACCTCCTCAACGCCCCGCTCTCGCAGGCTGCCCGGCTCGCCGGCGCCCTCGAGGCCAAGGCGCAGGAGGACCCCTCGATCCTCGCAGGTGGTGCCGGTGCTCCGGCCGCTGCCGAGGAGACCCCGGCTGCCGAGGAGGCCGCTGCCGAGGAGCCCGCTGAGGCGCCCGAGGCCGCTGCCGACGAGGCCGCCGAGTCCACCGACGCCTGACCTCAGGCCGACGTACCCACCACCTGAAACCCCGGTGCGCGCATCCGTTCGGAGCGCGGCCACAGAAACAAAGAAGGAGCCATCATGGCGAAGCTCAGCACCGACGAGCTGCTCGACGCGTTCAAGGAGATGACGCTGATCGAGCTGTCCGAGTTCGTGAAGCAGTTCGAGGAGACCTTCGGCGTGACCGCCGCCGCTCCGGTCGCCGTTGCCGCCGCCCCGGCTGCCGGTGGCGCCGCCGCCGGTGGCGACGACGCTGCTGCGCAGGACGAGTTCGACGTCGTCCTCGAGGCCGCTGGTGACAAGAAGATCAACGTCATCAAGGAGGTGCGCGCGCTCACGTCCCTCGGTCTCAAGGAGGCCAAGGACCTGGTCGAGGGTGCGCCCAAGGTCGTCCTGGAGAAGGCCAGCAAGGAGGCCGCTGACAAGGCGAAGGAGTCCCTCGAGGCTGCCGGCGCCACCGTCACCCTCAAGTGAGGCACTGACCTCCTCCGCCGTGCGGGCCGTCCCTTCGGGGGCGGCCCGCACGGTCGTTCTCCGGGCCCGAGCGCGCCGATCGCAACGAATGGGTCTCGTTAGGCGGCGCCGGGTGACGGCCGACACGGATACCGCGTAACCTGCCGGTCGAGCTCGCGTTGGGCCCTTTGCGGCACAATGTGGGCCGAGCCACACGTCGGAGCATGCTCCGTCTCACGCACGAGGCCCCCGTTGCGTGAACCGAGATTTGAGGGAAGTACTCACATGGGCGTTGAGATCAATGTCGACAGTCTGACCAAGACCTTCGGCAAGCAGCTCATCTGGAAGGACGTCACGCTGACGATCCCGGCCGGTGAGATCTGCGTGATGCTCGGACCGTCCGGCACCGGCAAGTCGGTGTTCCTGAAGGCCCTCATCGGTCTGCTCAAGCCCGACTACGGCTCCATCGTGATCGAGGGCACCGACATCGCCTCGTGCTCGGAGAAGGAGCTCTACGAGATCCGCAAGCTGTTCGGGGTGCTGTTCCAGGACGGCGCGATGTTCGGCTCGATGAACCTCTACGACAACGTCGCCTTCCCGCTGCGCGAGCACACCAAGAAGTCCGAGTCCGAGATCCGTGACATCGTCATGGAGAAGATGGACCTCGTCGGCCTGCTCGGTGCCGAGGACAAGCTGCCCGGTGAGATCTCCGGCGGCATGCGCAAGCGCGCCGGCCTGGCCCGCGCCCTGGTGCTCGACCCCGAGATCCTGCTCGTCGACGAGCCCGACTCCGGCCTGGACCCGGTCCGCACCGCGTTCCTCAACCAGCTGATGATCGACCTGAACGCCCAGATCGACGCGACGTTCCTGATCGTCACCCACGACATCAACACCGCCCGCACCGTCCCGGACAACATCGGTCTGCTCTACCACAAGCACCTGGCCATGTTCGGCCACCGCGAGATGCTCCTCTCCTCCGAGGAGCCCGTGGTCCGGCAGTTCCTCAACGCCCAGCGCGTGGGGCCCATCGGCATGTCGGAGGAGAAGGACGCCGACCAGCTCGCCGCGGAGAAGGACATGGACCTTCCCCCGCTCCCGCCGATCGCGCTCCAGCTCGAGCCCTCCAACGGAATCCCACGCCGAAGCCAGCGTCCCCCGGGCGAGTGGTGCCGGGAGAACGGCATCACGCCGCCGCCCGGCTCGTTCACGCCCGAGGCGGCGCACGGCTGACGGGGAACCTGTGTC
>WQZX01000061.1 GCA_009780515.1 Nocardioidaceae bacterium | reverse complement strand
TGGTCGAGCCTGTCGAGACCTCACCGCAGGATCGCGACGACCCCGTGCCCGCCGTCCCAGGCCGCCTCGAGCCGGGCATGGTGCTCGTCGGCCACGTCCTGGTCGAGGTCGGCGAGGATGGCGAGGTCGCCGGCCGGCTCCTCGCCCGTGCTCGGCCGGGCGGTCAGGGTCACGGTCGGCTCCTTGACGCCCACGAGCCGGTGATCGGCCCACAGCTCGAGCGCGGCCTGGTCGACCTCGCCCAGCACCGCGCGGCGGAAGCACTCGCGCGCGACGGGGTCGGCGGCTCCGTCGTACACCCAGCGCTTGCCGAGCTCGGTGTGGTCCATCTCGGAGACCAGTGCGGCCTCGCCACCGTCGAGTGGTGCGCCGCGGTAGGTCAGCACGACGTGGCGGAGCGCGTCGCCGTACCTGACGACGAAGGCCTCGATGCCGACCTCGCCCTCGGGGTCGTCGAAGCGGTAGCTCGCCAGCACCCCGGCCTCTCCCCCGAGGCGCTTGGCCAGCAGCTCGGGCTTGGTCGGGCTGATCGTGGACCCTTGGTGGAGGACTGCCATGGGCGTGAGCCTACGGACTGCCTCGATCCGCCGCGCTGCCCTAGTCTGTACGGCGGACGGGCTGGCCGGGCGACCGCGTGACCACCGCCGCGAGGCGACGGTCCCGAGGAAAGTCCGGGCTCCACAGAGCAGGGTGGTGGGTAACACCCACCCGGGGTGACTCGCGGGACAGTGCCACAGAGAACAGACCGCCGCGGAGGATGGTCGAGCTTGTCGAGACCACCGAAGCGGTAAGGGTGAAACGGTGAGGTAAGAGCTCACCAGCTCCCGGGGTGACCCGGGAGGCTCGGCAAACCCCACCCGGAGCAAGACCAGACAGCGTGCGTTCGAGGGCGGCTCGTCCGAGTACGCGGGTAGGTCGCTGGAGGCTGACGGCAACGGCAGCCCTAGATGGATGGTCGCCCCTCGCAAGAGGACAGAACCCGGCTTACAGGCCAGCCCGTCCGCACCAGGCCTGTGACCTGCGGAGCTACCTCTTTGGAGGCAGCTTGGTCCGCACACAGTCCGCAAGAAGGATTACCGATGCGGCGCGGGCACCGGCTGTGACGTCTCCTCAACTCGCCTGATGGGGTCGCCTGGCTATGGTCGAGGGCATGGCGTCTCCGGAGCCGCTTCACCTCTCGGACCCCGACTGCGTGCTGCGCAGCCGGGCGACGTGCGGCGAGTCGCCCATGTGGTCCACCGCCGAGGGCGTCCTGTACTGGACCGACAACGTCGGACGCTGCGTCCACCGCTTCGACCCTCGGACCGGGCGGGACGAGGAGATCCGGCTCGACGAGGACGTGATGGACGTCGTCGTACGCCGCGACGGCGGGCTGCTGGTGGTGACGGCCAAGGCCTTCGCACGGCTCGAGCCCGCGTCCGGTGGGTTGCGCCCGTTCGCCGAGGTGGAGCGGGACCGACCCGACAACCGGTTCAACGACGGCAAGGTCGACCGGCGTGGCCGCTACTGGGCCGGCAGCATGGACGGCAGGCACTGGGATCGGCCCGGTGGCGCGCTCTACCGGCTCGACCAGGACGGCGCGCCCGTCCTGGTCCGGGACGGCGTCGTGTGCGCCAACGGCCTCGGGTGGAGCCCGGACGACCGGACCTTCTACCTCGGCGAGAGCTTCCGGCACGCGATCTTCGCCTACGACTTCGACGCCGACGACGGCGCGATCTCGAACCGCCGGCTCTTCGTCGAGGTCGGCGAGCCCGGCGGCGCCTTTCCCGACGGGCTGACGGTGGATGCCGAGGGCGGCGTGTGGAGCGTCCACAACGCCGGCGGCAAGGTCGTCCGGTACGACGCCGACGGCACCGCCACGCACGTGATCGAGCTTCCCGTCCCTCACCCGACCAGCTGCATCTTCGGTGGTCGGGACCTGACCACGCTCTACATCACCACGGCGAGGCAGGGCATGCGCGAGGCACAGATCTCGCGGCACCCGCTGAGCGGGAGCGTGTTCGCGATCGACCCCGGCATCGGCGGTCTGCCAGAGCCCTTGTTCACCGGCTGATCGGCCGGCCACCCCGTCCACCCCGTCCCATCGACGACAGGAGAGCTGATGGACCCGCATGAGCACCAAGACGTGATCGTGATCGGCAGCGGCCCCGCCGGCGGCACGGTGGCCGCCGAGCTCGCCGCCACAGGCGCCAAGGTGCTCCTGCTGGAGCGAGGTGACTGGCTGCCGCGGGAGCGGGAGAACTGGGAGTCCGAGGAGGTCTTCGGCAAAGCGCGGTACGGCGCTGCCGAGACCTTCTACGACGGCGACGACAAGCCGTTCCATCCCGGGGTGCACTACGTCGTGGGCGGCAACTCCAAGGTGTACGGCGCCGCGCTGTTCCGGCTGACCCCTGCCGACTTCGGAGAGATCACCCACCACGGCGGCATCTCCCCCGCGTGGCCGATCGGCTACGACGACCTCGAGCCGTACTACGTCCGTGCCGAGCACCTGTACAAGGTGCACGGCAAGCACGGCGAGGACCCGTTCGCCGGCACGTCCAGCCAGGACTACAAGTACCCGCCGGTGCAGCACGCCCCGCGCATCCAGCAGCTCTCGGACGGCCTCACCGATCTGAGCCTCCATCCGTTCCACCTGCCGATCGGCGTGGACCTGGTCCAGGACGACGACGGGCGGCCGACCCACGACTCGCCCTGCATCCGCTGCGACCGGGTCGACGGCTTCCCCTGCCTGGTCGGCGCGAAGTCGGACTCGGAGACGATCTCCGTGCGCCCTGCGCTCGCGGCCCATGCCAACCTGCGGCTGCTCACGCGCGCGACCGTGCGCAGGCTGGTCACCGACGACGCGGGCGGCGCCGTGACCGGCGTCGTCACCGAGATGCCGGACGGCTCGACGCAGACCTTCACCGCCGACATCGTCGTGCTCTCCGCCGGCTCCATCCTCTCGGCCGCGCTGCTGCTCGCCTCGGCCGACGACAAGCACCCCCGCGGCCTGGCCAACTCCAGCGACGTCGTCGGCCGCCACTACATGCGGCACAACAACGTGGCGTTGATGGCGCTGTCGAAGGACCCGAACCCGACCAGGTTCCAGAAGACCCTCGCCCTCAACGACTTCTACGGACCCAGCAAGCACTGGGACTACCCGATGGGCAACATCCAGATGCTCGGCAAGTCCGACGACTGGCAGGTCAGGGGCGAGGCGCCCAAGATGCTGAAGTGGGGCCCGGATCTCGGATACGAGATCGCCGCCTCGCACTCGCTGGACTTCTGGCTCGCCGGTGAGGATCTGCCGCTTCCCGAGAGCCGGGTCACCTTGCGCCCGGACGGCAGTGTCAAGCTCGCGCTCACCCCGGACAACAACACCGAGGGGGTCAAGAGGCTGCGAGCCTGCTTCGACGGCATGCTCAGCGACCTGGGCATGGCCTCGAAGTCCTTCGCCCGCGGCCTCTACCTCCACAAGGACATGGACGTCTCCGCGACCGCCCACCAGGCCGGAACGGTGCGCTTCGGCCGCGACCCCGCCTCCTCCGCCCTCGACCTGGACTGCAAGGCCCACGACCTGGACAACCTCTACGTGGTCGACGGCAGCTTCATGCCCTCGATCGGCGCCGTGAACCCGACGCTGACCATCATCGCCAACGCGATCCGGGTCGCCGAGCGGATCAGCGCGCGGTTGCAGTGACGGGTCGCCGGCTCAGAGGCTGAGGCGCTGTCTGGCGACGGTCACGCGGAAGCGTCCTCGGCGGCCGACTAGAACTCGTTCTAGCATCCGCTCATGGACCTCGAAGCGATCGAGCAGATCAAGCGCCTCAAGCACCGCTACTTCCGCACGCTCGACCTGAAGATGTGGGACGAGTTCGGGGACTGCCTCGCCGAGGACGTCACGGCGCGCTACGGCACCCAGGCGATGGGCGAGCCGCTGCACTTCGACTCCCGGGCCGCCGTCGTCGACTACATGTCGAGCAACCTCGGCAACGGCGTCGTCACGACCCACATCGCCAGCCACCCGGAGATCGACGTCGACGGGGACACCGCGTCCGGGTCCTGGGCGTTCGAGGACACCGTCATCGTGCCGGACTTCAAGGTGATGGTGCGCGGCAGCGGCTACTACACCGACCGCTACCGCCGCGACCCCGACGGGCGGTGGCGTACGGCGGAGATCGGCTACCGACGCATCTACGAGGCCGTCACGTCGCTCGACGACACCCCCAGCTTCAAGCTGATCGCCAACCGCTGGGATCCCGACCTCGATCACTGATCGGACCACGTCTCCGGCCGTTCTCGGACATACTCGGCGTCATGTCGCGGCGCTACCGAGTCACCACCCGGCGTCGTCGCCTGGCCGCAGGCGTCCGCGGCGCGCTGGGCAGCCTCGCGAGGCCGGGATCCTGGTCGGCCGCCTGGGTCGTCGTGTGGATCGTGACGGCGGCCGGCTCGGCGATCGTGTCGTCGACCGGCCACGGGCCGACCGCTCGACGGATCGCCCTGGCCTGCTTCGTCGGCCTGCTCGCGGGGTGCGTGTGGCAGTGGCTCAACCGGCGCGACCTCGTCGACCGGTTCGTCGTCCTCTCCTGGCTCGCCGTCGCGGCGATCGCGTTCGTCGCGCTGTGGCCGGGCGACGGGAGCATCGACGGTGACGGCGCGGCGACGGCCTTCGGGGTGCTCGCCGGCAACGTGCTGCTCGAGTGGTGGCTGCGGCTGCCCGCGCAGCGTTCGCGGTACGGCGAGCCTCCGGCGAGCCGCGTCGCATCCGACACCACGGCCCGATAGCCGCGCGGGACTGCTCAGGTCGCCGCCCGCCCGACCGTACGGACCTGGGACAGGGAAGAACGACCTCGAGGGCAGGGACCGATGAGCACCGACGAGCGGGATGCACGCATCACCGTGCATCTGACGTGGGACGAGGCCGGCTTCCTCTGGTACGACGGCATGCCCGTCGCCTCCGTGGCCGACTGCCCCGGCCGCTTCGCGTTCGTCGACGAGCGGGGCCGGCACCGCGGCGGCGCCGACGCCACCGTCGACCACCCGGTGGTTCGGGGCGGGTCCGTCCTGCGCTGCGGCACCCACGTCCAGGCCCGGCTCCTCGCCCGGGTGCTGACCGCGCACGGCCACCTGGCCCACGTCCTCGGCGACACCGAGGCGACGCAGAGGCCCTGGGTGGTGCTGACCAGCTGCGCGCTGGCCGCCGCCCCGGGTGGCCGCCGGGAGGCGATTCCCCTCCGCGCGGTCAGCTGATCCTGCTCTCCGCCCGCCCGGTGGTTCTCCGATCGGGCTCCGCGGGGCATCGTTGGGCACGCGTCGTACCCGATCATGCCCGGCACACCGAGGAGTCAGGATGCCGCTCACCACGAATGCAGCCCGCCCGCCGTTCGACCCGGAGCTCGCCGCCGCGCTGACGCTCCTCGGCGGCGACCACCCGGTCCTCACCGAGGAGACGCTCGCGGCGATGCGGGAGATGTCCACCTCCTCGTCCGACCTGTCCGAGGAGACGCTCGCGGCGAGCGGGCTCGTCGCGACCGACACGTCCTTCCCCGGGTACGACGGCGCCGA
Source organism: Nocardioidaceae bacterium (assembly GCA_009780515.1). Taxonomy (GTDB): domain Bacteria; phylum Actinomycetota; class Actinomycetes; order Propionibacteriales; family Nocardioidaceae; genus Nocardioides. The sequence goes on along the minus strand of WQZX01000061.1, from coordinate 16,018 downwards.
GCTGGCCGCGACGGTGATCCGGCGCGCGGACCACGCCGAGGCGGGACCCGGGATCCTCCACCTCCACGGCGGCGGGATGGTGATGGGCGACCGGCGGGGCGGTGTCGAGCAGTTCCTGTCCTGGGTCGCCCGGCACGACGCGGTGATGGTCACGGTCGACTACCGGCTCGCCCCGGAGCATCCCGACCCCTACCCGGTCGAGGACTGCTACGCCGGGCTCGTGTGGACGGCCGGCCAGGCCGCCGACCTCGGCATCGACCCCGACCGGATCGTCGTCGCGGGCGCCAGCGCGGGCGGCGGACTCAGCGCAGGCACCGCGCTCCTGGCCCGCGACCGCAACGGGCCGCGGCTGATGGGCCAGGTGCTCGTCTGCCCGATGCTCGACGACCGCGACCGGACGGCCTCCACGATGCAGTACGACGAGGTGGTGACCGTCTGGAGCCGTCAGAGCAACCTCTTCGGCTGGGACGCGCTGCTCGGCGAGCGGCGTGGGGGCGAGGACGTCTCGGTCTACGCCGCTCCGGCCCGCGCAGAGGACCTGTCCGGGCTGCCGCCGACGTACATCGACTGCGGCTCGGCCGAGGTCTTCCGCGACGAGGACGTGGCCTACGCGACGGCGCTGTGGCGGGCCGGCGTACGCGCCGAGCTCCACGTCTGGGCGGGCGGCTTCCACGGCTTCGAGATGCTCGCGCCGCAGGCGGCGGTGTCGCAGGCGGCCGCCGCCGCACGCGACGACTGGTTCGCCCGCCTCCTCGGCTCCTGACCGGCCCCTGTCCCTGGGCGTGACAGACCGGCGGGGCCCGCTGTCGAGGAGCGGACCCCGCCGGTCGGCGGGTCGGATCAGCGGATGCCCGGGAGGGTCTTCGTGCCCTCCTTCTGCACCGCCGTCAGCTGCCTCGGGTCGAGCCCGAGCAGGGACAGGACGGTGGGGGCGACCTGGGTGGTCTCGACCGGCTGGGGCCGGACCCCGGCCCGTACGCCGGGCCCGTCCACGAGCATCAGGACGTGGCGGTCACCGGTGTTCATGCCGCCGTGCTCGGCGAGCTTGGTCGGACCGGAGTAGACGACGCCCTCCTGCACCTTGCCGAAGACGTCCGGGTAGTGCCCGTTGTCGACCGGTACGCCGAAGAACTTCGCGGCGTCGGCGCCGGCCCAGATCTGCTGGAGCCCGGAGTGCTGCACGGTCACCGGCTTGCCGTCGACGTTCTCGCCCTGGGCGCTGTGGCTCCACAGGTAGCTCTTGACGAAGTCGTCGGCGGCCTGGGAGTTGTCGGACAGGTAGGACTGCCACAGGTCGTCGTCGGTGCCGGCGACGATCAGCTTGGTGTTGTCCGGGTGCGACTGGGCCCAGGCGGCGTTGATCGCGTCCACGATCGGGCCGTCGGGCACGGTCACGAGCTTCTTCGGGTCGGTCGGCGACTGGCCGTGCTTGGCCGTGACGATGATCGTCGTCGACCCGGCGAGGCCGTCCTTGTGGATCTCGGAGACCATCCGGCCGAGCTGTGCGTCGACGTAGTCGAGGGCGTTGGAGAGCACCGGTCCGGGCACGTCCTTGCCGTCGACGACCTGGTAGCCACCCGCCTGCGGTGCGCTGGTGGAGTAGGTGCCGTCGGCGTTCTTGATCAGGTTCGCGGAGGTCGAGACCGTCTTCTGCGCGACGGAGACGGCCTGGAAGTTCATCCCGAAGATCGAAGGCGTGCCGACCTGGGTCGTGCCCGAGTGGTCCTTGCCGTCGATCTCGTTCAGGATCGCGTGGACCTTGTAGCCGTCGTACTGCTTGGTGGCGGCCTCGATGTGCGCCCAGTCGCTGTCCTGCGGGTACGGCGTCCCGTTCGGCTCGACGGCCTGCGAGTCGATCTCGGGACCGAAGTAGTCGTCGATCGACTTGCCGTCCGAGCCCGGACCCTCGAAGGACATGTAGACCGCGTGCTTGTCCGACCAGGCGGTGCGCAGGCCGGCCTTGTGGACGACCTGGAAGACGGTGTTGTCGCCCAGGTAGTCCCATGGCGTGATCGGCTTGCAGGTGGCCGGGTCGACCGGGAAGGTCGAGGGGTCGAACGACGACGCGTCGTTCTTCAGGCCCATGATCGCGGCAGGGTTCTTGTCGACGCCGCCGGCGTAGATCGAGCCGTTCTCGTCGAAGGACGGGAACGTGCCGTTCGACGGGTCGAGGAGGTCGGGCACGTTGGCCAGCGCGTCGTCGGGCGAGTCGTAGATGACGTCCCCGCCGGTGGCCGGCTTGCCCGGGGTGCACGGAGCGCCCGCCTCGTCGACCTTGTGGCTGTACTCGACGTCGTAGTAGACGCCGGTGGTCCGGGGGTTGCCCCCGGTCATCAGCGCGGTGCCGCCCGGGTCCGAGTCGGACGGGTTGGACGTCTCCGCGTTGGTGTACTCGCTGCCCGAGCGCGTCAGGCTCGCGAGGGTCGAGCGGGGGTGGTGCGCGACGTACCAGTCGAGGTCGCTCTGGTGCATCCCGTCGACCGAGATCAACAGGACGTGCTTGCCGCCGGTGGGGGTGGCACCGTGGGCGGCGCCGTGGGCGGCTTGTGCGGCGGCGGGTATCGCCGAGCCCGCGGCCACGAGGAATCCCGCGGCGACGAGGGCGGTGGTGCGACTGCGATGCATGCAACTCTCCTGGGCAGGGTCCTCCGAGCGGACCGGTCTCCGCCAGTCAGTCGCACCGGGTCGGACGGCCCGCGTCCTCCGGGTGAACGCAGGACGAAGATGCCGAGGCCAGAGCGATCAGGCGATGTCGCGCCGCCGGAGAGCCCGTACGCCGAGCACGCCGGACCCGATCGCCCACGCGATCATCACGACGGCCCCGACCCACGGGGCCGGGCTCTGGTCGAAGGTCTTGGTCGGCGAGATCATCACCGTCGAGGCGACGGACGGTACGACGACCTGGGCGGTCAGGACCCAGTCGTGCTTGATGACGTAGGTGTTGAGCAGCGTGAACAGCGCACCGGCCGCTCCGCTGCCGACCAGGTAGAGGATGGTGGCGCCGATGGTGGCGCCGAGCTGGTTGCGGATGAGCGTGCCGAAGCCGGTGCCGAACAACGCCCACAGCAGGTACGCCGCGAGGTTCAGCAGGATCGAGCGGTCCACGGCCCAGGTTCCGAGATGGGTGGGATAGCCCTGCTGGTGCAGGAAGATCGCGCCGACCACGACGCTGATCGCCGAGGTCACCAGCCACGCGAGGCCCGCCACGATCAGCGCTGTCCCCAGCTTGGCCGCGATGACGTCACGCCGCCGCGGCGTGGTGAGGAAGGTGCTCGTCGCGGTGAGCTGCTGGAACTCGATGGTGACGAGCACGATCGCCAGCAGGCACGCGAGCAGCAGGCCGATCAGCTGACCGGAGGTGTAGATGGTCGAGGCCTGGGTGATCGTGTTGTGGCCGAGGAGCCAGTCGGACCTGAGGTGGTCGAGGTGCGCCGCGTCGGCGGTCGCGACGGTCTCGTGCCCGTGGGTCTGGATCGAGACGTACTGCGCGAACGGCTTGAGCAGCGCGTGCGCGTTGAAGCAGTTGACGGTCAGCACGATTCCCGTGGTCAGGACCCATGCGAGCGCGAAGACCCACCACATGTTCGTGGTCCGGAGCTTGAACAGCTCGGCACGCAGCAGCTTCATCGGATCTCGGCCCCTTCGTGGGTGAGCTGGAGGAACGCCTCTTCGAGGTCGGCGGTCGCTGCGGCCAGCCGGTGCAGCGGTACACCGGCGGCGTGGGCCGCCTCGCCGACCTGGTCCTCGGTGGCGCCGGTGACCAGGAGATGGCCGTCCGCGGCGGTGGTGACCTGGGCGTCGAGCGGGCCGAGCGCATCCACCAGCCGGTCGGGCTGCGGCGTACGGACCTCGATGTGGAGGGCGCCGGCGATCGAGGCGGTGACCTCGGACACCGACCCCTGGCGGACGAGGCGTCCCTTGGCGAGGATCACGACGTCGTCGGCCATCGTCTGCATCTCGCTCAGCAGGTGGCTCGAGACCAGCACGGTGCGGCCCTCGGCGGCCAGGTCGCGCAGGGTGTCCCTCATCCACCGGATGCCCTCGGGGTCCAGGCCGTTGGTCGGCTCGTCGAGGATCAGAACCGACGGGTCGCCGAGCATCGCCGCGGCGATGCCCAGCCGCTGCCGCATCCCGAGCGAGTAGCCCTTGAAGAGCCGGTCGCCCGCGGCGCCGAGCCCGACCAGCTCCAGCATCTCGTCCGCCCGCCCCAGCGGGAGGCCGGCGGCGATGCAGATCGCGCGCAGGTGGTTGCGACCGCTCCTCCCCCGGTGGGCCGAGGACGCCTCCAGCACGGCTCCGACGACCTCGATGGGCTGCTGCAGGTCGACGTACTTCGCGCCCCCGATGGTCGCGGTGCCGGAGGTCGGGGCGACCAGGCCCAGCAGCATCCGCAGCGTCGTGGTCTTGCCGGCGCCGTTGGGCCCCAGGAAGCCGGTCACCCGGCCCGGATCGACGGTGAACGAGAGGTCGTCGACCGCGTTGAAGCCGGGATAGGCCTTGGTCAGGCTCGAGACCACGATCTGTCCGTCCACGGCCCGCCCTGTCATCGACATTCTCGACGCTGCGACATGGCTCGAAGTTACGCAGGTCACATGAGAGCAGCATGAAGTCGCCCGCCCATGATTGTTCGACGGTTGAACAATCGGGCTACGGTGACGGGATGGGCGACGAACGGCGGGATGCGGTGCGCGCGCTGGCACGCGTGGCGCGCCTCCTCGAGCGGTCGAGCGGTGACCTGAGCCTGGCGCACTACCGGGTGCTGTCCGGGGTGGCGACCGGCAACGCCCGCGCGTCGGCGCTGGCGAAGCGGCTGGCGCTCGGGCGGCCGGCGGTGAGCGCGGCGGTCGAGTCGCTGTGCGCCCGCGGACTCCTGGAGCGTACGGCGGTCGCGGGCGACCTGCGGGCGAGCGCGCTCCGGCTGACCGACGACGGACGCAGGGTCCTCGCCCGGGTCGAGACCGACCTGCTGACCCGGCTGGACGCGGTCATCGCGCGGACGACCGACCCACGACGTACGACCACGGTGCTGGCCGAGCTCGGCACCGCGCTGGACGAGATCGCGACGGAGAGGCTGGAGGACGCCCGATGAGCACCGCGGCGGAGACGGGCTGGCTGGGTCGGCTGCTCGGCGTGATCTGGGGCCGTCACCGCGCCAGCCTGTGCATCGCGATCGGCGCATCGCTGCTGGGCAGCGTCGGGCAGGCCGTCGTACCCCTGATCGCGCGGCACGTCGTCGACGAGGTGATCATCGCGGGCACCTCTCCCCTGTGGCCGTGGATCCTCGCCCTCGTCGCCGCGGCGATGGCGGTCTTCGCACTGACCTACCTGCGGCGCTACCGCGGCGGCCGCGTGGCGGTGGCGGTGCAGTACGACCTCCGCAACGCGATACACGACCACCTGCTGACCCTCGACCAGCACGCCCTGGGCCGGATGCCGACCGGCCAGCTCGTCGCCCGCGCCAACTCCGACTCGGCACTGGTCCAGGCACTGCTGATGTTCCTGCCGATGCTGAGCGGCAACATCCTGCTGATGATCACCTCGCTGGTGATCATGTTCGTGCTGGCGCCCTGGCTGGCCCTCGTCGGCGTCGTCGTCCTGCCCGCCCTCTTCGTCATCTCCTACCGGATGCGCGTCCAGGTCTTCCCCGCCTCGTGGGACGGCCAGCAGCGCGAGGGCGACGTCGCGCAGATCGTCGACGAGGCGGTCAGCGGCGTACGCGTCGTGAAGGCGTTCGGCCAGGAGCGGCGCGAGCTGCAGCGGGTCGCCGACGCCGCCCAGAGCCTGTACGGCGCCCGCATGCGCACCGTCCGGCTCCAGTCGCGGTTCCAGCCGCTGATGGAGACCGTCCCCGTCATCGCCCAGGTCGCGATCCTCGCGGTCGGCGGCTGGCTGGCCCTGCACGGCAACCTGTCGATCGGCACGTTCCTCGCGTTCTCGACGTACGTCGCCCAGTTCGCCGGCCCCGCGCGCATGCTCGCGAACATCCTGACCGTCGGGCAGCAGGCGCGCGCCGGCGCCGAGCGGATCTTCCAGCTGCTCGACACCGAGCCCGCCATCGCCGACGCCGACGACGCGGCCGAGCTGCCGCCGGCCCGCGGCGAGATCGTGTTCCGCGACGTCTCCTACACCTTCCCCGACGGCGACACCGCCGTGCTGGACGGCTTCGAGCTGACCGTCGCGCCGGGTGAGCGGGTCGCGATCGTCGGCTCCTCGGGAAGCGGCAAGTCGACCGTCGCCGGGATGGTCACCCGCTTCCAGGACCCGGTCTCGGGCGCCGTCACGATCGACGGCCACGACCTCCGCGACGTCACGCTGAGCTCGCTGCGGCGCCAGATCGCGGTCGCCTTCGAGGATCCGTTCCTCTTCAGCGACACCGTGCTCGCGAACATCGCCTACGGCCGCCCCGAGGCCACCCGGGCCGAGATCGAGGCGGCCGCGCAGGCGGCCCGTGCGCACGACTTCATCACCGACCTGCCGAAGGGCTACGACACGGCGGTCGGCGAGCGTGGGCTGACGCTCTCCGGTGGCCAGCGGCAGCGGATCGCGCTCGCACGGGCGATCCTCGCCCGGCCCGCGATCCTGATCCTCGACGACGCGACCAGCGCGGTCGACGCCCGCACCGAGGAGGCGATCCACGACGCGCTGCGCGACGTGCTCGCCGAGCGGACCACGCTGCTGATCGCCCACCGGCTCTCGACGCTGCGACTGGCCGACCGCGTCGTCGTGCTCGCCGACGGGCGGCTGGACGACACCGGCACCCACGAGGAGCTGATGGAGCGGAGCCCGGCGTACCGAGCGCTGCTGTCGGGTCTCGAGGAGAAGCCGGCGACCGACATCGAGTCGCTGGCCGAGGTCGCGGCCGCGGGCGGTGTGACCGCGTCCGCCTGGGACGCGTCCGCCGCCAAGCGCAGCGGCAGCGGCTCGTACGCCGCCCGCATCGGCGCGCCCTCCCTCGGCGCCGGGCTGGGCGGCAGCGCCGGCGGCGGCTGGCGCACCGCGCTCGCACCGACGCCCGAGCTGATGGCGCGGGTCGAGGCGCTGCCCGCCGTGAGGGACGTCGCCGATGTCGACGTCGCGACCGAGTCGCAGCCGATGGACCACTTCTCGCTGCGCACGCTGCTGCGGCAGTTCCGCCGACCGCTCGCCATCGGGCTGGCCCTCGTCGTGCTCGACGCGATGATCGGGCTGCTCGGGCCGATCCTGGTGCGGATCGGCATCGACGACGGGGTCGCCAAGGGCGCGGGACACGTCCTCCTCGTGGCGACCGCGGTGTTCGCGCTCATCACGGTCGTCGACTTCTTCACCCAGATGGGCGAGACGTTCGTGACCGGCCGCGCGGCCGAGCGGATCATGCTCTCGCTGCGCATCCGCATCTGGGCGCAGCTCCAGCGCCTCTCGCTCGACTACTACGAGCGCGAGATGGGCGGCCGGATCATGACCCGGATGACGACCGACGTCGACCAGTTCGAGTCGCTGGTGGAGAACGGTCTGCTCAACGCGCTGGTCGCCTTCGCCACATTCGTCGGCGTCGGCGTCGCGCTGCTGGTGATCAACCCGATCCTCGGGCTCTGCGTGCTGAGCGTGATGATCCCGCTGGCGCTTGCGACGTACTTCTTCCGCAGGCTGTCCGGGCGGCTGTACGACGTCGCGCGCGACCGCATCTCGATCGTCAACGCCGACTTCCAGGAGAGCCTGTCGGGCATCCGGGAGGCGCAGACGTTCGTGCACGAGGGCGCCACCGTCAAGCGCTTCCACCGGCTCGGGCGCGACTACGTCGAGAGCCGTGTCGCGGCGCAGCGGCTGATCGCCCTCTACTTCCCGTTCGTCCAGCTCCTGTCGGCCGTCGCGGACGCGATCGTGCTCGGCGTGGGCGCGCGGCTGATCACCACCGGGCACATGACCGAGGGCACGCTGATCGCGTTCATCCTCTACATCGACATGTTCTTCAGCCCGATCCAGCAGCTGTCGCAGGTCTTCGACGCCTGGCAGCAGACCAGGGTCTCGGTCGGGCGGATCGCGCAGCTGATGTCGCTGCACACCCTCACGCCCGAGCCGGTGGATCCGGTGGCGACGGGCCGCCTCACCGGCGCGACGGACCTCGACGACGTGCACTTCCACTACCCCACCGCGACCGCACCTGTGGACGGCGCACGCGTGCCCGAGGCGCTCCGCGGGGTCGACTTCGACGTCATCGCGGGCCAGACGGTCGCGCTCGTCGGCGAGACCGGCGCGGGCAAGTCGACGGTGATGAAGATGGTCGCCCGCTTCTACGACCCCGACAGGGGCGCCGTACGGATGGATCGGCACGACCTGCGCACCGTCGACCTGCATGACTTCCGCACCCAGCTCGGCTACGTGCCGCAGGAGTCGTTCCTCTTCTCCGGCAGCGTCCGCGACAACATCGCGTACGGCCGGCCGGGCGCCACCGACGCCGAGGTCGAGGCGGCGGCCCGCGCCGTCGGAGCGCACGACTTCATCGCCGGCCTCTCCGGCGGCTACCTGCACGAGCTCGCCGAGCGCGGCCGGTCCCTGTCGGCCGGCCAGCGCCAGCTGCTCGCGCTCGCTCGCGCCGAGCTGGTCGACCCGGCGATCCTGCTGCTCGACGAGGCGACCTCGAACCTCGACCTCGTCACCGAGGCCCACGTCTCCGCGGCGATGCGGCAGCTCACCTCGCACCGCACGACGATCCTGATCGCCCACCGCCTCCAGACCGCCCGGGCCGCCGACCAGATCATCGTGCTCGACCACGGCGCGGTCGCCGAGGTCGGCAGCCACGACGAGCTGCTCGACGCCGGCGGCCGGTACGCCGCCATGTGGCGCGCCTTCGACACCGCCTCCGCCGGCGACCCGGCGCGCAGCCGGGCCTCGCTCGAGCCGCGCTAGCGTCGAAGGATGCACGTGCTGCGACCGCGCCCATTCGGCTTCGGCCGTCTCCGGGCGCTCCACCTGCTCGCCGGGCACCCCTGGGCACTGATCATCGTCGTGGTGGTCGTCGTGCTGCTGATCGTGGTCAGCCGGCGACGCCGGTAGCCGGATCCGGCCTGTCAGTCCGCCCGTCGCGCCGGCGGTCGAGCCGCCCGGCCGCGATGCGGACGAGCGCGCAGGCGACCGACAGCGCGACGAGCGCATCGATCACGTGGAACGGTCAGGTGAAGGCGGTGAGGGACGCTCGCGTCATCGCGACCACGAGCAGGACCCCGGGCACGGACACCACCGCGTTCCCACCGCGGCGCACCCCGGTCCGGACCCTCGTCATGGCCTGATCGTAGTGGCGAGCCCCTTGCGCGGGGGTGAGGACAGGAGCTACAGAGGAAGGGTCAGCAGCCCGACGCGGGGGGCTCGAGACGGCCGGGCACGTACGGCGAGAGGGATCCCCGCATGAGCGACGACCCGACCCGGATGCAGAACGACCGCCGGCCGACCGGACCGGCCGACCTCGATCGTGCCGACGACTACCGCGCGCACCTGAGCCGCGGGGAGGACGTGATCGACACGCAGACGTGGGCGGGCTCGCTGCCCGCTTCGGCGGGGATCGCGCCGAGGGTGCGGATCGGCCGCGCCCGGTGGATCAACCTCCTCTGGCTGATCCCCATCGGCTGGGTGGGGCTGCTCGTCGCGGTGGCGGTCGCGCAGGACCTGCGCAGCCACGCCGGCGTAGCCGGCTTCATCGCGCGCCACCCCGGTACGTCGTCGGGCAGCACGACGGACGGCCTGCCCTGGTGGATCGACGTGCAGCACCTCCTGAACCTGCTGTTCATGCTCTTCATCATCCGGTCGGGCATCCAGGTCCTCGCCGACCACGCGCGGCTCTACTGGAACCGCCACTCGACGCCCGGCACCGACTGGTTCCGCTTCCAAAGCCGGTGCCGGCCGATCCGCTGTGGACCGCCAAGCAGGACTCGGTCAGCCTGCCCAAGCACTTCGGGCTGCCGGGGCTGCGCCACTCGATCGGCCTGGCGCGGTGGTGGCACCTCGGCCTCGACATGCTGTGGATGCTCAACGGCCTGGTCTTCTACGTCCTGCTGTTCTCCACCGGGCAGTGGCGGCGGATCGTGCCGACGAGCTGGGACGTCTTCCCGAACGCCGTGTCGGTGCTCATCCAGTACCTCTCGCTGCAGTGGCCCAACGACAACGGCTGGACGGCGTACAACGCGCTGCATCTGCTCGCCTACTTCCTCACGGTCTTCGTCGCCGCGCCGCTCGCGATCCTCACCGGGCTGGGCATGTCGCCAGCGCTGTCGACGCGCTTCAGGCCGGTCTCGCGCGTGCTGAGCATCCAGGTCGCACGCTCGCTCCACTTCCTCACGATGGTCTGGTTCGTCGTGTTCGTGGTCATCCACGTCAGCCTGGTCTTCACCACCGGCCTCCGGCGCAACCTGAACCATGCGTACGCCAACCAGGACAGCACCAGCTGGGCCGGGCTCGTCGTCTTCGCGGTGATCCTCGCGCTGCTGATCGCCGCGTGGGTCGCGGCCACGCCGTTCACCCTCCGCAGGCCGCGGGTGGTGCAGCGGATCGGCTTCGCGCTCGCCGGCCCGCTGCAGCGGCTCTTCCAGCACGTCGACTCGCGCCCGGGCGAGTACGACGAGGACGACATCTCGCCGTACTTCTGGCACAACGGCGCCTTCCCACGATCCCCCGCCTACCAGGCCCTGTACGACGGCGGCTTCTCCGACTGGCGCCTCAAGGTGCACGGGCTGGTCGAGAACCCGGTGGAGCTGAGCCTCGAGGACCTGCGGGCCCTGCCGCACCACGAGCAGATCACCCAGCACTTCTGCATCCAGGGATGGTCGGGCGTCGCGAAGTGGGGCGGGGTGTCGATGACGACGATCCTCGACCTCGTCCGTCCGAGCCCGGAGGCGCGCTGGGCCGTCTTCTACTCACTCGGGGACGGCCCCGACGGTGGCCTCTACTACGACGTCCACCCGGTCGAGCAGATGCGCTACCACCTCACGATGCTCGCCTACGACATGAACGGCGAGCCGCTCAGCTACGGTCACGGCGCGCCGTTGCGGCTGCGCAACGAGGTGCAGCAGGGGTTCAAGCAGGTGAAGTGGCTGGCCGGCATCGAGCTGGTCGCGGACTTCGCCGACGTTGCCGGCGGGCACGGCGGCTACAACGCCGACCACGAGTTCTTCGGCTACATCCACACCATCTGAGCCGACCCGCTCAGCCCCAGACCTCCGAGGCGATCGAGACGACCTCGCGCACCTTGGCCCACTGCTGGTCCTCGGTGAGCACGTTGCCCTCCTCGGTCGAGGCGAAGCCGCACTGGGTGCTCAGGGCGAGCTGCTCCAGCGGTGCGTACGCCGAGGCCTCCTCGATGCGGCGCTTGACCGCGTCACGGTCCTCGAGGGTGCCGTCCTTGGAGGTCAGCAGGCCGAGCACGACGGTCTTGTCGCCCTCGGGCAGGTGACGCAACGGCTCGAAGCTGCCGGCACGCTCGGTGTCGTACTCCAGGAAGTAGCCGTCGTAGTGGGTGCCGGCCAGCAGCGGCTCGGCCACCGGCTCGTAGCCGCCCGAGGAGATCCACGTGGAGCGGAAGTTGCCGCGGCAGACGTGGGTCGTGACGACCATGTCGTCGGGCTTGTCGGCGAGGGCCGAGTTGATCAGGGCGGCGTACCGCTCCGCCAGGCCGTCGGTCCGGATGCCACGCTCGGCGGCCTTCCCCAGCTCGACGTCGGAGCACAGGTAGGCCCACACGGTGTCGTCGAACTGGAGGTAGCGGCAGCCCTCGTCGTAGAACGCCTTGACGGCCGACCGGTAGGCGGCGCCGAGGTCGTCGAAGAGCGCCTCGTGGTCGTCGCCGTACAGGTCGGTGGTGACCGCGTCGGCGTCGAGCCGGAAGTGCAGCACGCTGGGCGAGGGGATGGAGAACTTCGGGGTCACACCGGCGGGCACGTGGTCGCGCAGGAACCTGAAGTGGTCGAGCATGTGGTGGTCGGCGGGGAAGCCGATCCGGTCGTTGACCTGCAGCACCTCGCTCTTGGTGGCGACGCCCTGGAACTGGATGCCGTGGTCGGACTGCACCACGTCGACGCCGTCGAGCATGCCGAGGAAGTCGAAGTGCCACCACGCGCGCCGGAACTCGCCGTCGGTGGCGAGTCGCAGGCCGGCCTCGGCCTCCTTGGCGAGGAGGTCGGTGATCGCGGCGTCCTCCGCGGCGCGGAGCGCGCCGTCGTCGATCGCACCGGACGCGTGCTCGGTCCGGGCGGTGTGGATGCTGTCAGGGCGGAGGAAGCTGCCGACGATGTCGGCGCGGAATGGGGGCGAGACCGTCATGTCGCCACCGTAGCCCCACGCCTCACGGGTTGAAGACGACCTTGACCATGCCGTCCGACTTGTCCCGGAAGTCGGCGTACGCCTGCGGTGCCTCGTCGAGCGGGAGGTGGTGGGTCGCGAAGGACTCCACGCCGAGCACGTCCTCGTCCTTCTTCAGCAGCTCCAGGATGTCGTCGCTCCAGCGGCGGACGTTCGCCTGTCCCATGCGGATCTGCAGCTGCTTGTCGAACAGCTGCATCATCGGGATCGGGTCCACGGCGCCGCCGTACACGCCGGAGATGGAGACGGTCCCGCCGCGGCGTACGGCGTCGAAGGCGCTGGTGAGCGCGGAGAGCCGGTCGAGGCCCGCCTTCTTCATGAACGGCTGGGCGATCGCGTCCGGCAGCTTGCCGACCAGCTTGTGGGTCAGCTCGACGGCGGGCGAGCCGTGCGCCTCCAGGCCGACCGCATCGATCACGGCGTCCGCGCCGCGGCCGTTGGTGCGGGAGCGGACCTCCTCGGCGAGCTGGTCGCCGGCCTCGTCGATGTTGATGACCTCGGCCCCACGGCTCGCCACGCGTGCGAGGCGGTGCGCCACGCGGTCGGCGACGATCACGTCGATGCCGCGGTGGATCGCGACCCGCGCGGCCATGTCGCCGATCGGGCCGGCGCCGAGGACGAGCAGCGTCTGGCCGGGCTGCACGCCGGCGTACTCCACGGCCTGCCAGGCGGTCGGCAGGACGTCGGAGAGGAAGACGAACCGGTCGTCGGGCGGGCCCTCGGGGACCTTGATGGCGCCGAACCCGGCGTAGGGGACGTTGAGGTACTCCGCCTGCCCGCCGGGCACCTGGCCGTAGAGCTTGCTGTAGCCGAGGAAGCTCGCGCCGGTGCCGTGCTCGCGGTTCTGGGTCGTCTCGCACTGGCTCATCAGGCCCTGCTCGCACATCCAGCACTCGCCGCACGCGACGTTGAAGGGGACGACGACACGGTCGCCGGCCTTCAGGTCGGTGACGCTCGAGCCGACCTCCTCGACGATGCCCATCGGCTCGTGGCCGACGACGTCGCCGGGCGTCATGAAGGGCGCCAGCGGCTCGTAGAGGTGCAGGTCCGAGCCGCACAGCCCGGAGCTGGTCACGCGGATGATCGCGTCGGTCGGCTCCTTGATGATCGGGTCCGGGACGTCCTCGACGCTCATGTGCTTGGGGCCCTGCCAGGTGACTGCTCGCATCATGTGCTCCTTCGGTGAGATCGACTTCTTCTCGACTGGGTGCACCCGTGCGGTACCCGATCCCCCGACAGCGACTCGCCGCCCCGGGTACAGATGGCCCATGACGGTCTTCCTCGCGTGGACAGCCGCGCCGCTCCCCGATGCCCCGCCCGGCCCGTGGCTCGAGCTGCGGACCGTGGCCGACGGTCTGGCCCTGATCGAGAGCGACGAGACGCTGTCGCGCGTCTACCACGAGCTGAAGTGGAGCCTGCCGCCCGACACCCCGCTCATGGTCGCGCCGCTCGACTCCCGGCCGAAGCTCAAGGGCCTCGCCGCCGGTACGGCGACCTGGCTCCGCGACCGCCTGCCGCCCGCTCCCGCGTCAGGCTGATCACCGTCGGCTGATCACCGCGAGCAGAACCCCGTCAAGACTCGGAGAACGTCTCCGGTTCACGTAGGATGGCGCTCAGATGCTCTCCCGACTCCGCGCCTCAGACCCCGGCTTCAACCGCCTGCGCGCCGCCGTGCAGGCCGTCGCCACGATCGCCGCGGCGATGGCCGCCGAATGGGCCTTCGTCCGCGTCACGCACGCCATGCAGGTCGACACGCACGGAGCGGTGCTGCCGCCCACGCAGGCCGCCCTGGTGGCCGCGGTCGACCACGGGATGATGATCATCGGCATCATGCTCGGCGCGGTGGTCGGCATGATCTGCGCGTTCACCGGCGGGATGTTCGCGACCGTCCGGCAGCAGCTGGTCGGCTTCGCGGTGATGCCGCCGCTGATGGTCGCCGGCCTGGCGATCGGGCTGCCGCTGAGCTCGCACCGCCCGATCGCCCTGACGCTGCTGGTCGTGATCCTCGCCGCCGGCGCCTACTGCCGCCGCTTCGGGCCGCTCGGGTTCGTGGGCGGCCAGATGGTCTTCATGGGCAACTTCTTCGGCTTCTTCCTCGGCTCCCAGATCGGGATCGAGGACATCGGCTGGCTCGCCGCGGAGATCGTGCTCGCCGTGATCGTCGCGATGATCGCCCAGTTCACGCTCTTCTACCCCGGCCGCCGCTCGGCCTTCCGCCGCCTCGAGCGGTCGTACGCCGCGCGCCGTCGCGACCTGGTCGCCTACGCGATCAGGATGCTCGACTCCCCCGCGGACGCCGCCGACATGGCCGCCCAGCTCGACCGTCGGCTCGTGCTCCTCAACGAGGCCGCGCTGATGACCGACGCGCACCTCAACGACCCGGCCGCGATCCCGCCCGGCTGGTCGGCCGAGGAGCTGCACCAGATCCTCTTCGACGTCGAGCTCGCGGTCAGCAACATGGGCCGGTTCGCCGGCGCGATCGCCCGGCGTCCCGAGCTCGACGCGGACGCCCGCGCGGCCGTGCGCGAGGCGCTGGCCGCCGTACGCGACGGGGACGTCGAGGCAGCAGATCGCGCGGCCGCGCGCGTCGCCGCCCTCGCCGTACCGGCCGGTGGGGTGCGGCCGGACGGCGAGCTCCGTCGCGACGACGTGCGCCGGATCGTGCTGCACCGCTTCAGCCTGTCCGTCGCCGGTCACTCCGAGGTCCAGCGCCAGCTCGCCACTGCGCGCGCCGCCGCGGCGGCGCGCTCGCAGGACCGGGCCGCGGCGGGCATCGACTCGCCTGTCGTGCTCGCCGGCGGCTGGCTGCCCGGCTCGGCGTTCGTCAGCGCCGACGCGTCCGCCCTGCCCGACGCCCGTACGCCGGCCGGCCCGCGTTGGCGCCGCCTGCTGCTCGGCCACGTGCCACTGGCGCCCAACGTGCGGGTCGCGGTGCAGATGGCGATCGCCGTCGGCGCCTCGGTCCTCCTGGGCGAGGTGCTGAGCGGACGCCGTTTCTACTGGGCCGTGATCGCGGCCTTCGTGACGTTCATGGGCGCCAACAGCGCGACCGAGCAGGTCCGCAAGGGCTTCAACCGCGTGCTCGGCACCGTCGTCGGTGCCGTGGTCGGCGGCCTGCTCGCGCACCTCGTCGGCCCGCACGGCTGGATCGCGATCCTCGTGATCCTCGGCGCGATCTTCTTCGGGATCTACCTGATGCGGATCAGCTACGCGTTCATGGTCATCGGCATCACCGTGATGGTCTCTCAGCTGTACGTCCAGCTCGACGAGTTCACCGACTCGCTGCTCGTGCTGCGGCTCGAGGAGACCGCGCTGGGGGCGGCGATCGCGGCCGCGACCGTGCTCTGCGTGTTCCCCCTGCGCACCGGTCGAGTGGCGCGGCTGAGCAGCCAGCGCTTCCTCGAGGCGATCGACGACGTCGTCGACACGGCCGTCGGGGTGCTCGACGGCTCCCGCACGCGTGGCGACCTGCGCGCCGCCGTACGCCGGATGGACGATGCGTACCAGACCCTCCGGGCGGTCGCCCGGCAGCTGCGGGTGAGCCTGTTCGATCGCGGCGGCAGCCAGAGCGAGCGGTTCATGACCTCGGCCGGCGCCGCGCGCCACTACGCCCGCAACCTGCTCGCCGACCTCCCGCCCGCGAACGATCCGGCCCCCGGCTTCGCCGAGGCCCACCAGCGGTTCGCCGACTCGCTCG